>NZ_JBIAZN010000024.1:0-138239 GCF_042899225.1 Streptomyces sp. NPDC000134
AGCCCCACCCACCTGCAACGGCGCGAACAACTCCGGAACCGACACATCAAAACCCGCCGACGTACTCAACAACACCCGGTCCCCGCCACCCACACTGAAATACCCCAGCCCCCACGCCAGCCGATTCATGATCGACCGATGCGACACCTGCACACCCTTCGGACCACCCGTCGACCCCGACGTGTAGATCACATACGCCGCGTTGTCCGGCGACAGGTCGCGTTCCGGATTCGTGTCCGGATACCCCTCCACCTCCGGCAACGTCCCGTCCAGCACCAGCAACGGCCGCGCACTGTCCAGCACATGCCGCACCCGCTCCTCCGGCAACTCCGGATCGAGCGGCAGATACGCCGCACCCGACTTCACCACCCCATAGACCGCCACCATCAGATCCACCGACCGCGGCACCCGCACCGCCACCAACCGCTCCGCACCCGCACCCCGCTCCACCAGCCAATGCGCCAACCGGTTCGCACGCCGGTTGAACTCCCCGTACGACAACCGCTCACCCTCACCGATCACCGCCACCCGACCCGGATCACGCACCACCTGCGCCTCAAACACACCCGGCAACGTCCCCCCGACCACCGCACGCGCCGTGTCATTGACGCGTCGTACCAGCCAGTCCCGTTCGTCCTCGGCCAGTACCTCGACGGCCGCGACCGGCACCGTCGGGTCCTGGAGCACCTGGTCCAGGACGCGGACGAGGCGGGCGGCGATCTGCTCCGCGGCCTCGCGTTCGTAGAGGTTCTTCCGGTAGTCGAGGGAGAGTCGCAGGTAGGGGTCCGAGGCGTTGAGCGTGAGGGCGTAGTGGGAGCCGGCGAACGGCCGGATGGCGTCGATCGTGAAGCCCGCTTCGAGGTTGGCGTCGACGATGCCCTCGCGGTCGACGGGGTAGTTCTCGAAGACGACGATGGTGTCGAACAGGGCGGGCAGTCCGACGGCGCGCTGGATGTCGGCGAGCCCGTAGTAGTGGTGGTCGAGGAGGGCGGTCTGCCGGTTCTGGAGGTCGGTGATGACGTGGCCGACGCGGTCTTCGGGTCGGCAGTGGGCCCTGGTCGGCAGGGTGTTGATGAACAGGCCGACCATTTCCTCCGAGCCGAGGAGGTCCGCGGGGCGCCCGTTGACGGCGGCGCCGAACACCACGTCCTGCTGTCCCGTGAGCTTGGCGAGCAGGATCGCCCACGCTCCTTGCAGGAGGGTGTTCAGTGTGACGCCGAGTTCCGCGGCGCGCCGGGCGAGTTCGCGGCCCTTGTCGATGGACAGGGGTACTTCCACCCGTCCGAGGGCGGCGGCTTCCTCCTGGAGGGGGGCGTTGGGGACCACGAGGGTGGGCTGGTCGAAGCCGGCCAGTTCGGCGGCCCAGCGGGCGGCCGACTCCTCGCGGTCACGGGTGGCCAGCCAGGCCAGGTAGTCGCCGTAGCCGCGGACCGGCGGGAGTTCGCGGGTGGCGGAGTAGAGCTGGACCAGGTTCTTGAACACCAGCGGGGAGGACCAGCCGTCGAACACGGTGTGGTGGGCCGTGATGAGGAGTTTCGCCCGCCGCGGTCCGCAGGTGAGCAGGGCCATGCGGAAGAGGGGCGGCCGGGCGGGGTCGAGGCGGTCGGCCCGGTCGTCGGCGAGGGCCTGGTCGAGTGCCGTGTCCTGTTCGGCTTCGGTGCGGCCGGTCAGGTCGAGGTGCCGCCAGGGCAGGGTGACGTGTTCCGGCACGACCTGCACCGGGTCGCCGCCGGCCGCGGTGAGGAACGCCGAGCGCAGGTTCGGGTACCGGTCGAGGAGGGCCTGTCCGGCCGCCCGCATCCGCGCCGGGTCCACGTGCCCGGTCAGGTGGAGGACGAACTGCATGTGGTAGACGTCGAAGGAGCCGTCGGCGACGGCGGCCTGGAACTGGATGCCGGACTGGCCCGGTGCCTGCGACCAGACCTCGGCCAGCTTGCCGTAGCGCTGCTCCCAGGTGTCGATCTCGTCCTGGCGCACCGGGACCAGGGGGGCGTCCGAGGGGGTCAGCCCGCCGATCCCCGGGCGGGTGGCGTGCGCGGCCATGCCGTGCAGTACCTCGACCCACAAGTCGGCCAGTCGGGTGACCTGTTCGCGGGAGAGTACGCCGGTGGGGAACATGAACGCGGTCTGCAGGCGGGGGCCGTCGGCGGTGTCCGTGGCGACGGAGTTGACCTCCAGCGCGGACAGGGCGGGCAGGTCCGGGTCGGGTGCCGGGAGCAGTTCGGCGGACCAGGGCGCCGGTCCCCATCCGTGGCCGCGCAGGTGCTCGGGTACGTCGGTGCCGGAGATCCGGCCGAGGTAGTTGAAGCCGATCTGCGGTGCCGGGTACTCGGCGAGCTGCGGGGCGGTCTCCGGGTTGAGGTGGCGCAGCAGTCCGTAGCCCATGCCCTTGTCGGGGATCGCGCGGATCTGTTCCTTGACCCGTTTGATCGCCTCTCCGGCCGCGGGGCCGCCGGTCAGCACGTCGGCCGGGTCGATCCCGCCGACGTCGATCCGGGCCGGGTACATGCTGGTGAACCAGCCGATGGTGCGGGAGAGGTCGGCGCCGGGGGCGAGGTCCTCCTCGCGGCCGTGTCCCTCCAGCCGTACCAGGGCCGAGCGGTCGGTGCCGCGCCACCGGTTCACCGCGAGGGCGAGCGCGGCGAGCAGCACGTCGGTGCCGGTGCCCCGGAAGGCCGCGGGGAGTGCGGTCAGTACGGCCTCGGTGACGTCGGCGGGCAGGTCCACCCGTACGGTGCCGAGCGTGGACATCACGTCCACCGCCGGGTCGAAGGGCCGGGTGCCCAGCGGGGGGTCGGGCAGTTCCAGCAGGTCCCGCCAGTACGCGAGTTCCGCCTCCCGTTCGGGGGTGAGCGCGGCGGCCGCGAGCGCCGACGCCCAGCGGCGGGCGGAGGTGCCGACGGCGGGCAGTTCGGGCGTGCGGCCGGAGCGGACCTGCTGCCATGCCTCGGCGAGGTCCGACATGAGGATGCGCCAGGAGACTCCGTCGACCACCAGGTGGTGCAGGACGGCCAGGAGCCGGCCGGCGCCGGACCCGGTGGCGAACCAGACGAAGGCGGCCATGATTCCGGCCCGCGGGTCGAGTCGCCCGGTGGCCGCGTCCAGTTCCCGCTCGGCGAGGTCGAGCAGGTGCGTGTCCTCCCACCGGCCGTCGCAGGGGACCCGGTGGATCAGGTCGGCCGCCCGGACGGTGCCCGCCGGGCGGACGACGAGGGAGGGTTCGTCGCCGGGTACCAGGTGCGCGCGCAGCAGGTCGTGCCGGTCCAGGACGGCGTCCAGGGTGGCGGCCAGTGCGCCGGCGTCGAGGCCGGCGGGCAGGTCCAGGGCCATGGCCATGGCGAACCGGTCCGTTCCGCCGCCGTGCTCGAACACGTGCCGGGCGACCGGCGGCAGCGGCATCGGGCCGACTCCGCCGCCGTCGTCCTCCGCGAGGGCGGGCACCCGGTCCCGGCGGGCGGCGGCCGCCTCGGCCAGCCGGGCCGCCGTACGGCACTCGAAGACCTCCCGCGTGGTCAGCTCCAGGCCCCGGGCGCGGGCGCGGGCGACCACCTGGAGGGAGCGCAGGCTGTCCCCGCCCACGGCGAAGAAGTCGTCGTCGGCGCCGACCCGGTCCACGCCGAGGACGTCCGCGTACGCCGCGGTGATGATCGCCTCGGCCTCGGTGCGCGGCTCCCGGTAGGTATCCCCGGTGAACTCCGGTTCGGGCAGTGCCGAGCGGTCCAGTTTGCCGGTGGGGCCGAGCGGGAGGCTGCCGAGGGTGACGAAGGCCGCCGGCACCATGTAGTCCGGCAGCCGGGCCGCGACGAACCTGCGCAGGTCACCGGCGGAGGCACCGGCCAGGCCGGCCACGTCGCCGATGCCGCCGGCGCCGTCGTCGCCGACGGCTCCCCCGCCGGTGTGCACCACGTAGGCGACGAGCCGCCGGCCGCCCGAGGGGGTCTCCCGGCTGATCACCACGGCCTGGCTGATGCCGGGGTGCCGCAGGCACACCGCTTCGACCTCGGCGGTCTCGATGCGGAAGCCGCGTACCTTGACCTGTCCGTCGCTCCGGCCCAGGCATTCGAGGTGGCCGCGGGCGTTCCAGCGGGCCAGGTCGCCGGTGCGGTACATCCGCTCGCCCGGGGGGCCGAACGGGTTCGCGACGTAGCGTTCGGCGGTCAGGCCGGGGCGGCCGTGGTAGCCGCGGCCCAGGCAGGTCCCGGTGACGTACAGTTCGCCGGTCACGCCCGGCGGCACGGGGGCGAGGCCGGGGCCCAGGACGTAGGCGCGCATGTTGCCGAGCGGGGTGCCGATGGGGACGACGGCGTCGTCCGTCCACTCCTCGGACGGCGGCAGGGAGAAGGTGGTGGCGTAGAAGCTCTCGCTCTGCCCGTAGGAGTTGACGATGCGTGCGCCGGGAAGCGCGCGGCGCACCTCGTGCACCAGGCGGGCCGGGAGCACGTCGCCCGCGAGGACGACCGTGCGTACGTCGGTGGTCTGCTCCAGGTGGCCGACGAGTTCCCCGAGCACGGAGGGGACCGCGCTGATCACATGGCCCCGCCAGGCGTCCCGTTCGGCCAGTGCCAGGGCGTTGGGCACCAGTTCGGCGGTGCCGCCGGTGGACAGGGCGGTCAGCAGTTCGAAGACCGAGACGTCGAAGTTCACCGAGGTGCCGGCCAGCATCCGCCACCCCGGCGGCACGTCGAGGACGCGCACCAGCTCCCGTACGCCGTTGACGACGCCGCGGTGGGTGATCGCCGCGCCCTTCGGCTGGCCCGTGGAGCCGGAGGTGTACATGACGTACGCCAGGTTGTCCGGGTGCGGCGGCCGGTGCGGTGTCCCCTCGGGCGGGGCGGCCCACCGCTCGCGGTGGTCGAGGTCGACGGTCGTGATGTCGTTCGGGGACAGGTCCCGCAGGTCCCGCCAGGTCGCGGTGTCGGTGACCGCGAACCGCGGGGCCGCCTCGGCGAGCACGGTCCGTGCGCGTCCGGCGAGGTACTGCGGGTCCATCGGCAGGTACCCGGCGCCGGACTTGAGGATGCCGAGCAGTCCGGCCACCAGGTCCTCCGTGCGCGGCAGGGCGAGCACCACCAGGTCTTCCGGTCCGGCGCCGCGCCGGACCAGCTCCGCCGCGACACCGTTCGCCCGGTCGTCGAGTTCCCGGTAGGTCAGGGTCCGGTCCTCGCACACGACGGCCGGGGCGTCCGGTGTCCGGGCCACCTGCCGGGCGAACAGGTCCGGGACCGTCAGCTCGGGCACCGCCGTGCCGGTGTCGTTGTACCCGGTGAGCAACCGCTCCCGTTCGGCCGCGTCGAGCACGTCGACGCCGCCGACCCGGCGCCCCGGGTCGGCGGTGAGCCGGCCGAGAGCGCGGACGAACCGGTGCGCGAAGCCCTCGACGGTGTCCCGGTCGAACAGGTCGGTGGCGTACTCCAGGCGGCAGCGCGCCCCGCCCGAGCCGTCGGGGATCAGGTCGAAGAAGAGGTCGAACTTGGCCGTCCGGGTCTCCAGCCTCTCGGCCCGCGCTTCCAGACCGGGGAACTCCATCTCCGGCACGGGCGGCTGCCAGGCGAGCATCACCTGGAAGAACGGGTTGTAGGCGGTGGACCGGTCGGGATTCAGCAGCTCCACCAGCTTCTCGAACGGGATGTCCTGGTTGTCGTACGCGGCGAGCGCCCGGTCCCGTACCCGCTCCAGGACCTGGTGGAAGGTCGGGTTGCCGGAGAGGTCGACGCGCAGCACCCAGGTGTTGACGAAGAACCCGACGAGGTCCCGCAGTTCCTCGTCGGTGCGGCCGGCGATCGGTGCGCCGATCGGCACGTCGTCGCCGCAGCCGAGGTGGTGCAGGAGGACCGCCAGCGCGGAGTGCATGACCATGGACACCGTGGTGTCCGCCCGCGCGGCCAGCTTCTCCACCGACCGCAGCAGCCGGGGGTCGATCGAGAAGGGGACCATGTCGCCGCGGCGGCTCATCGCCTTCGGACGCGGGCGGTCGGTGGGGACGGCGAGCGGCTGCGGCAGGTCGGCCAGAGTACGGCGCCAGTAGTCGAGCTGGCGGGCGGCCAGGCTCTCCGGGTCGGTTTCGTCGCCGAGCACGTCCCGCTGCCACAGCGTGTAGTCCGCGTACTGCACCGGGAGCGGCTCCCACACCGGGGCGGCGCCCTCCCGGCGGGCGACGTAGGCCGTGATGAGGTCGCGGAACAGCGGTCCGAAGGACTCGCCGTCCACGGCGATGTGGTGCATCACCAGCACCAGGGTGTGCCGGAGCGGTCCGCGGCGCACCAGTGTGGCGCGGATCGGCGCGTCCACGGCCAGGTCGAAGGTGCCGGTGGCCGCCTCGTCGACCACCGCCGGTTCGTCCCCGGCACCGGCCTCGACGACCGGCAGCCGGAAGGGCCGGCGGTCGGCGGGCAGCACCCGCTGGTGCGGGACACCGTCGTCGTCCTCGTCGATCACCGTGCGGAGGATCTCGTGCCGGTCGACGACATCGCGGAGCGCGCGCTCCAGCGCCGCCACGCTCAGCTCGCCGGTCAGCCGCAGGGCGAAGGCGCCGTTGTAGGTGGGCGAGGGGCCTTCGAACCGGTCCACGAACCACAGCCGGCGCTGCGCAAACGACAACGGGATCATTGTTTCTCCAAATCGGCAGGACCACCGGGGAGTGAGCCGTCGCTCAGCTCTGGTCGAGCAGCGTCAGAAGTTCGGTGTTGTAGAAGTCGTCGATGGAGCAGGCGCCCGACAGGGTCGAGAAGTACCGGTCGATCAGGTCCTGGTGCCCGACCAGGTGGCGCAGCAGCTCGGCCCGGCCCTCGGGCTTGAGTTCGGCCACGTTGAGGGCGCCCTGGTAGACGTCGGAGAAGGTGTCCTCCAGGTCGTCCTCGTAGCGCCGCAGCGCCGCCTGGAGCCGCGCGTCGTCGTGCAGGTCGGCCCCGATGTGCTCGGTGAGCGACCGGGCCTGGAGGAAGGCGTCGGTGATCCCGCGGGCGGTGATGGAGTCCTTGTGGTGCACCGCGTCGCCGAGGAGCACCCATCCGGGGCCGAACGCCTGGCGGAAGTAGTTCTCCTGGTGTCCGGTGCCGTAGAGCTGTTCCACCCGGCTGCCCGCCGACATCCGTTCGTACAGCTCGGGCGCGGTCGTGCGGACGGCGTCGAGGTAGGCGGACTCCACCGAGGTGCGGACCGTGGCGAACTCGTCCTGCGGGAAGTACGTCATGATCAGGGTGAGGTCGTCGTTGGTCGGGATGACCCCGATCCAGCGGCCCTGCCGCTCGTACAGCTCGAAGTGTGCCGGGACCCCGGCCCAGTAGCTGTAGTAGGTGCAGGTCATGCGCGGGTGTTCGATGACGTTGCGCGCGCCGGTCCGGCGGGCCACGAGCGAGCGCATGCCGTCCGCGCCGACCACCAGCTTCGCCCGGTCCGTCGCCTCGGTGCCGCCGGGTGTCGTGTACCGCACCCCGGTGACCCGGCCGTCCTCGAAGACCAGGTCGTTGACCGCGCAGGACTGCCGGAACTCCACGCCGGCGGCCACCGCGCCGCCGGCGAGGATCGGGTCGAGCACGAACCGCCTGGGCGCGTACGTGGTCCGGTGGCCGTCGACCGGCAGGGAGAAGCCGTCCAGCCTGACGCCGGGGGCCTGGTAGCTCTGGTGGTCGATCGGCCGGCAGCCCGCGGCTCGGAGTTCGTCGAGCAGCCCCCACCGGCCGAGCAGCGCCACTCCCGGCTGGTGCAGGTAATGCGAGGACAGCGTGTCCTGCGGGAAGCGCGCTTTCTCCAGGAGCAGGACCCGATATCCCTGCCGGGCGAACAACATGGCCGCCGGTGAACCCGCGCAACGGGCACCTATGACAATGACGTCGTACATGACGCCTCTCTGGTCAGGTGGATTCGATGTACTCGGAAATCGAGGCCACCGTGGGACGGAGGAACATCTGGTCCACCGGAACCTCGACGCCCATCTCCTCGATGTAGGCCATTTGAATTCTGGCCATGATCACGGACTGGCCGCCGAGGGCGAAGAAATCGTCGTCCAGGGAAATGTCGTCGCGCTGGAGTTCCCGGCACCAGATGGCGCGCACTCGGTCGGTCGTCATCACACAGCCCCGCTGTCCGCGTAGTGGTTCTCGCATCGGTCGGCCAGTGCCGCGCGGTCCACTTTCCCGTGCGGGCTCAGCGGAAGGCGCGAAATGGTGAGGAATCGCGCGGGGACCATGTTCCGCGGCAGTGTCTCCAGCAGGCGGACCCGCACGTCGTGTTCGGCGAGTTCCTCGCCGGCCGGGACGACGAACGCGATCAGTTCGGCGTCGCCGGAGCCGGTGTACCGGACCACCACGGCGGCCTCCCGGACCCCGGCCAGCCTGCCGAGCGCGCGCTCGACGTCGGCGGGGTCGATGCGCATGCCCCGCACCTTCACCTGCGCGTCCAGCCGGCCGGCGACGACGAGTTCACCGTCCTCGTTCACCCGGCCGCGGTCGCCCGTGCGGTACAGCCCGCGGGGTGTGCCGTCGATCTCGACCGTCGTGAACCGTTCGGACTCGGGTCCCGTGCGGCCCAGGTAGCCCGCGCCGACGCCGGCGCCGGAGATGCAGATCTCGCCGTACTCCCCCGGTCCGACGCCGCGCATCCGCTCGTCGAGGATGTGGATGTCGGTGTTGTGGGCGGGGGTGCCGACGGGGGCGATGTCGTGGTCGCCGGGGCGGTAGCCGGCGAGGTCGTAGGAGGTGGCGACGTCCGTGCACTCGGCCACGCCGTACTGGTGCAGGAGCGTGCAGGTGTTGTCCTCGCGCCGGGCCCAGTCCGCGATCCGCTCCACGCGCAGCGGCTCGCCGCCGAACAGCACGTGGTCGAGGCGGGCGAGCGCCGCGCCGCCCCGCGCGGTCTCCCAGTCGACCAGCAGGTAGAGCGTGCTGGAGGCGCAGTGCACCACGCGGATGCCGTGCCGGTCCAGCGTCCGGTAGGCCATCGCGGGGTCGAAGTTCCGGCTGGCCAGGAGGTGTTGGGTGGCGCCGCAGAACAGCGGCGTCAGCAGGGCGCGTTGGGAGAGGTCGAAGCCGAAGGCGCTGACCACCAGGTTGCCGGACCGGTGGTCGAGGCGGTATTCGAGCGTCAGCCAGTTCAGCAGGTTGTACCAGTTGCGGTGCCGCACCGCGGTCAGCTTCGGGGTGCCGGTGGACCCGGAGGTGAAGACGGCGTAGCACAGGTCGTCCCCGGTGACCGGGACCCCGGGGCCGGTCACCGGAAGTCCCGCCAGGTGCTCGGAGAGCTGTTCCAGGTCGACCGTCTCGACGGCCGGCCCGACCAGGCCGGCCGTCGCCGGGGAGGTGACGACCAGGGCGAGACCGGGGACCTGCCCCAGCAGCAGCTTCAGCCTCGCCGCCGGGTAGGCCGGGTCGAACGGCACGTAGGCCGCGCCCGCCTTCAGCGTGCCGAGGAGGGCGACGACCAGGTCGACCGAGTAGTCGAGGCAGATCCCGACCAGCGCGCCCCGGCCGATCCCGCGTGCGGTGAGGTGGTGCGCGAACCGGTTGGCCCGCGCGTCGAGTTCGGCGTACGTCACCTGCCGCCCGGCGCAGCGGACGGCCACGGCGTCGGGGGTGGCCGCCGCGTGTGCCTCGAACCGCTGGTGGACGACGGGCGCCGAGGGCAGCGCGACCCGCTTTCCCTGAAGGATCATCAACTGTCTCCGATACGGAGGGGTCCGGTCGGGCGGGCCGCCGGCGGGCCACGGGAAGGGGGCTGGTCCGGCTCTCAGGCGGTGCGGTGATCGGCGGCGTCGAGCACCTGGGTCACCCACTTGCCGACGGGCAGACCCTGGGCGGCGGCCACCTCGGAGTAGGCGGCGAGCTGGCCGGCGGACAGCTCGATGGTGAGGGTGGTGGCCTCCCGCCGGCGTCCGCCGGGGTCCGCCGCCCCGGCCGCGGCGGGTGTCCCGCGCCGCTCGTCGCCGCCGCTCGCGGGCGGGCCGGTCCGCTCGTCGCCGCCGCTCGCGGATGGGTCGGGCCGCTCGTCGCCGCCGTTCGCGGATGGGCCGGTCTGCTCGGCCAGGCTGGCGCGGACCGCCCGGCGCAGTTCGTTGCGCGACCACTTCTGCCGCTCCGCCTTGAGCAGCCAGTAGTCCTGCTCCGACGGCGACAGGCGGGTCACCTCGGCGTGGTGGGCGAAGCTGAGGCCGTCGCGCCTGCGGTGGTACTCGAACCGCCGGGCCACCCACGCGTAGTTGCGCAGGGTCTGGTAGTCGAGCCCCGTGCGCTCGATCGCCTCGCGGTACCGCCGCCAGCCGTAGGCGGTCTCCCCGAAGATCAGCCAGTCGCCGAGCCACCACGCCGAGGAGTTCGTGAGTTCGCGCAGGTTGGCCCCGATGCGCTCCCAGGACCGCTCCGACAGGTTCCGCGAGAAGATCATCCCCGTCTTCCGGACCTGCGCCTGCTTCCCCACGAAGGGCAGCACCACATCGCGTTGCGCGAGATCCTGGCCGGTGCCCGCCGGCGCCGGCCGGTAACTGTTCGCGGTTCTCACTGGACGCACCCCACAGCCTTCCTCTCCCACCGATGTGTCGATCCGGGCGTGCACCCGCTCGCTCGGCGGTCCGTCCGCCGCGGGCCGGGTTCAGTCCGCCGCCATGGCCTCGCGCAGACTCTTCGGGCGCAGGTCGGTCCAGTGCTGTTCGACGTACTCCAGGCACTCGGTCCTGGCCGCCTCGCCGAAGACCGCCCGCCAGCCCGCGGGTACTTCGGCGAAGACCGGCCACAGGGAGTGCTGGTCCTCGTCGTTGACCAGGACCAGAAAACGGCCGTCCTCGTCATCGAAAGGGTTCGTGCTCACTGCCACCATCCTCGATCGTCACGGGGGTGCTCGAAAAGGGAAATCGACAGGGCCGGGGCTCGGTGCACAGATCGGTGTCGTCCTGTCGACAGGACACCCGGCAACCGCAGCCACCCTGGAATGCTGACGCCACGCTAGGACCCGGCCGCCGACGCCGCAAGGACGGCGGAATGACCGGCCGCCCGGCCGCCGGTCCGGGCCTGTATCCCCCTGGGGTTCTGTGCCACGATGGCCCGGCAGCGGCCCGCGAACGGGCCTTCTCCTATTCCGGGTACGCCCCGTGCCCTCCCGACCGGGGCGATCGGGACAACGCGCGGCCGGTCACCGCCCGCGCCGCCGAAAAAGCCTGATTCCGGCCGGACTCCGCCGCGCGGCGGTGACCGCGCCCGCCCCGCACCGAGGTCAAAGGAATTCCTGATGGACGCATTAGCCGAAGCCGTGCTCGCGGGCGCTTCGCCTGACGAACTGGTCCGGGAGGACGTGCCGGGCGAATACCTCGCCGCGCATCTGCACGCGGAGGACGTCGGCATGTTCGGTGACGCCCCCGACAAGGACGTACGCCGCTCCCTGCGGGTCGGCCGGGTGCCGATGCCGGAACTGGCGCCGGACGAGGCCCTGGTGGCGGTCATGGCCAGCTCGGTCAACTTCAACACCGTCTGGTCGGCGACCTTCGAACCGCTGCCCACCTTCGACTTCCTGCGCCGGTTCGCCCGCCAGGGCGGATACGCCGCCCGGCACGACCGGCCGCAGCATGTGCTCGGCTCGGACGGCGCCGGGGTCGTCGTCCGGGTCGGCGCGGGCGTACGGCACTGGCGCGTCGGCGACCACGTGGTCGTCTCGCCGTCCTACGTGGACGACCAGGAACCCGCGACCCACAGCGACGGGATGCTCGGCGCCCAGCAGCGGGTGTGGGGCTTCGAGACCAACTTCGGCGGCCTGGCCCACTACGCGGTGGTGCGGGTCAACCAGCTCGTGCCCAAGCCCGCCCATCTGACCTGGGAGGAGGCCGCGTCCGTACCGCTGTGCGCCAGCACCGCCTACCGGATGCTGGTCGGCGACCGGGGCGCGCGCATCAAGCAGGGCGACATCGTGCTGATCTGGGGAGCCACGGGCGGCCTGGGCGCCTACGCGGTGCAACTGGTGAAGGCGGGCGGCGGCATCCCGGTCGGGGTGGTCGGCTCCGAGGACAAGGCCCGCGCGCTGCGCCGGCTCGGCTGCGACGTGGTCGTCAACCGCCAGGACATCGGGCTGGGCCGGCACATCCCGAGCCCGGAGGAGGCCATCGTCCTGGGCAAGCGGCTCGGCGGGCGAATCCGGGCCGAGGTGGGCGAGGACCCGCACGTGGTGTTCGACTACGTGGGCGCCGCCACCTTCGGCATCTCGGTGTTCGTGGTCCGCAAGGGCGGCACGGTCGTCACCTGCGGGTCCAGCACCGGCTACCAGCACCAGTACGACAACCGCTACCTGTGGATGAACCTCAAGCGGATCATCGGCAGCCACGCGGCCAACTGGCAGGAGCTGCACGAGTGCAACCGGCTGGTGCAGCGGGGCATGCTCGCCCCCGCGCTGTCGACGGTGTACCCGCTCGACGAGATCGGCGAGGCCACCCGGCTGGTGCAGGACAACCGGCACACCGGCAAGGTCGGTGTGCTGTGCCTGGCCCCGGCCGCCGGGCTCGGGGTCACCGACCCCGCGTTCCGCGCCCGGATCGGCACCGACCGGCTGACCCCGCTGCGGGACACCTCCCGGCCCGCACCGGCCGACGGCGGCCCGACACCGCCGGCCCGTCCCGCCGGCGCCCGGCCGCCGCGGCGGGGGGTGCCCGCGTGACCGGGGTGGCCGGCCCGCCGGGGGGCATCCGCCGGGTGGGCGTCGTCGGCTGCGGGACGATGGGCTCCGGAATCGCCGTGCTGTGCGGCCGGGCCGGGCTGGACGTCGTGGTGGTGGCCTCCGGGCCCGCCGCCGTGCCCGCCGGGCGGGCGCGGCTGACCGGTTCGCTGGAGCGGGCCGTGTCGCGCGGCACCCTGACCGGGGCCGAGCGGGACGCCACGCTCGGGCGCCTGGAGTTCACCGCCGACCTCGACGCGCTGGCCGACCGCGACCTGGTGGTGGAGTCGATCCGGGAGGACGAGGAGCAGAAGGCCGAGCTGTTCGTGGCGCTGGACAAGGTGGTCCGCTCCCCCCGGGCGGTCCTCGCGTCGAACACCTCCTCGCTGCCGGTCACCCGCCTGGCCATGGTCACCGGCAGACCGGAACGGGTGGTCGGCACGCACTTCTTCAACCCGGTGTCCGCGCTGCCGCTGGTGGAGCTGACCGGGACGCTGCTCACCGGCGAAGACACCCTGCGGCGCATGACCGAGTTCGTCGAGGTGGCCCTCGGCAAGACACCGATCCGTACGCCGGACCGGTCCGGCTTCGTGGTCAACGCCCTGCTGATCCCCTACCTGCTGAGCGCCGTACGGATGGTCGAGTACGGCGTCGCCACCGCCGAGGTGATCGACCAGGGCATGACGCTCGGCTGCTCGCACCCCCTGGGGCCGCTGCGGCTGGCCGACCTGATCGGCCTGGACGTCGTCACCGCGATCGCCGAGTCCCTGCACCGGGAGTTCCGCGAGGCGCAGTACGCGCCGCCAGCCCGGCTGCTGCGGATGGTGGAGGCCGGACTGCTGGGCAGGAAGTCCGGCCGGGGCTTCTACGCCTACCCCTGACCGCCGCACCGCACCCGTGCCCGCACCCACGCCCACGCCCACGCCCACGCCCACGCCCATTGCGCCATCCCCCATCCATCCGCCCCGGACGGCACCACCGGCCCTCCGGGAGTCCCGCCCCTGGAGGCGATGCCGTGACCGAGCCGACGACCCCGGAGCGCGACGGGGTGCCGTTGCTGTGCCTGCCGTTCGCCGGGGGCGGAGCGAACTTCTTCCGCCCGTGGAACAGGTCGGGCCTGACCGGGGTGGTGGCCACCCCGCTCCAGCTTCCCGGCCGGGAGCGCCTGCTGGACGAGGAGCCGTACCGGGACGTGCACATCGCCGCGGACGCACTGCTCCCGGCCGCCCTGGAAGCCGCGGACGCAGGCCCCGTCGCCCTGTTCGGGCACTGCTTCCTCGGCGCGGTCCTCGCCTACGAACTCACCCGGCGCCTGACCGCCACCGGACGCGCCGAGGTGGTCCACCTGTTCGTCAGCGCGGCGCGCCCGCCGTCCGCCGGCCCGGTCAGCGAGGTGTCCGCGCTGACCGACGACGCCTTCCTCCGGCACGTCCAGGAGACCACCGGGCGCCGGTACGACGCCTTCGACGTACCGGAGATACGCGAGCTGCTGATTCCGACCCTGCGTGCCGACTACGCCATGGACGAGGGCTACCGGCCGGCCGAAGGGCCCCCGCTCGACGTCCCGACGACCGGCATCCACGCCGCCGACGACTCGTTCGTCTCCCGGGCCGACGTGGCCGCGTGGCGGGAGGTGACCAGCGCGCGCTTCACCCTGGCCGAGCTGCCGGGTGAGCACATGTATCCGGCGGACGACCCGGGACCGCTGCTCGCACTGATCTCCGAGACCATCGCCGCCGGCCGCACCGGGGCCGACAGGAGGCTCACCCATGGGACTGCGTGACAAGACCGTCGTCATCACCGGTGCGGCCAGGGGGATCGGCCGGGCCTGCGCCGTGCGGGCCGCCGAGGAGGGCGCGGACGTGGTGCTCATCGACATCGGCGAGGACCTGCCGGAGATCCCCTACGCCCTGGGCTCCGCCGACCAGTTGGAGCAGACCGCGCGGCGGTGCCGCAAGAACGGCGCGGCCGTCTTCGTCGCCACCGCCGACGTGCGCTCGCGTTCCGCCGTGACCTCGGCCGTGTCGGCCGCGGTGGACCGGTTCGGCCGGATCGACGCCCTGATCAACAACGCGGGGGTGGGGGCGCCGTCGGGCAAGGCCACGCACGAGTTCACCGAGGAGGAGTGGCGGGCCCTGCTGGACGTCAACCTCTCCGGGCCGTGGCACCTGATCACCGCGGTGGCGCCGGTCATGGTCGCCCAGCGGTCCGGCAGCATCGTCAACGTCGCCTCGACGGCCGGTCTCGTCGGCTACCGCCACTTCGCCGGCTACGTCGCCTCCAAGCACGGGCTGGTCGGCCTGACGAAGGCCGCCGCGCTGGACTACGCGCCGATGAACATCCGGGTCAACGCGCTGTGTCCGGGCCCGGTCCGGGACGACCCGGCCATGGACGGCCAGATGACCGCGGTCGTCGCCGAAGCGCTCGGCATCAGCTACCAGGAACAGGAGGCCGTCTACCTGGAGTCGGTGGCCACCGATTCGCTGGTCGACCCGGCCGATGTCGCCGGTGCCGCGGTCTGGCTCGCGGGTGACGACTCCCGCAAGGTCACCGGCTCCGTGGTCCCCGTGGACGCCGGGTTCACCGCCCGCTGACCCCTCTTCCCGGCCTCACCCGAAGGAGTGCGTGTGTCCGTCTCCAGCGAAGCGGTCGCGGAGGTCCCCGCGGCCGGTCACCCGAGCGGTCGGTTCTTCGCCCGCGCCGAGTTCGGCGCCGACCCCGCCCGCGCCTGCCACAGCCTCGTCAGACGGCTGCCCGCCGGGACCGGCGCGGCGGCCGTGCGCGCTCACCTCGCCGCCCTGACGGACCGTCACCCCGTGCTGCGGGGCACTCAGTTGTTCGACGAGACGCTGGAGGTCACGGCGGGTGACACGATCGCCCATCGGCGCCGCGGCCGGGAGGCCGGCCGCGCGGTCGACGGCGCCCCGGTCGTCGCGCGGGCCGTCGTACTGGAGTACGCCGACGGCGCCGCCGACCTGGTGCTGGTGGCCCACCGCCGCGCCGTGGACCGGCGCGCCCTGGACCAACTGGCCTCGGCCCTGACCGACCCGGCGCTCCCCGTGACCCTGCCCGAACCGGCCGCCGGCGCCGGCCCCCGGCACGGCGCTCCGCCCGAGCTGCCCTGGGGCCTGGGCGACCCGGCCGGGGCGGGCCGCACCGGCACCGTCGTCCTGACCACCACGACGGTCGCGCGGGACGCGGCGGTGGCGGTGCCGGTGGCGGCCACCGCGGCCGTGCTGGCCCGCTACGGCGGGACGGAGCACGCCGAGTTCGCACTGCTCACCGCAGGACCGGAGACGGCGGACACCCAGCGGTCGGTCACGCTCCCGGCCGGGGCCGCCACCGCCCTGTCCGACCTGCTCGACGCCGCCGCGCACGCCGGCACCACCGACGGGGCGCCGCTGTCCGGCGCTCCGGCGGTCGGCGTCCTGCTGACCGAGGGCCGCGCCGGTGACGTCTACCGGCCCGTCCTCGCACCGGTCTTCCCGGTGACCCTGGCCTGGCAGTACGACGCGGACGGCACCCTCAGCGGTGTCCTGCGGTACGACGAGGAGGTGCTGGACCCGGTGATCGCCGGGCAGTTCGCCGGGCACGTCGACCGCCTGGTGGACGCCCTGGCGCACGCCCCGGCCGGGACCCGGGTCGGTGACGTCGAACTGGTGGACCCCGGGGAGGCCGCCGCGATCATCGCCGCCGGACGCACCCCCGCCCGGGGCGGCACCTCGGCCGCGACCGTCCACGAACTGTTCCGCGCGGTGGCCGCCGCCCGCCCGGACGCCCCCGCGCTGACCGACGCGGACCGCACGCTGAGCTACGGCGAGCTGGACGCCCGGTCCGACGCGGTGGCCGGCGCGCTGCGCGGCCACGGGGTGGCACCGGGCGACCTGGTCGGTGTCTGCCTCGACCGGGACGCCGACCTGGTGATCGCCCTGCTGGGGGTGCTCAAGGCCGGTGCGGCGTACGTCCCGATGGACGTCACGTATCCGGCGGAGCGGCTGGTGCACACGGTGACCGACTCCGGTGCCCGGACGGTGCTCGCCTCGGCGGCGGACTTCCCCGCCGTCGACGGGGTGAGCGTCCTGCACCCCGGCGAGCTGACCGGTGCGCCGGTCGCGGACCCGGGCGCCGGCCCCGACGACATCGCCTACGTCATCTACACCTCCGGCTCCACCGGGCGGCCCAAGGGCGTCGCGGTCCCCCACCGCAACGTCGGCGCGCTGCTCTCGGCGACCGCCGAGGACTTCCGGCTCGGCCCGGCGGACACCTGGACGATGTTCCACTCCAGCGCGTTCGACTTCTCGGTGTGGGAGATCTGGGGCGCGCTGCTGACCGGCGGGCACCTGGTCGTGGTGCCGTACTTCGTCGCCCGCGGCCCGGAGGACTTCCACGACCTGCTGGTACGGCACCGGGTCACCGTCCTGAGCCAGACCCCGTCCGCGTTCGCCATGCTCAAGGAGGCCGACCTGCGGCGCCCGGCCGGACTCGCGGTGCGGCTGGTGGTCTTCGGCGGTGAGCCGCTGGACGTGCGGCTGCTCCAGGACTGGTTCGGCCGGCACCCGCACACCCGGTGCCGGGTGGTCAACATGTTCGGCATCACCGAGACCACCGTGCATGTCACCAGCCAGACGCTCACTCCCGCCGACACCGCCGCCGGTTCCCGGTCGGTGGGCCGCGCGCTGCCCGGCTGGTCGGTGTCCGTGCGGGACACCGCGGGCCGCGTCCAGCCCTTCGGGGTGCCCGGCGAGATCTACGTCGGCGGGGCGGGCGTGGCCAGTCACTACCTCAACCAGGAGGAGCTGACCGCCGCCCGGTTCGGGCCCGACCCGGTCACGGGGGAACGCGTCTACCGCAGCGGCGATCTGGGCAGGCTGCGCCCGGACGGGCGCCTGGACCACCTCGGCCGGATCGACGGCCAGGTCAAGGTGCGCGGCTTCCGCATCGAACTCGGCGAGATCCGCTCGGTCCTGCTGGAGGACCCCGACGTCACCGCCGCGGCGGTCGTGCTCGGCGGCGACACCGACGACGCGGCCGGCGTCCGCCTGGACGCGTACCTGGTGGCGAAGCACGACGCGGTGCCGGTGGAGGAGATCCGGCGCCGGGCGGCGCGCTACCTGCCGGAGTACATGGTGCCGGCCACCTTCACCCTGCTGCCCGAACTGCCGCTGACCGTCAACGGCAAGATCGACGTGAGCGGACTGAAGCCGGCCGCCGAGACCGCCGAGACCGCCGAGGCCGCCGGGGCGGGAGAGCCGGCGGACGACCCGGTGCTGCGGGTGTGGCGCGAGGTCCTCGGCAAGCAGGTCGGCCCGGACGACGACTTCTTCGCCTTCGGCGGCAACTCACTGCTCGCGGTGAAGCTGTCCGGCGCGCTGCGCAGGGCCGGACTGCCCCCGGTCACCCTGCGCGAGCTGTACATCCACCCGACGGCGGCCGAGGTCAGCGCGCTGCTCACCGGCCGCGAGGCCGCCGGGGCGCCGGGCGGGCACCCCGCGGTGTGACCGGGGCCGGGGCCGTGCCGCCCGGCCCCGGCCGCGGCGGCACCCCGGCCGCTTTGACTTCTGTCGTAAGTTCGTTCATATTTCTGCCCATGTCGTCCGCCCACGCCGCCGCACGCGCCGCCTTCGAGCTGGCGCTGATCGGTGTGACCCCGCTCTGCGTGGCCGACATTCTCTGTCGCTGACGTCCGCCTCCGGCGCGTACGTCGCGTTGCTCGACCTTTCCTGACCTCCTCCGGATTCCCCGGTGCGCCTTCGCGTGCCGGTCGGTGTCCGGCGGCCGTCACGACCGTGCCGGGGCGAACTCCTCCGACAGTCTCCCCCCGTGTCACCGCCGCCCGAGATCCCGAGGCGGCTCGTCCGAGAGGTCGTTCCCCGATGTCGCACTCGTCCCGCAGAACGCGCCGCGCCGCCGCCGCGTTGACCGTCAGCCTGATCGTGACGGCCGGTGCGGCCGCCTGCGGGCCGGAGGACAACGATGCCAAGTCCGGCGGCGCGGACGCCGAACCCCGCAAGGGCGGCACGCTCACCGTCCTCAACGCCAACCCCCAGCAGGACTTCGACCCGGCCCGGCTCTACACCTCCGGCGGCGGCAACGTGCCCTCCCTGGTCTTCCGCACCCTGACCACCCGCAACCGGGAGAACGGGGCCGAGGGCGCCGAGGTGGTGCCCGACCTCGCCACCGACACCGGCCGTCCCAACAAGGACGCCACCGTGTGGACGTACACCCTGAAGGAAGGGCTGAAGTACGAGGACGGCACCGAGATCACCGCCGCCGACATCAAGTACGGCATCGAGCGGTCCTTCGCCGCCGAACTGTCCGGCGGCGCCCCCTACTTGCGGGACTGGCTGATCGGCGGGGCCGACTACCAGGGGCCCTACAAGGACAAGGGCAAGGGGCTGGACTCCATCGAGACGCCCGACGAGCGGACCATCGTCTTCCATCTGAACAAGCCCGAGGGCGAGTTCCCCTACCTGGCCACCCAGACCCAGTTCGCACCGGTGCCGAAATCCGCCGACAAGGGCACCGAGTACGAGAAGCACCCCGTCTCCTCGGGCCCGTACAAGGTGGTGGAGAACCAGAACGACGGCGAACGGCTGGTCCTGGAGCGCAACCCGCACTGGTCGGCGAAGACGGACGCCGAACGCAAGGCGTACCCGGACCGGATCGACGTCCGCTCGGGCCTGGACTCCTCGGTCATCAACCAGCGGCTGTCCGCCTCCCAGGGCGCCGACGCCGCCGCCGTCACCACCGACACCAACCTCGGCCCGGCCGAACTCGCCAAGGTCAGCGGCGACAAGGAACTCGCCTCCCGGGTCGGCACCGGCCACTTCGGCTACACCAACTACCTCGCCTTCAACCCCGAGGTGAAGCCGTTCGACGACCCGAAGGTGCGCCAGGCCGTCGCGTACGCCGTGGACCGCAGCTCGGTGGTGAACGCGGCGGGCGGTTCGTCGCTGGCCGAGCCGGCCACGACGTATCTGCCGAACCAGAAGTCCTTCGGGTACACGCCCTACGACCACTTCCCGGCCGGTGACTCCGGGAACCCGGCCAAGGCCAGGCAACTGCTGAAGGAAGCGGGCCACCCCGACGGGCTGACCGTCACGCTCACCCACTCCAACGCCAAGGACTTCGAGACCGGCCCGGAGATCGCCACCGCCCTCCAGGACGCCCTGAAGAAGGCCGGCATCACCGTGAAGCTGGAGGGTCTGGAGGAGAACGACTACTCCGACACCATCCACGACGTGAAGACCGAGCCCGGGTTCTTCCTGGCGCACTGGGGCGCCGACTGGCCGTCCGGCGGCCCGTTCCTCGCCCCGATCTTCGACGGCCGGCAGATCGTGAAGGACGGCGCCAACTTCAACACCGGCTTCCTCGACGACGAGTCGGTCAACGACGAGATCGACGCCATCAACAAGCTCACCGACCTGGACGCGGCGGCCGAGCGCTGGGGCGCCCTGGACAAGAAGATCGGCGAGCGGGCGCTGACCGTGCCGCTGTTCCACCCCGTCTACAAGCGGCTGTACGGCAAGGACATCAAGAACGTCGTGATCAGCGACTGGACCGGTGTGCTGGACATCTCCCAGGTCGCGGTGAAGTGACTCCATGAGTGAGGCCCAGGTGGTCTCCGAGGTCGCGGAGGCGGGCACCGAACTGGTGCTCGCCCCCGCCTCGGGGGCCCGTCAGTTCTGGCGGCGGCTGCGCGCGCAGCGGGCCGCCCTCGTCGCGGCGGGCGCCGTCGCGCTGCTCGTCCTGCTCGCACTCGCCGCTCCGCTGCTCACCGCGCTGGAGGGCCAGAGCCCGACCACGTACCACCCGGACCTGGTCGACTCCGCTCGCGGCGGGGTGCCCGTCGGCGCGCTCGGCGGCATCGGCGCCGACCACTGGCTCGGCGTCGAACCCCAGACCGGACGCGACCTGTTCGCGCGGCTGGTGTACGGCGCCCGGGTCTCCCTCGGCGTCGCGCTCGCGGCGACGCTGGTCGAGGTCGCCCTCGGCGTCCTCGTCGGCATCGCCGCCGGGCTCGGGAGCCGGTGGGTCGACCAGGCATTGAGCCGGTTCACGGACGTGGTGGTGGCGCTGCCGCTGATGGTGATGTCCCTGGCGCTGCTGGCGATCGTGCCGGCCGGGTTCCCGCGTCCGGTGCTGGTCGCGGGCGTGATCGGGCTGATCGGCTGGGGGACCATCGCCCGGATCGTCCGCGCCTCGACCCTGGCCCTCAAGCAGCTCGACCATGTGGCCGCCGCCCGGCTCAGCGGCTGGGGCTCCTGGCGGATCGCCCGCCGTGAGCTGCTGCCCGCGCTGGGCGCGCCGGTCATCACCTACGCCGCGCTGCTGGTCCCGGTGAACATCACGGCCGAGGCCGCGCTCAGCTTCCTCGGCGCCGGGGTGAAGCCCCCGACCCCGTCCTGGGGGCAGATGCTGACCTCGGCGAACGTCTGGTACCAGGCGGCCCCGCAGTATCTGCTGCTGCCCGCCGGGCTGCTGTTCGTCACCGTGCTCGCCCTGACCGTCCTCGGCGACGGGGTGCGCCGCGCCCTCGACCCGCGGGCGGCCTCCCGGCTGGGCGTCGGCACCGGCCGCCGCAAGGAGGCACGCGCATGAGCGCCCTGCACGGCTTCGCCGGCTTCGTCCTGCGCCGCGCCCTCGGCGCCGTCCTGACGCTGCTGGCCATCTCGGTGCTCGTGTACGTCGTCTTCTACGCCGCTCCCGGCGACGTCGCCCAGATCACCTGCGGCCCGCGCTGCTCCCCAGCCCAGGTCCAGCAGGTCGCGGCGCAGCTCCGGCTCGACGATCCGCTGTACGCGCGGTACCTGCACTTCCTCCAGGGCGTGCTGGCCGGCCACGACTACTCCACGGGGACGTCCGTGCAGCACTGCCCGGCGCCGTGCCTGGGCCTGTCGTACCAGAGCGACCAGCAGGTCACCGAGCTGATCCTGGCCAAGCTGCCGGTCACCGCCTCGCTGGCGTTCGGCGCGATGGTGCTGTGGCTGCTGCTCGGGGTGGGCGCCGGGGTCCTCGCGGTGTGGCGGCGCGGCCGCCTGGAGGAGCGGGTGCTGACCGGGATCACCCTGGCCGGCTGGGCGACGCCCGTGTTCGTCATCGGGCTGCTGCTGATGATCGTGGTCTGCGGCCAGTTGCGGTGGCTGCCCTTCCCGCAGTACGTGCCGTTCGGCGACGATCCGGAGCAGTGGGCGTGGAACCTGCTGCTGCCGTGGCTGTCGCTGGCGCTGATCGAGGCCGCCAAGTACGCGCGGCTGACCCGGGCGGCGATGCTGGAGACCCTCGCCGAGGACCATGTGCGCACCTTCCGCGCCTACGGCGTCGGCGAGCGGGCCATCGTGGGGCGGCACGCCCTGCGGGGCGCGGTGGGTCCGCTGATCGCGCTGAACGCCAACGACCTGGGGTCGCTGTTCGGCGGGGCGGTGCTCACCGAGTCGCTGTTCGGACTGCCCGGGATCGGGCGTGAACTGGTGCACGCCGTGAACGTCGTCGACCTGCCGGTCGTCGTCGGCATGGTGGTGCTGACCGGGTTCTTCGTGGTGCTCGCGGGTGCCGTCGCGGACGTGCTGTACGCGCTGGCCGACCGAAGGACGGTGCTGTCATGAGTCTGGTCGAGGTCGATGGGCTGTCGGTCTCCTTCGGTGCGGTGCGCGCGGTGGAGAGGCTCTCCCTGCGTCTGGCCAAGGGGGCCGCGCTCGGGCTGGTCGGCGAGTCCGGTTCCGGCAAGTCCACGGTGGCGTCCGCGCTGCTCGGGCTGCACCGGGGCACCGGCGCCGAGGTGACCGGCACGGTCCGCGTCGCCGGCACCGACGTCGGCGCGGCGTCCGAGGCGGAGCTGCGGACGCTGCGCGGCGGGACGGCGGCGATGGTCTTCCAGGACCCGCTGTCCTCCCTCGACCCCTACTACGCGGTCGGCGACCAGATCGCCGAGGTGTACCGGGCGCACCGCCGGGTGTCCCGGCGGGCGGCACGCTCGCGTGCCGTGCAGGTGCTGGACCGGGTGGGCATCCCCGACGCCGCCCGGCGGGCGCGGTCCCGGCCGCACGAGTTCAGCGGCGGCATGCGGCAGCGGGCGCTGATCGCGATGGCCCTGGCCTGCGAGCCCGAGCTGCTCGTCGCGGACGAGCCCACCACCGCCCTGGACGTGACCGTGCAGGCCCAGATCCTGGACCTGCTGCACACCCTGCGCCGGGAGACGGGCATGGGGCTGCTGCTGGTCACCCATGACGTGGGGGTGGCCGCGGAGAGCGCGGACGAGGTCCTCGTGATGCGGCACGGACGCGCCGTCGAGCACGGACCGGTCGCCTCCGTGCTGGGGTCGCCGGCCCGGACGTACACCCGGCGACTGCTGGCGTCGGTGCCCCGGGTGGAGGTGCCCCGCCCGCGTCCCCCGGCCGGCGCGGCACCGGGCGCGGTCGTGCTGGAGGCCGTCGGTCTGCGCCGGGTCTTCGGGCGCGGGGCGAAGGCGTTCACGGCGGTCGACGACGTGTCGGTGGAGGTGCGGCGCGGCGAGACGCTGGGCGTGGTGGGCGAGAGCGGCAGCGGCAAGACCACGCTCGGCCGGATGCTGGTGGGGCTGCTGGAGCCGACGGCCGGGCAGGTCCGCCGCGACGGTGTGGCCGTGACGGGCGTCCACCGGGACGTCCAGATGGTGTTCCAGGACCCCGTCTCCTCCCTCAACCCGCGCCGCAGCGTGGGCGAGTCGGTCGCCGACCCGCTGCGCGCCCGGGGCGAGCGGGACCCGGCGGTCCGCGCCCGGGTGGCGGAACTGCTGGAGCGGGTCGGTCTGGACGCCGCGCACTACGACCGCTATCCGCACGAGTTCAGCGGGGGCCAGCGGCAGCGGGTCGGCATCGCCCGCGCGCTGGCCGCCGAGCCGCGCGTGCTGGTCTGCGACGAGCCCGTCTCGGCGCTGGACGTGACGACGCAGGCGCAGGTCGTCGCGCTCCTGGACGAGCTGCGGCGCGAGCTGGGCCTGGCCTTGGTGTTCATCGCCCATGACCTGGCCGTCGTCCGGCAGGTCAGCGACCGGCTGGCGGTGATGCGCGGGGGGCGCGTGGTCGAGTACGGCCCGGCCGACGAGATCTACCGCTCCCCCCGGGACCCGTACACCAGGCGGCTCCTGGCCGCCGTGCCCGCACTCGATCCGTCCCTGGCGGCGCTGCGGCGGGCGGAGCGCCGGGAGCCGGCGGCGCGCTGAGGCGCGAGGAGGGCTTCCGGTCCGCCCATGCCCTCTGCCGCGATCGGCCCGGTCCCGGTATGACTGAGCCATCGCGGCGGAGGGGACGGGTGTGGTGGTCATCGGTATCGGCTTGATCGTGGTGCTGGGCGGGGGTGCCTGGGCGGCCCGGCACTGGGCCAGGTATCCGGGTGCCTGGGGCTTCGCGTTCGGCCGCGGGCACCGGGAGCGCCGGCGGGCGCTGGCGGCGGCGCGCGGCGCGGCCCGCGCCTGGGCGCGCCGGTCGGAGCAGGACGAGTCCTGGGCGGGCCGGGAACTGGCCCGCGCGGAGGCCGAGCGCGAGCAGCGACTGGCCGACGCGGCACGGCACCTCGCCGCGCTGCGCGCGCCCGGCCCCGGCCGGAGACTGGACGCGCTCGGGGAACTGACCCTGTTCCGGCACCGGCTGGTGATCAGGACGTCCGCCGGGACCACCCGTGCGATCGGGCTGGCCGACCTGGAGGTCCGCTTCGAACCCGGACGGCTCAACCACTCCGTCTACTGCGTCGACGCCACCGGGCGCGTGCACCGGGCGAGGTACCCGCACTCCCCGCCCGCCACCGACCCGGACGAGCCGCGGTACGACGAGGACCGGGTGCGCGACTTCACCGTGACCGTCCAGAACGCGATCGCCGAGGAGAGGTCCTTCCGCGCCCGGCTGCCCGGACGGCTGAAGGAGGCCGAGGCGGAACTGGCGGAGCTGCGGGCGGACACCGGCGCCGTGGACACGGCACGGGAGCGGCTGGCCCGGCTGCGCGAGCTGAACCGCCGGGACCCCCGCCGCGAGGCCGCTCGGGCCGCGCTGGAGGAGGCCCGCGAGGACTGGCGGAAGCTGACCGGGCGGCTGCCCCCGGGGTGATCCGTCAGGCGGCGAGGCGCTGCGCCGACGCCCGCACCGGGGCCTCGGGGATGCGCACCGGCGCGACCCGGGCCCTGGCCGGCGAGGCCGGGGTGCGGGCCGGGCGCACCCGGTACGTCGTCTTGGTGGGGTCCACCAGGGGCTCGCCGAGCGTGATCCGTCCCGTGTCGTACAGCCGGTCGCAGACCGCGGTCGGCAGCGCGACGTAGCACCCGCCCCGGCCGGTGCGGGCGTCGTACGGCTGCCAGTAGCCGTAGCGGCGGCGGCCGCCGGTGTGCACGGTGACGAAGACCGGGGTGCGCGGGTCGGCCATGAGCCGGAGCACACCGCTGCCGCCGGCGTCGGGCGACGCACCGGACGAGTACTGGGACTTCGACATGATCAACCCCCCGCGACCGTGACCGTGGGCCTGCGGAACACCGGGGCGGCCGGCCGGACGGCGGCGGGCCGTCGTCGCACCGGAGTCGAGGACGGAAGTCATCAGCGGTCGCCTTTCAAGGACGGTAACTCAAGATCATCTACCCAATCCAACCAGATGTTGATCTGCTTTGCTCAACTTTCTTTGCCCCGTGTGTCGTTGAGTATGGCTTTGCATGACCATGCGAGTTGATGCATACTCTTGCTATGTCCAAGGTCCTCACCTCCCTTCCCGCCGGCGAGCGCGTCGGCATCGCCTTCTCCGGCGGCCTCGACACCTCGGTCGCGGTCGCGTGGATGCGCGACAAGGGCGCCGTCCCGTGCACCTACACCGCCGACATCGGCCAGTACGACGAACCCGACATCGCCTCGGTGCCCGGCCGTGCGAAGACCTACGGTGCCGAGGTCGCGCGCCTGGTCGACTGCCGGGCGGCACTCGTCGAGGAGGGCCTGGCCGCGCTGGCCTGCGGCGCGTTCCACATCCGCTCGGGCGGGCGGGCCTACTTCAACACCACGCCGCTCGGCCGCGCCGTCACGGGCACGCTGCTGGTCCGGGCGATGCTCGAGGACGACGTGCAGATCTGGGGCGACGGCTCGACGTTCAAGGGCAACGACATCGAGCGGTTCTACCGGTACGGGCTGCTCGCCAACCCGCACCTGCGGATCTACAAGCCCTGGCTGGACGCGGACTTCGTGACCGAGCTGGGCGGCCGCAAGGAGATGTCGGAGTGGCTCCTCGCCCATGACCTGCCCTACCGCGACAGCGCGGAGAAGGCGTACTCCACCGACGCCAACATCTGGGGCGCCACCCACGAGGCGAAGACCCTCGAACACCTCGACACCAGCGTGGAGACCGTCGAGCCGATCATGGGCGTCCGGTTCTGGGACCCCGAGGTGGAGATCCCCGCCGAGGACGTCACCATCGGCTTCGACCAGGGCCGCCCGGTGACGATCAACGGCAAGGAGTTCGCCTCCGCCGTCGACCTGGTGATGGAGGCCAACGCCATCGGCGGCCGGCACGGCCTGGGCATGTCCGACCAGATCGAGAACCGGATCATCGAGGCCAAGAGCCGCGGCATCTACGAGGCCCCGGGCATGGCCCTGCTGCACGCCGCGTACGAGCGGCTGGTCAACGCCATCCACAACGAGGACACCCTCGCCCAGTACCACACCGAGGGCCGGCGCCTGGGCCGTCTCATGTACGAGGGCCGCTGGCTGGACCCGCAGGCGCTGATGGTGCGCGAGTCCCTCCAGCGCTGGGTCGGCGCCGCCGTCACCGGTGAGGTGACGCTGCGGCTGCGGCGCGGCGAGGACTACTCGATCCTGGACACCAGCGGCCCGGCGTTCAGCTACCACCCGGACAAGCTGTCCATGGAGCGCACCGAGGACTCGGCGTTCGGCCCGGTGGACCGGATCGGCCAGCTCACCATGCGCAACCTGGACATCGCCGACTCCCGCGCCAAGCTGGAGCAGTACGCGGGCATCGGTCTGATCGGCACCGCCAACCCCGCCATCGGTGCCGCCCAGGCCGCGGCGACCGGGCTGATCGGCAGCATGCCGGAGGGCGGCGCGGAGGCCATCGCCTCGCGCGGCGAGGTCTCCGGCGACGACGAACTGCTCGACCGCGCCGCGATGGAGTCCGGCACGGACTGACCCGCCCCGTGCACGAGCCCCCCCCGCCGGGACCGGCGGGGGGGCTCGTCCGCGTCAGGTCGGGTCCCGCCGGAAGGGTGGCGCACGGCGCGGTCCGTCGTTGTACGGGCATGGCATCCACACACGCGGCACACATCGCGACCTCGTCGGCTCCGGCGCTCCAGGTGACGGACGTGGCGAAGACGTTCGGAAGGAGGGAGGTCCTGCGGGGCGTCGCCCTGGAACTGCCGAGCGGCTGCCTGGCGGGAGTGGTCGGGGAGAACGGATCGGGGAAGTCGACCCTCCTGAACATCCTGGCCGGACGCCTCGCGCCGGACTCGGGCACGGTGCGGGTCGCGGGCCGGGTCGGGTACTGCCCGCAGGAGCCCGTACTGAACGCTTCGTTCACGGTGGACCAGCATCTGGAACTGTTCCGCGCCGCCTACGGGCTCGTGACCCTCGACCGGGCGTACGAACTGGTGGAGGCGCTCGGGTTCGCCGCGTACCGCGGGGAGCGGGTCGACCGGCTCAGTGGCGGCACCCGGCAGAAACTCAACGTGGTGCTGGCGCTGATGCACGAGCCTCCGCTACTGCTGCTGGACGAGCCCTACCAGGGCTTCGACTGGGAGACCTATCACCGGTTCTGGGGTCTGGCCGGGGAACTGCGGGCCGGGGGATGCACGTTGCTCGTCGTCTCGCACATCGCTCACGACATCGAACGGTTCGACCGGCTGTGGCGCATGGAGGAGGGCTGCCTGGTGCCGGACGAGCACCCGGACTCCGGGCCGGGCGGACGTGTCACCCGGTAGCCAGCGGACGGCTGTAGAGGCGGTAGCGCTTGGTGACGCGGCCGCCGACCCGGGAGGCGGCGGCGTTCACCGGGTGGTTGTCCTCCAGCACCCATGAGGCCTCACCGGTGGTCATCCCCCGGGCCCGCCCCGCCTTGGACAGCGCCAGGTACATCAGCAGTTCCAGTCCGCGGCCGCGGTACTCCTCGCTGACCCCCAGGGCCGCCAGTCGTACTCGGTCCAGGCGCCGCTTGGCGTGCAGGAAGCGGACCAGGCCCAACGGCAGTCCGCAGGTGAACAGGCGTCCGCGGGCCGCGGCCAGCGCCTGGGCGATGTCCGGGAGGGCCAGGGCGAACCCGGCGGGGTGGCCGCCCACCTCGCCGATGACCACCAGGTCGGAATGGACGAACGGCCGGAGCCGGCGCGCCAGGGCGGCGAACTCGGCCCGGGTGAAGGGGCAGACGCCCCAGTTGTCACCCAGGGCAGCGTTGTACAGCGTGCGCACCAGTTCGGCTTCGTCGGTGAAGCGGCGCAGGTCGACCTGCCGGACGGTGAGGGAACCGCCGCGGGCGAGCCGGGAGGCCGCCCGCACCAGACCGGGGTCCTCATGGACGGTCAGCGGGAATTCCCAGGCCAGCAGGTCCTTGACCCCGGTGAATCCGGCCTGTTCGAGATGGCGGGGGTAGTAGGCGGGCGTGTAGGGCATCATGACCGCCGGCTCGCGGTCGAAGCCGTCGACCAGGAGTCCGCACTCGTCGTTGGTGGTGAAGGACATGGGCCCCACCATCGTCGGCCGCTCCCGCGCGCCCAGCCAGGCGGCCGCGGCGTCGGTGAGGGCCCGGGTGACCGCCGCGTCGTCGATCGCGTCGTAGAAGCCGAAGAAGCCGGTCGGGCGGCCGTGGTGCTCGTCGAAACGGGGGTCGACGTGCGCGGCGATCCTGCCGACGACCCGGCCCCGGCGACGGGCGAGGAACATCTGGGCCGCTCCTCGTTCGAAGAACGGATTCCTGCGCGGGTCCAGCAGGTCGCGCTGCTCGCTGCGCAGCGGCGGTACCCACAGGGGCAGGCGCCGGTGGAGGCGGTAGGGCAGGTCCAGGAAGGCGGAGCGGTCCGAGGAGGTACGTACGGCGGTGATCTCCACGGGTTCGGTCGCGGGCGGTGCTGCGGGCACGGGGGGTTCTCCTTGCTGGGTCACCGCCCGAGCGGAGCACGGGCGGTGAAGCGGGGGTTCGTGATGCCCAACGACCCGGGTGGCCGGTGATTACTCCGGTGTCCGCGAGGCTTCCCGAGCCGCGCCGCAGTCATGTCGCACGGCGTGTCCTCGCCCCCGGGCGACTCGTTGACGAGCAGGAAAGGGACCGGCCGGCGGCACAAGGTACCGGCGGCGCCGAGGAAGAAACGGGGTGGCGATGAGAGCCGCGCGATTGCTGGGGTGTGCCACGCGGTTCGCGATGGTCGAGCATGCTCGCAACCGGCTGGCCGTCGCGTTGATGGTGGTGTTCGTTCCGCTGTGGGTGACCCTGGCCAGGCTGACGGTCGGTTCCGAAGCGATGCGCTTCCGGCTGCGCGCCACGGGTGAGGTGCTGGCGGCCAACGGCAGCCAGTTGACACAGATCACGGGTGCCATGAACGCGATCACCGGGATCATCGGATTCATGATGTTCGCCGCCACCTTCAGCAGCGGCAGCTTCGACCAGCGCCTGGTGATGGCCGGTTTCCCCCGCGTTCACCTGCTTGCGGCGAAGGTCGTCTGCATGTCCCTGGCGGCGATCGCTCTCGTCGCGTACGCCACTGTGGTGCTGTGCGTCTTCTGGTCACCTCGGCAGCCCTTCCTGCTGGCCGCGGCGCTGTTCTCCACCGCGCTGACCTACGGGGCGATCGGAGTGGCCCTCGGCGCGCTGCTGCGCAGGGAGGTGGAGGGGATGTTCGCCATCGTGATGCTGTCCGTCACCGACATCGTGCTGCAGAACCCGGTGCAGAGTTCCTCCGCCGAGACCGGCTTCGTCTCCTGCCTGCCCTCGTACGGCGCCATGCAGACGGCGGTCGCCGCCGGCTTCTCCGACACCGCGCTGCCGGGTTGTCTGCTGCTCCCCCTGTCGTGGTTCGCGGTCGCCGCCGCGTTCAGCCTGTGGACCTTCCACCGGCGCACCCGTGTCGCTCCGCGTGCCGTGACGCCGCCCGTGCCGGCCGCACCCGTCGCCACGGGCCGGTGATCCCCGTGCGCGGTCCCCGGGTGGACCCCTCGTCCCCACAGCGGCCTTCTTCGACCGCCGGCGAGGCGGCGTGGCGGGGCAGGCAGGTCGCGGTGGTGGGAGCGACCGGGTTCATCGGCCGTCGTCTGTGCCACCGCGTCATCGCGGCGGGCGCCAGGGTGGTCGCGCTGGTCCGGCCCTCCTCCGACCCGGGCCCGCTCCCCGCCCACGGCATCCGCTACGTCACGGGTGACCTGACGACCGGTGAAGGGCTGGCCGCGCTGGTGGACGGCGCGGACGTGGTGGTGCATCTCGGCGGTGTCACCACGGCGCGGCGGAGCACGGCGTACTGGGACTGCAACGCGGCCGGCACCCACCGCCTCGCGCGGGAAGCCGCCGCACGGCCCGAGCCGCCCGTGTTCGTCCACTGCTCCTCCCTGGCGGCCGCGGGCCCGGCGCCCGCGTTCGACCGGCCCCGCACCGAATCGGACGTGCCCGCGCCGGTCTCGCTGTACGGGCACAGCAAGTTGGCGGGCGAGCGGGCGGCACGGGCACTGTCCGACCGGATGCCGGTCACCGTCATCCGGCCGCCGGCCGTCTACGGCCCCGGTGACCCCTTGCTGGTGCCGTCCGTGCTGCCGATGATCCGCGCCGGGCTGCTGGTCTCCTGCGGTCGCGGAGCCCGCGGCTTCAGCCTGATCCACGTGGACGATCTGTGCGCTGCCCTGATGGCCGCGGCCGTGCGCGCGCCGCGCACGAGCCCGGTGGGCAGCGACGGTCTGTACTACGTCTCCGACGGCCGCATCCATAGCTGGGAGGGTTTCGCCGCGGCACTGGCCACCGCACTCGGACGCCGGCCGCCGCGCCGGGTCGGCGTTCCGGCTGCCGCGGTCGCGGCGGTGGCCCTGCTCGGCGAACCGGCCGGCCGGCTACGCCGCGTCCCCCCGGCCCTGACGAGGGACAAGGCGCGCGAACTGGCTCACCCCTGGTGGACGTGCGCGGACGGGAAGGCGCGCCGGGACTGGGGGTTCGCCCCCGAGGTGGGGCTGGAGGAGGGCATGGCCGGGTTGTTTCCTCATGTCTGAGGCACCGGACTGTCAGCGGTCGCGTCGCCCGTCCCCGCCAGCAGAGCCGCGGTGGCGGTCACCGCGTCATGGATCTGGGCGTCGGTGTGACGCGCCGAGACGAAGAAGCGCAGCCGCGCCTGCCCGCGTTCGACGGCCGGAGACACGAAGGGGCACACGCTGATGCCCCGTTCCCCGAGGCGCGCGGCCAGTTCCAGGGCCACCCCGTCGTCACCGACGACGACCGGGACCACACAGGAACCGGTGCTGCTCCTGCCGGTGTCCAGCCCGGCGTCCCGGGCGAGGGTGCGGAACAGCTCCGCCCGGCGACGGGCGGTGGCGGCGAGCCGGGGCCGCACGCGCAACTGGCCGAGGGCCGCGTGCGCGGCCGCGGCCACACTGGGCGCCATGCCGCAGCCGTACACGAATCCCGGAGTGGTCTGCCGCAGGTGGGTGATCAGGCCGGTGTCACCGACGATGAATCCGCCGCTGCTGGCCAGCGCCTTGGACAAGGTGCCCATGCGCACGTCGATCACGCTCGCGGGCAGTCCCCAGTGGTCGGTCACACCGGCCCCGGCGGGCCCCAGCACGCCGATGCTGTGCGCCTCGTCCACGTACAGCATCACGTCGTGCCGCTCCCGCAGGGCCACCAGCGCCGGCAGATCGGCGAGGTCGCCGTCCATGCTGTAGACGCCCTCCACCACGACGATCGCCCGCCGGTGGTGGCGCCTCTCCATGGTCAGGAGTTCGTCCAGGAACGCGATGTCGTTGTGGGGGAAGACGCGTCTGCGGGCCCCGGACAGCTCGGCTCCCTGCACCAGGCTGTTGTGGGCGAGCGCGTCGTGGACGATCAGATCCGGCGGGCCCGCCAGGTGGCCGAGCACCGAGACGTTCGTCGCGTGTCCGGAGACGAAGGCCACGGCCGCCTCCGCCCCCAGGAAGTCCGCCAGCGCCGATTCCAGGGAGCGGTGGATCGGCCGTTCCCCGGAAGCGGCGCGGCTCGCGGCCACGGTGGTGCCGTAACGGTCGATGGCCTCCTTCGCCGCGCGCATCACCTCCGGATCGCTGCCGAGGCCCAGATAGTCGAAGCCGGAGAACATCGTCATCGTCCGCTCGCCGACCACGGTGGTCGCCCCGGGCCGGCCGTCGTGCAGAGCGAAGTACGGGCTGGCCACCCGCGTGCGCCGCACCAGATCCACCACCGCCTGCAGCCCCCGCTGCCGGTCCCCCGCCGGGGGCGGGGCATCGCCGTGGCCGGTGCCGGTGACGTCGGCGCGCTCAGGCCGCTGCCCGGCTGCGGAAACCGGCGCGGAGGACCGGCCGGTCCGGGCGGCCGGCATCTGGACGGCGGGCCCGCAGGCCGCGATCACGTCGCACAGTTCGCCTGCCGTACGGGCCTGTGCCACCTCCGTGTCCATGAGGCGCACGCCCAGTTCCCGTTCCACGATGACGAGCATTTCCATCACCTGGAGTGAGCCCAGTCCCAGAGTGTGCAGGTCGGTGTGCTCGTCGAGTGGCGGGACGGGGTGGCCGGACACAGTCCGGCATGCCTGCTGAAGTACGCTCAACAGCGTGTCACGGGAAGGCACCGGGACTCCTTTCATCTGCGGGTTTCATCTGCGGGTCGAACTGGTGCGCTGTGCGAGGTAGGCCGTGCGCATCTGCTGGCGGCGCGGCTTGCCCGAGGTGGTGCGCAGCACGCTTCCCGGTCGGCCGAGGACCACGTCACCGACCGGTACGGACAGGTGCTGGGCGACCACTCGGCGGACCGCGTCGGCCACCGTGGGTTCGTGGCCCGGTTCGCACTCGGCCAGCACCACCACTTCCTCGGTGTCGACTCCGGGACGGGTGAAGGCCACCGCTCCGTGCGGCCGCACTCCGTCGACCGTCTCCGCGAGCCATTCCACGCGCTGCGGGTCGATGTTGCGCCCGTTGACGATCAGTACGTCCTTGCACCGCCCCACCACGTGCAGGCCGCCCTCATCGGTCACATAGCCGCGGTCTCCGGTGCGCAGCCAGCCGTCCGCCCGGAACACCTGCTCCGAGACGGATTCGTCCCCCACATAGCCACCGGCCACGGAAGGACCCTTCGCCCAGACCTCCCCCACCTGCCGCTCGCGGCACGGCCGCCCCGCCTCGTCCGTGATCCGCACGGTGTGGCCCGGCAAGGGGTGACCGCACGAGACGACCTCCAGCGTCCGGCGGCCCGCGGCGGCGGGAACGGCGCACTGCCGGCGGTGCAGCGCGTCGCTGTCCACCCGGTCACTGCGCAGGCCGCCGGGGGAGACGGCCAGCGCCAGGGTGTGCTCCGCCAGGCCGTAGCACGGCCGGACCGCGTCCGCGCGCAGTCCGGCGGGTTCGTGGACGCGGATGAAGGATTCCAGGGTCGGCCGGTTGACCGGTTCTCCCCCGCACAGCAGAACGCGTGCCCGCGTCAGGTCCAGCCCGGCCACCGTCTGCGGGCCGGACCGGCGGGCGGCGAGCGCGTACGCGAAATTGGGGGCCGCGGTGATGGTGCCGCCGACCTCGGCCATGCCGCGCATCCACGACCGCGGATCGCGGAGGAAGGACAGCGGTGTCATGAGGGTGACCGACACCCCCACCGCCATCGGTGCCAGGACGAACCCCACGAGTCCCATGTCGTGGTGGAGCGGCAGCCAGCTCACCCCGTGGTCCCGTCCGGCCTCCGCCGCCAGTGCGTCGCGCATGATCCCCACGCAGTTGGCCAGCAGGGCGCCGCTCGTCGAAGCCACCGCTCGGGGGCGTCCCGTGCTTCCGCTGGTGAACTGCAGATACGCCACCTGCTCCGCGTCGAACCGCGGCGCCGTCACCGCGCCGGTCGCCGGGACCGGCAGCTCGGCATGGGCGACACGGTCGATGCCTGTGCCCGGCACGGCGCGCAGCACATCCTCGGGTCCGACGAGTGTCCTGGCCGACACCATGTCCAGCGCCGACGCCACCGACGCCCACCAACCGGCCGCGCCACCCCATGCCGGCGGTGCCACCGGAACCGGGACCGCGCCCCTCCACATCGCCCCCAGGAACGCCGCGACGAACGGCTGCGGCAGTGCGGTGACCACGGCGACCCGGTCCCCCGGACGCACCCCCCGGCGCGCCAGGCCCTCCGCATGGTCCCGCACCGCGGTCAGCAGCCCGGCGCGCGACACCTCCACGAACGCCCCGTCGGCCGCGTAGCGATGCGCCAGCGCGCGGTCCCCCTCCCAGGAATCCAGTCGGGACAGCACCCAGTGGTCGCCGCCCATCCCGTTTCTCATCGGCCTCTCCTCGTCACCGCGTATGAGGGACAACGAGCCAGTCCCCGAAGGGTGCCGCACGCTACCCACCGCCGACCGGACGAATCGCGCGGCCGTTCCGACGCGCGCCCGGTCGGCCTTCGGTGGACAGTGGGCACATGAACCGTCATCGACGCCCACCCCGGCGGGCCCCCTGGATCGCGGGCGGCACCGCCGCGCTGATCCTCGGCGGGGTCGGGGTGTGGGCGTTGGTGCACTCCGGCGACGGATCGCCCGAGCCCTCGCCGTCCTCCTCGGCCGACCTGTCGCTGCCGACCCTGGCACCGCTGCCGTCCGCGACGTCGAGCACAGCACGGCCGACGCCGACCCGCACCCCGGGCCCCGCCTCGCCGAGGCCCCGGACACCCGCTCCCCGGCCCACGGCGACATCCGGCACCGGGCGCCCGCCCGCACCGCCGAGCGGCCGGCCGACCCGCCCCGGCGCCCCGGCCACACCGACGCCCCGTACCACCCGGAACACCCCGGCCCCACCCTCACGACGCGCGACGCCACCAAGACCGACGGCGCCCGGAACCCCGGGCACGCGCACGTCGGCACCGGGACGGACACCGACCGCGCGGCCGTCGGCCCCCGGACGGACACCGACCGCCCGCCCGTCGGCACCGGTGCGGACACCGAGCACCCGGCCCTCCGCACCCGGACGGACACCGACCGCCCACCCCACGGCACCGGTGCGGACACCGAGCACCCGGCCCTCCACGCCGGTACGGACCCCCGGTACACCCACGCCGGGACACACGCCGGGCACGCCGGCGCCGGCCACGAGCGCGCCCGCACCGACACCCGCACGGACGAATCCCGCGTCACGCACACCCGCCCCCACGCCCATCCCCACCCCCGTCCCGTCCGCCGGTACGACGTGGTACACCTCCCCCGTCGCCGTGGCGGCCGCGCGGCGGATGGCCGCCGCCGGTGCGGTGGGTGACCCGGCGTGCGCGGTGGCCGCGTACGGGCAGCCCGATCCCGCGCTGGTGCCGCCGGTGGGCCGGATCGGCATCGGCGAGAGCGACGGCTATGTGTGCCTGGTCTTCTGAGGCCCGCCCGCCGCGGCCGGCGACACGGCCTCCCAGACGAAGCCGTCCGGGTCGGTGAACGGCCCGGCGGCGCTGCCGATCGCGATCCGGTGGGAGCCGGTGCCGTCGGGGGCGACACCGGCGACCTTGGCCAGGGCGCGGCGCTTGTAGAGGGCCAGCTTGACGGTGTCCGGCCCGGAGGCGAACTCGACGTACTTGCCGCCGAAGCTCTTGGCGACGGCGAGGCCGTGGCCGACGTGGAACCGCTTGCTCGCGGCCACATCCGCCACGCCGAGCAGGAGCACGATGTCGTCGACCCGCCCGGTCGCCGGGCCGGTGTCCTTCTTGGCGGACGACACGAGCTGCCAGACCGTCCCGTCGGGGGCCCGTACGACGCCGCCGTAGCCCCACAGGGACTTCGCGGCGGGCTTGAGCACCGCGGCACCGGCGGCCACGGCGGCGTCGAACAGGGCGCGTACGCCGGCCGGCTGGGACACCACGAGGGAGAGGGTGAACCCGCGGAAGCCGGTCGTCGGTGCCTCGGAGGCACGCAGACGCAACCGCGGGTCCGGCCCGAAAGCGGTGTCGTAGAAGCGCCGGGCGGCCGTGAGGTCGGCCACCTCCAGGGTGACGGAGTCGATGGATGCCATGTCCGTCACGCTAGGCGGGGCCGGTGGCCGGCGCTTCTCGATTCCTGACCGGTGCGGCTACGCCGACGCCTCGGTCAGCTTGGCCACGTCCTCGTCGGTGAGCCGCAGGTCGGCCACGCCCAGCAGGGCCGGGAGCTGCTCGACCGTGCGGGCCGAGGCGATGGGGGCGACCACGGTGGGCTGGGCGGAGAGCCAGGCCAGGGCGACGGTGGCGAGGGGGACGGCGTGGGCACGGGCGACCTCGTCCAGCGTGGTGAGGACCTTCTGGCCGCGTTCGGTGGCCAGGTGCCGGGCGGCGCCCTCGGAGCGCGCGCTCTCCACGGTGGCGCCGGGGCGGTACTTGCCGGTCAGGAAGCCCGAGGCCAGCGAGTAGTACGGCAGCGCGGCCAGCCCCGCCGCCCGGGCGACGTCCTGAAGCGGACCCTCGTAGGTGTCGCGGGAGACGAGGTTGTAGTGCGGCTGGAGGGCGACGTACCGGGCGAGGCCCTCGCGCTCGGAGAAGTCCAGGGACTCCTTCAGCCGCTCGGCGGAGATGTTGGAGGCGGCGATCTGGCGTACCTTGCCGGCCCGTACGAGGTCGTCGAGGGCGCCGATGATCTCCTCGACCGGCACCTCGGGCTTGTCGTAGTGGGTGTAGTACAGGTCGATGTGGTCGGTGCCGAGCCGCCGCAGCGAGGCGTCGGCCGCCGCCTTGATGGTGTCGGCGCTCAGACCCTGGTGGTCGGGGTGCTGGCTCACCTTGGTGGCGATGACGACATCGGCACGCTTGCCCCGCTGCTTCAGCCACTTGCCGATGATCGTCTCGGACTCGCCGCCCTGGTTGCCCTCGGCCCAGGCCGAGTAGACGTCCGCGGTGTCGATGAAGTTGCCCCCGGCCGCCGTGTAGGCGTCGAGGACCGCGAAGGACTGTGCCTCGCCGGCGGTCCAGCCGAAGACGTTGCCGCCGAGAGCGAGCGGGAAGATCTCAAGATCGGAGGTGCCGAGCTTGTGCAGTGAAGTCATGCCTCCAATACAACACCAGCGGCGGAAAGGATCACTCCCCTGGCGTGTTTTTCCCCGGCCCGTCCCGGGACGGACGCCGGGAATCGGTCACGCCGTGCGGTCGTGCACGCGGACGCCGAGGACGACCACGGCCAGCGAGACCACGCCGGCCAGGGCGGCGCCCCAGATGCCCGCCCGGACGCCGAGCGGCAGCAGGATCGCGGCGGCGAGCGCGGCGCCCAGTTCCCGGCCGCCGGCGGTGACGCCCGAGGCGACGCCTTCCTTGCCGCGCCGGGCGCGGGCCAGCCCGGCCGCGGACGTCGTGGGGACCAGCAGCCCCCAGCCCGCGCCCAGCAGCACCAGGGGGGCGACCAGGGCGCCGTACCGGTCGAACAGCGGGGGCAGCACGGCCAGGACGGCGGCGACCAGCACCGAGCCGAGGATCATCGCGCCGCGCACCCCGAGGCGGCCGATGATCCGGCCGGCCGCGAGCGCGGAGACGATGTTGCCGCCGGCCAGCGGCAGCAGCGCGAGCCCGGCCTGGAAGGGCGTCATGCCCAACTCGTCCTGGAACCCCATGCTGGTGATGTAGAGGGTGCCGAAGAAGGCGGCGGTGCCGACCACCGTGACCACGGCGTTGGCGCTGAACGGCACGTCCCGCAACTGGCCGAGCGGCAGCATCGGCGCGGACGAGCGCCGCTCCACCCGGCCGAACAGCCGGACCGCCGCGCAGACCGCCACCGCGCCGGCGGCGAGGACGGCCGGCGGCAGGGCCCGCCAGTCGTGCGCCAGGAAGGCGACGAGGCCGAGCAGCACCACCATGACCAGCAGTCCGGGCAGGTCCAGGCGGGCCCCGGCGCCGCGCAGCAACGGCAGTACGGGCCGCCCCACCAGGGCGAAGAGGACGGCCAGGACGGCAACGGCGAGGAACATGGCGCGCCAGGAGGAGACGGAGACCAGGGCGCCGCACAGCACCGGGCCGAGGGCGGCGCCGAGCGCGTTGGCGCCGGCCCAGATGCCGATGGCCCAGGAGAGCCGTTCGGGCCGGTCCCGGTAGGCGGACTGGATCAGCGCGAGCGCCGACGGCAGGACGAGCGCGGCGCCCATGCCCTCGCCGAAGGTCCCGGCGACCACCACGGCCACGGTCGGAGCGGCGGCGGCGACGAGGCCGGCCAGGGCGAAGACGCCGAGGCCGGTGAGGAAGATCCGGCGGGCGCCGAACCGGTCGGTGAGCGCTCCCCCGGTCAGCGACAGCATGGCGAAGGCCAGGGTGTAGCCGGACAGGACCCAGCCGATCGCGGTGTCCCCGGCGTCGAAGGTGGACCGGATCGCGGGGGACGCGATGTTGAGGCCGGAGGTCAGCAGGATCACCAGCAGGGTGCCGAGGCTGGTGCTGGCCAGGACCGTGCCGGGCGAGCGGCGCCGGGGGGCGACGGCGGCACGGTCCGCCACGCCGGTGCCGGTGGCCTGGGGGGAGGGGGGATCGCTGCGCATACCGGCGACGATATAGATAGTTCGCGAACGAATCAAATGCGGGACAGTGCCCTGAACTGGCACTTGTACGCTGAGGTCGGGGCGGAAGAAAGGGAGCGAACTACATGTCTGAGGCCGAGACGGACGCCGTCGACGAGGCGACGGCGCAGTGGGCGGCGGCCTGCCCCCGCCTGGACGTCACGCCCGGCGAGGTCCTGGCCCGCGTCCAGCGGTTGGGCCAGGTGATCGAGGAGGCGCAGAACCGCCGGCTCCGCCGCCGCTCGGGCATGGTGGTGAACAACCTCGGGGACTTCGACGTCCTGCGGGCGCTGCGCCGCGCCGGCCCTCCGTACGCCCTGACGCCCACGCAGTTGCGGCGGGCCATGCTGGTGTCGGGCGCCGGGCTCAGCGGGCGGCTGAACAAGCTGGAGAAGGAGGGGTGGATCACCCGCGAGGCGTCTCCGGACGACGGGCGGTCCTCCCTCGTACGGCTGACGCCCGAGGGCGTCGCGGACCTGGACCGGGACCTCGAAGGGCATTACGCGTTCGAGTCCGATCTGCTGCGCGCCCTGGACCTCGACCGGCGGCGCGAGGTGGCCGACGCCCTGCGCGCACTCCTCCTCGACCTGGAGGAGCGCCTCTGAGCCGCCCGTGACGGCAGGGGCCGGGGACGGCGTACGTCCCCGGCGGCCCTGCCGTCCGCCGGTCCGCTCAGCCGGTGGTGCAGCGGCGCGCGAAGTCCACCGTGCGGGCGAAGCAGTCCGCCACCTCCTCGTCGGACAGGCCGACCCACAGATGGTCGCCGCCCGCGAGCAGTCGCAGCTCGGGCCGGTGCCCGGCGCTCCGCAGCGCCTCGGCCAGGCGCACCGACTGGCGGGCCGGCATCAGGACGTCGTCGGCGCCGTGCAGCAGCAGGAACGGCGGCGCCCCCGCCCCCACGTGGGCGACCGGGCTGGCCTCCCGCGCGGCCCCGGGCCGGTCCGCCGGGGCCCCGCCCAGCAGCAGTGCCTCGAAGGTGCCCGCATCGCGGGGGTCGTACGCCTGCGGGGGCCGGTCCTCGGCGAGTCCGGGCAGGTCGGTCGGGGCGTACCAGGTGACGCAGCCGGAGACGGTGCCCGGCGGCCGGGTGAGCGCGGTCAGCGCGGCGAGGTGCCCGCCGGCGGACTCGCCCCACAGCACGGTCCGTCCGGCGTCGACACCGAGTTCCCCGGCGCGGGCGCCCAGCCAGTCCAGTACGGCGGCCAGGTCGTCGCGCTGGGCGGGGTACGGGGCCTCGCCGCTGAGCCGGTAGTCGGGACAGGCCACGGCGAACCCGGCCCGCGCCAGTCGGGCGAAGGGGCCCGGCCGCCAGTGGCGGAAGCGGGGGCCGAGATCGTCGCGGAGTCCGGTGCGCCAGGCACCGCCGTGCGCGAACACGACCACCGGCACCGGCCCGGCCGCGCCCTCGGGCAGCCACAGGTCGACCGTGAGGGGACGGCCGCCCTCGGGGACGGCGTACACCGCGCCGCGCAGCAGCCGTACGCCCTCGGCGGGGCGGGCCGGGTGCGGCAGGGGCAGCACGGCCGGGTCGGGCGGGGCCAGCAGATGGAACGGGAAGGGGTCCGTCACCGCCGGGACTCCGCGGCGCGGGGCAGCAGACGGTGGGCGTTGGCCGTGGTGAGGGCCCGCCAGCTTCCGGCGCCCTCGGGTGCGCGGGCCGCGTCCAGTCCGGCGATGTGCTGCTCGACGCCCGCGGCGGGGGTCCAGCAGTGGTCGCTGCCGTAAAGGATGCGGTCGGTGCCGACCAGGCTCAGCAGGGCGGGCAACTGGCGGGGCAGGGCGGGGCCGGCCAGGTCGTAGTAGAGGCGGCCGAGCTGCTGCACGGCGTCGGGCGCGGCGGTGCCCGGCGGCATGAACATCTTCATGAACCCGTTGATGCGGTCGGCGAGCACCGGCAGGGCGCCGCCGCAGTGCGGGACGATCACCGTGAGGTTCCGGTACCGGTCCAGGGTGCCCGCCATGAGCAGGTCGGTGACGGTCCGGGCGGTGTCGAAGACGAACTCGACCATCGGGCGGGGCCGGCCGAGGGCGGACCGCTCCCAGCACACGGGCGAGGTGGGGTGCAGGAACACCACCGCGCCCCGCCGGTCCAGCTCGGCCCAGACCGGCTCCAGGTCCGCGTCGCCCAGGTAGGTGCCGTGGGTGTTGGTCTCCAGGACCACTCCGTCGGCGCCCAGGGTGTCGTAGGCGTGGGCGATCTCGGCCAGGGCGCCGTCGACGTCCGGCAGCGGCAGGGACGCGAACAGGCCGAAGCGGTCCGGATGTTCGCGGACGACGTCGGCGCCGTCCTCGTTGACCTCGCGGGCCAGTCGGCGGGCGGCGGTGTCGTCGCCGAAGTGGACGCCCGGGGAGGACACGGACAGCATCGAGGTGGCGATGGAGCAGCGGTCCATCAGCTCCAGATGGGCCGCGGCCGACCAGGCGGGCCACGCGGGCACCCCGTCGGGGTGGTCGTGGCCGGCGGCGCGGGCCCGGCGGACGTAGGAGTCGGTGACGAAGTGGGCGTGGACGTCGACGTACCCGGGGGTGTCGGATGGCACGGGGTGCTTCCCTTCTCGGCGGCGGACGGCGGGGCGGGGGCGGTCAGCTCCCGGTGCGCCACTGGTGGCCGGGCAGGAAGGTCACGTCGTACCGCTGCGGCACGGTGCCGAACTTGTGCGGCTCGGGGACGAACGGCCGCTGCGGGGGCAGGAGTTCGTCCGTGGGCGTGCCGAGGTTCTCGAAGAACCGCTCGAAGGTGCCGTTCGGTCCGGCGGCCACGCCGACGACCCGGCTGTGGTGGCGTTCGATCCGGTAGGCGTGCACGCAGCTCTTGGGGACGAACCCGAAGTCGCCCTGGGTGAGCAGCTTCTCGTACTGCTCGCCCTCCAGGTCCTCGACGAACAGGCGGACCGCGCCGTCGGTGATGTAGAAGACCTCGTAGGTGTCCGCGTGGGAGTGGGCGGGGATGGTGTCGCCCTTGGGCCCCTCGACCGTGAAGAAGTTGAAGGTGTTCTCCGTCTGCTCGCCGCCGGCGTAGACGGTGATCAGGTCGGTGAAGAGGTGGGCGCGGTCGCCCATGCCCTTCTCGATGAAGTACGGCTTCCCCGGCTCCGGCGGGATGTGGGAGCGCTCGCGGTAGCGGGTGGCGAACTCGATGGTCATCGTCGATCCTTCCTGAGGACGGAGCCGGCACGCGGCCAGGAACCTGCCGACCAACCTAGGACCGGCCGCCGGGGGTGCCCGGAGTACACTCGGCCACGGGATGAAGAAAAACGGTCAGATCGCCGCGGGACGCGGCGCCACCGGCATCCCGGCCGTGTCCTACCGGCCCAGCCCCGGCAGGCAGCCGGGCCTGGAGGTGCTGGACCTGCCCGGACTCGCCGCCCGCGCCGCCGAGCGCGAGCGTCCCCTCACGGTGCCCGCGCGCCCGGCCTTCCATCTGATCGTCGCGCTGCGCGGCGGGCGGGTGGAGTGCTCCGTCGACTTCACCGCGTACACCCTCGGCCCCGGTGACTGGCTGTGGGTGTGGCCCGGTCAGGTGCTCCAGTTCCCCGCCGGGCACGACGGCGGCGACGGCACCGTGCTGGTCTTCCCCTCCGGCTTCCCCAGCGCGGCGACCGACGCGCTGATCCGGGACGGCGAGCACGTCCCGCACCGGCTGATCAGCCCCGGCGAGCGGCACCAGGCGAGTCTGCTGCGCGTCCTGGACACCCTGGTCGAGGAGCACGCCTGTCTCACCGGCATGTCGCTGGAGGCGCACGGCGAGATGCTGCGCAACCTGCTGTCGGTGATCCTCCTGCGGCTCTCCCACCTGGCCGACCCGAGCCGGGAGACCCGCGGCGGCGACGAACCGTTCCGCCGGTTCCGGCAGGCCGTCGAGGAGGACTTCCACCGCACCCACCGGGTGGAGGACTACGCGGCCCGGCTCGGCTACAGCCCCCGTACGCTGACCCGCGCCACCCGGGCCGCCCTGGGCTGCGGCGCCAAGCGCTACATCGACGAACGGGTCCTGCTGGAGGCCAAGCGGCTGCTGATCCACACCTCGCTGCCGCCGGCCGTCATCGGCGAACGCGTCGGCTTCGCCTACGCCACCGTCTTCAGCGCCTTCTTCCGCCACCACACCGGCATGACCCCGACCGGGTTCCGGTCCCTGACGAAGACCTGACCGCGCCCGCCGCCGCGTGAGCCGGGGCGGCCGGACGGGCACGGCGGGCCGGGCGGGCCGGGCGGACGAGGTGCGGCGCGTCAGCGCGGTGCCGCTCGCCGGGCGGGCCGCAAGAAGTCCGGTCGCCCGTGTTGACTCCGTGTCTCACGGGACGCACATTACTAAGCGGTGTTACCTCGCGGTAACGCCCTCGGCTCCCCGTGCCGGGCCGCACGCGACTCGTCACGCCCCCGCAGACGGCAGCACGCCCCCGGGCGGGCCATGCCCCCTGCCCGCACGCCCCGTGTCCCGTCCCACCACCGAGAAGAGGCAGTACATGCCGAAGCACAACGCCTTGCGTGTCATGTCCGTGTCAGTCGCGACGGCGGGGGCCCTGTCCCTCGGCCTCACCGGCCCCGCCGCCCACGCGAGCACGCCGCTCGACTACGTCGCCCTCGGCGACAGCTACAGTGCCGGTTCCGGGGTGCTGCCCGTGGACCTCAGCAACCTGCTGTGTCTGCGCTCCACTGCCAACTACCCGCACGTCATAGCGGCCGGCACCGGTGCCCGCCTGGACGACGTCACCTGCGGCGGCGCCCAGACCAAGGACTTCACCGAGGCCCAGTACCCGGGCGTACCCCCGCAGACCGACGCGCTGGACGCGGGCACCGACCTGGTGACGCTGACCATCGGCGGCAACGACAACGGCACCTTCATCAACGCCGTGACCGCCTGCGGCAGCGCGGGGCTGCTCAGCGGCGGCAAGGGCAGCCCCTGCAAGGACAAGAACGGCAGCACCTTCACCGACCAGATCGAGACCAACACCTACCCCGCGCTCAAGGCCGCCCTGCGCGACGTCCGCGCCAAGGCGCCCGGCGCCCGGGTGGCCGCCCTGGGCTACCCCTGGATCACGCCCGCCACCGCCGACCCGTCCTGCTTCGCCAAACTGCCCATCGCCGCCGGGGACATCCCCTACCTGAGAGACATCCAGGCGCACCTCAACGCGGCCGTGAAGCGCGCCGCCGAGGAGACCGGCGCCGTCTACGTGGACTTCTCCCAGGTGTCCGAGGGACACGACGCCTGCGCGGACCGCGGCACCCGGTGGATCGAGCCGCTCCTGTTCTCCGCCAACCTCGTCCCGGTCCACCCCAACGCCCTCGGGGAGCGCCGCATGGCCGGACACACCATGGAGGTCCTGGGACTCGACTGACCTGGTACGCCACCTTTTCGTCCAGCACCGTGACCGATACCGCACCAGGACGAACAGGAACCGCGGAATCGCCCTGACCATTCGATTCCCTTCAGTCATCACCGTTCAACCGCCGTCCGCCGACGCGTCGCCAGGTGAGAGCCGGGCAGTCGGGGGAAGAAGATGCCCGAGCGGAGGGAGGCGGCGGTGGACGGTGACGAGTTCGGTCTGGGAGACGTGCTGGTGGAGGCCGGCTCGGCCTCTCCCGTGGAGTCGGTCGATGTCGTGGCGCGCCATCTGCAGAAGCGCTTCGGCGCGATGTGCGTGTCCTTCCTCTTCGTCGACCTGATCGGGGAGGAACTCGTCCGGATCACCACCGCCGACGGCCCCCAGCAGGAGCATCCGGAACGGATCGAACTGCGCGGAAGCGTGTACGAAAAGGTCCTCAGATCCCAGCGACTACGGGTGGAACCGGACACCGACGGCGGTTTCCTCGCCATCGCGCCGGTCACCAACCGCGGTGACTGCGTGGGCGTCCTGGAGATGACGCTCCCGCACACCAACCGGAGCGTGCTGCGGGAGGTGAACCGGGCGGCACTGGCCCTGGCGTACATCATCGTGACCGACCGGCGGTTCACCGACCTGTACCACTGGGGCCGGCGGACCACGCCGACCAGTCTCGCCGCCGAGATACAGCACCACCTGCTGCCGTCCGCGTCGTGCTGCGAGGCACCGCAGTTCTCCCTCGCGGGCGGCCTGGTGCCGGCCGACGACATCGGCGGCGACACCTACGACTACGCCCTGGACCGGGACACCCTGCACCTGTCGATAACCGACGCCATGGGCCACGACACCCACTCCGCGCTGCTGGCCACCCTGCTGCTCGGGGCGCTGCGCGGGGCCCGCCGCGCCAGGTGCGACATCGCGGAACAGGCCCGCCGGGCGCACGAGGCGCTGATCGAGCACCACCGGGGCTTCGCCACCGGCCAGTTGCTCCGCGTCCACCTCGACACCGGTGTCGTCCAGCTCGTCAACGCCGGTCATCCGCGCCCCCTGCTGATGCGCGACGGCGTGGTCGAGGAGGTGAAGCTGCGCACCAACCTGCCCTTCGGCGTGCCGTTCCCGCCCACCATGACCCACACCGTCCAGACGCTGCGACTGCGTCCGGGCGACCGGCTGCTGCTGCTCACCGACGGGATGCAGGACCGGGCCGCGGCCAAGGTCGACCTGGCCGCGCTGACCCACGACTGCCGCTCGCTGCACCCCCGGGAGACCGTACGGACCCTGGTGAGCGCCGTGCACGAGGCGTGCCGGGGACGGCTCAGGGACGACGCCACCGTGCTCTGCCTGGACTGGCACGGCACCCGGCCGGGCGGCCCGGTGCGACCGCCCGACCGGGAGGACGAGGTCTGGTCGGCCCTGGGGCTCCAGGGCGGCGGGGCCGAGTAAGGAGACCTCCGCCCGGCGACGGCCGGGCGCGCCTCCGGCCCGACGGCGACGCCCCCCCCACCGCCCCCCTCCCCCGCTGTCCGACCGTTGCCCGTCCCCCGCGCGGGGCACTACCGTGCCGGGGATGGATCTCTTCTCGCGCTCCTGGTCGGCGTTGCGCGCGGCGGTGGCCGGCCTCGCGGACGAGGACTTCGCGCGGCCGTCCGGCTGTACCGGCTGGCTGGTGCGGGACCTGGTCTGCCACCTCGTCGTCGACGCCCAGGACGTCCTGATCACGCTGGTCACCCCGGCCACGGCGGAACCGACCCGGGACGCGGTCACCTACTGGGACGTCGGCCGGACACCGCCCGCCGGCGACGACCCGCTCGACGCGCTGACCGTGCGGCTGGCCGCCGCGTACCAGGAGCCGTGGCTGCTGAGGTTCCACCTGGACGACGTGGGGTCCGCCGCCGGCCGGGCCGCCGCGCTCGCCGACCCGGGCCTGCGGGTGAGCACCCGCGACCAGGTGCTCACCGCCGGCGACTACCTCTCGGCGTACGTCCTGGAGTGGACCCTGCACCACCTGGACCTGGTCGCGCACCTCCCGGACCGGGCGGGGCCGCCCGCGGAGGGGCTCGCCCGGTCCCGGCGGATGCTGGAGCTGCGCACCGGTACGGCGTTCCCCGCGTCGTTCACCGACCGCGAGGCGCTCCTCGTCGGCACCGGCCGGCGCGCCCCGACCGAAGCGGAACGCGCCGCGCTGGGCGGGACGGCGGAGAAACTGCCGTTCGTGATCGGGTGAGCGGCGGCGCGGGCGAGGCCCCGGCGCCCCGGCCGTGACCATGCGGAATAATGCCCGTATGCGGATCTCAGCCAGGGCGGACTACGCGGTACGTGCCGCGCTGCAACTCGCCGCGTCAGGTCACGACGGACCGGTGAAGGCCGAGGCGATCGCCGAAGCCCAGGACATTCCGCACAAATTCCTCGAAGGCATCCTGAACGACATGCGGCGCGGCGGCCTGGTCGTCAGCCAGCGGGGCGGCAACGGCGGCTACCGGCTGGCCCGGCCCGCCGAGTCCGTCAGCATCGCCGATGTCATCCGCGTGGTGGACGGCCCGCTGGTGTCCGTGCGCGGGGTACGCCCCCCGGAACTCTCCTACGACGGCCCTGCTGAATCGTTGCTGCCCCTGTGGATCGCGCTGCGGTCCAATGTGCGGGAGATCCTCGAAGGCGTGTCGCTCGCCGACGTGGCGTCCGCTCAACTGCCCACCGGAGTGCTGGCGTTGACGGACACCCCGGGAGCCTGGACCAACCCCTGATCCGACCCCTGCCTCACCCCTGACTTCGCCCAAAATCCCACTGTGTGAGACAGCGGCGCCCACTATACGGAACACCCCTTGGGGATGCCGTCGCCTTCTGCCACGATCCCTAGCAACCCGGTGGGAAAACTAGGGATCACCGGCGGTTTCACGTCGAGTCGAGGGGGGAACATGGCGCCGCTCAGCCGTACCGGCGGACCGCTGCTCACCTCGCGCCGGCACATCGATCTGCTGCGCACGTCCAGCTCCTGCTGTCGACCCGGCCGCCCGCGCGTCTGAGACCCGCGGCCCGGCGGGGCACCGCGCCCCGGCCGCTCTCCGGCGGTTCGCCGACGCGTGAGCCGCCACCGGCCTCCCGGCGCCCGCACCCACCCCCCACGCACTTCGCAGCACTCCGCACCCATCCGTCGAAAGGACACCTGTCGTGTCTGCCGCAAGACCGTTCACCCTGCGCGCCCTCGCCGCCATAGCGGCGCTTCCCCTTCTGCTGACGGCCTGCGGCTACGGCTCCGAGTCCGACGACGACGACCAGCAGAGCAAGGTCGCCGCCGACGCCGAGAAGCTCTCCGCCGGTGAGGTGCGCATCGGCTACTTCCCGAACCTCACCCACGCCACCGCCCTGGTCGGCGTCCAGGAGGGCTTGCTCCAGAAGGAACTCGGCGGCACCACGATCAAGGCGTCGACCTTCAACGCCGGCCCCTCGGAGATCGAGGCGCTCAACTCCGGGTCCATCGACATCGGCTGGATCGGCCCGTCCCCGGCGATCAACGGCTACACCAAGTCCGAGGGCAAGAACCTGCGGATCATCGGCGGTTCGGCGTCCGGCGGCGTGAAGCTGGTGGTGAACCCCGAGAAGATCAAGTCGCTGAAGGACGTCAAGGGCAAGAAGATCGCCACCCCGCAGCTCGGCAACACCCAGGACGTCGCCTTCCTCAACTGGATCGCGGAGCAGGGCTGGAAGGTCGACGCGCAGAGCGGCAAGGGCGACGTCTCGGTCGTCCGCAGCGACAACAAGGTCACCCCGGACGCCTACAAGTCCGGCTCCGTCGACGGTGCCTGGGTGCCCGAGCCGACCGCCTCCAAGCTGGTCGCCGACGGCGCGAAGGTGCTGCTCGACGAGGCCGACCTGTGGCCGGACAAGAAGTTCGTGATCACCAACATCATCGTGTCGCAGAAGTTCCTCAAGGAGCACCCCGACGTCGTCGAGGCGGTGCTGCGCGGCTCGGTGAAGACCAACAAGTGGATCAACGCCAACCCGGACGAGGCCAAGGCGTCCGCCAACAAGGCGCTGGAGAAGCTCTCCGGCAAGGCCCTGCCCGCCGAGGTCCTCGACCCGGCCTGGAAGTCCATCCAGTTCCTGGACGACCCGCTGGCCTCGACCCTCGACAGCGAGGCCGAGCACGCGGTGCAGGCCGGCCTGCTGGAGAAGCCGAACCTGAAGGGCATCTACGACCTCGCCCCGCTCAACAAGGTCCTCAAGGCCGAGGGCGAGCCCGCGGTCGACGACGCCGGTCTCGGCGTGCGGTGACGGCGGACCGGACCGATTGAGGCACCCAGGAGGTGACGACCATGACCACCACGACCGCCAAGGCCGCCGAGGACACCACGGCCGTGCCGCACGCCGCCCGCGTGGCGCACGTGTCGAAGTCCTTCCCCGCCCCGGGGATACCGGGCGGACAGCAGCTCGTGCTGGACGACATCACCCTCGATGTGGCACCGGGTGAGTTCGTCACCCTCCTGGGGGCATCCGGGTGCGGCAAGTCCACGCTGCTCAACCTGGTGGCGGGGCTGGACGCCCCGTCCACGGGCACGATCAGCACCGCCGGCCGGCCCGCGCTGATGTTCCAGGAACACGCCCTGTTCCCGTGGCTGACGGCCGGCCGGAACATCGAACTCGCCCTGAAACTGCGCGGGGTGCCCAAGCCGGAGCGCCGGGGCGAGGCCGAGCGGCTGCTCGAACTGGTCCGGCTGAAGGACGCGCACCGCAAGCGGGTGCACGAACTCTCCGGCGGCATGCGCCAGCGCGTGGCGCTCGCCCGCGCGCTGGCCCAGGACAGCAGGCTGCTGCTGATGGACGAGCCGTTCGCCGCGCTGGACGCCATCACCCGGGACGTGCTGCACGACGAACTGACCCGGATCTGGCAGGAGACGGGGGTGTCGGTGCTGTTCGTCACGCACAACGTGCGCGAGGCGGTGAAGCTGGCCCAGCGGGTGGTGCTGCTGTCCTCCCGGCCCGGACGCGTCGCCCGCACCTGGACGGTCGGCATCCCGCAGCCCCGCCGGATCGAGGACACCGCGGTCGCCGAACTGTCCGCCGAGATCACCGAGGAACTACGGGGGGAGATCCGCCGCCATGGCCGGGACTGAGACCACGAGCACGCCGTCCGAGCGGGGCGTGCGGGACGTACAGGACCTCGCGGGCCTGGAGGCCGGGCTCGACGCGCTGGACACCGCGCCCGTCGACCGGCGTACGCCGCTGCGCGAGACGCTGGTGCGCAAGGTGCTGCCGCCGGTCGGCGCCGTCGCGCTGGTCCTGGTGGTGTGGCAGGTACTGGTGTGGGCGAAGGTGTCGCCGGAGTACAAGCTGCCCTCGCCGTCCGCGGTGTGGGACGAACTGTCCGCCGCGTGGGTGCAGGGCACCCTGCTCGACTACGTGTGGACCTCCGTCTCCCGGGGTCTGCTGGGCTTCCTGCTGGCCCTGGTCATCGGCACGCCGCTGGGTCTGCTGGTCGCCCGGGTGCGGTTCGTGCGGGCGGCGATCGGGCCGATCCTGTCCGGGCTCCAGTCGCTGCCGTCGGTGGCCTGGGTGCCGCCCGCGGTGATCTGGCTGGGCCTGGACGACCGGATGATGTTCGCGGTGATCCTGCTCGGCGCCGTGCCGTCGATCGCCAACGGCCTGGTGGCCGGCATCGACCAGATCCCGCCGCTGTTCCTGCGGGCGGGACGGACGCTGGGGGCGACGGGCCTGCGCGGGGCCTGGCACATCGTGCTGCCGGGCGCGCTGCCCGGGTACCTCGCGGGGCTGAAGCAGGGCTGGGCGTTCTCCTGGCGGTCGCTGATGGCCGCCGAGATCATCGCCTCCTCGCCCGATCTGGGCGTCGGTCTGGGGCAGTTGCTGGAGAACGGCCGCACCAACTCCAGCATGGCGCAGGTCTTCCTCGCGATCTTCCTGATCCTCATCGTGGGCATCGCCATCGACCTGCTGATCTTCAGCCCGCTGGAGCGGCGGGTACTGCGCGGCCGGGGCCTGCTGGTCAGCCGCTGACCGTCCCCGCGTTCCCAGGAAGGCACCGGCCGCGCGGCCGGTGCCTTCCTGCTGCGTGTCTCACACGGCGTCGGCCGGCACCCCGTCGGGCGTGCGGACGCCCCAGTCCAGGATGCGGACCGCCGCTCCGGCCGCCTCCAGGCCCCGGCACTGGGCGTGGTGGCGGCGCGCGATGGCGTCGAGGTCGAGGTGGGCAGCGAAGGCGGGGTGGGCGGCCAGGCGCCGCGCGTAGGCCCACAGGCGCGGGTGGTCGGCGATCCGGTGCACGGCGGCGGCGTCCAGGTGCCAGCGGTGCACGGTGTCCAGTTGCACCAGCGTCACCCACAACTCCACGTCGGCGGCGGTGATGTCGTCGCCGAGCAGGCAGTCCCGGGAGGCGAGCCGCCACTCCAGGGAGCCGAGGACGCGGAGCAGGGCGGCCAGGGCCCGGTCGCGCTCCCCGGGGTCGGCGTCGGCCGCTCCGGCGGTCTGCGCGGCGGCGTTGACGCCACGCGCGCACAGCTCCCGTACGGCGTCGATCTCGTCGTCGGCGCCGCGGGGGTACAGCACCGGTCCGCCGGCGCCGAAGTGCTCCGCGAGGTCGCGCAGGATGTCGGGGGCGTGGGTGCTGACGATCCGGCCGGTCCAGTCGTCGCTCAGCACGGGGGCCGCGGCCGGTCCGGGGTGGCGGTGGGAGCTGGCCTCGTACAGGGGGCGCAGGACGGAGTGCCCGCCGCCCGGCTCGTCGGGCACGTCGGGCAGGAAGGCGAGCGGGAGGGCGTCGTCGAGGCCGAGCAGGCGGTGGGTGATGGCGAGGCCCAGACAGTGCGGACAGGACAGGGACAGGTGGAGGCGGTAGCGGTGGGGCACCGCGTAGTGGCCGCTGCGGGCGTCGCGGCCGATCCGGCCCCGGAACGGCGGCAGGGCGTCTGACGGAGGCGTGGCTGGCATGTCTCTCCCTGAAGGACGGTCGGGTGGATGGCGGGCGCGCGGCGGCGTCGGCGCGGTCCCGGGTACGGCGAGGAGGCGGCGCCGCTGTCCCGGCACCCCGCGTTTTCCTACCGGTTCACTAGGGATACTGACCGAGTGTCGATCAGCCGTCCCGGACCGTCAAGGGCGCGGTCAGGCGGGAAGCGCGAACGGCGGGTGGGTGCCGCTGAGGAAGTAGTCGCCGACCTCGCGCAGTCCATGGGCGACGGGGTGGGAGAGGGTGTGGGTCCGGGCGTTGCGCCAGAAGCGGTCGAAGCCGTGGCGGGAGGAGGCGGCGCCGGGGCCGATGACGTCCAGGGTGCGGGTGGTGACGTCGTGGACGGCCCGCGCGGCGGCGGCCTCGGCGGCGGCGGCGAGCACGGAGATCTCGGCGCACTCGTCGTCGGTGAGGTCCTCGCCCCGGGCGAGGCCGTCGTCCAGGGCGGCGGCGGCCTGGTCGGCCAGGGCGGAGGCGGCGCGGGCGTCGACGGTGAGTTCGCCGTAGGTGACGAGGACGTGGGGGTCCTGGGCCAGGCCGCCCTGCCAGACGGGCACGCCGACCCGGCCGAGGTACCCGGCGCCCGTGCCGTACTCGCCGGCCAGGGTGTGCTCGCGGGCCCTGGTGTACTCCCGGGCCTCGGCCAGGACGCCCTCGGCGATGCCCAGGCAGAGCTGGGCGGAGACCAGGCGCCCGGTGGCGGCGGCCAGTCCGGCGAAGGGGGGCTGGGCGCCCTCGTCGGCGGAGAGCGAGCCCAGCACGGCGTCGTCCGCGACCGGTACGGCGTCGAAGTCGACGCTGCAGTTGCCCGACAGGCGCTGCCCGAAGGCGTCCCCGTCGTCGCCGCTGGCGACGCCGGGGTGGGCGGGGTCGACGAGGACGGCCAGCGGTTCGCCGGTGTCGGAGCGGGCGGCGCGGACCGCGAGCCGGTCGGCGACCCGGGCGCCGCCGACGCCGCCCTGACGGCCGTTCAGCAGGAAGCCGCCCCCGGCGGCCGGGGTCAGGCGCAGCGGCGGCTCGTGGGCGGCGAAGCCCCCGCCCCAGCACCACTGGCCGGCGGCGGACTCCCGGGCGACCCGGTCGGCGAGGTCGGGGCCGGCGAAGAAGCGGGCCGTCCAGGACAGGACGTAATGGCCGCCGAGGAGCTGGCCGATCGCCCCGTCGGCGGCGGCGATCTCGCGGACGACGGCGTGGGCCGTGCTCCAGTCCGCCCCTCCCCCGCCGTGCCCGGCGGGGATCAGCAGGGTCAGCAGCCCGGCCTCGCGCAGTTGGGCGACCTCGTCGAACGGGAGCTTGCCGGCCTGGTCGCGGGCGACGGCGTCGGTGGCGAGGTCGTCGGCCACCTCGCGGGCGATGTGCAGCCAGCGGGCGCGGCCCTGCCGCTCGTCCGGGACCGGGTCCATCGGCGTCACGTCCCTTCCCCTCGCATCAGGCGGTACCGGAGCGCGTGACGGACCGGCACACCGAGTGGACATGTGTTCCATCCTGCGCACCCCGAGCATCCGGAGTCAACGCTTTCCTATAAATCCGGTAGGGATAATAGGCAATAGGGGTCCGCGGGGTCGCGGACCGGCCGCGCGGGCGTCGACTACCGGCCATCCGGGACCGGTTGCGAAGCGGGGAGACGCAGGTCACACCGGCTCGTGTCACAGGGCGCCGGGCTGTCTCGTCCCGTGGGTACGAGCACCGACGATCACACGGGAGCACCCCATGGACGCGCGACTGAACCTCCTCGCCGACCCGGCCGCGGGCGAGATCCTCAAGCACTTCATGTCGGCGGGCCGCGCCGTGAAGAAGACGGCGCTGCCGGCCACCACCCAGGAACTGGTGGCGCTGCGCGTGAGCCAGATCAACGGCTGCGCCGTCTGCGTCGACATGCACACCAAGGACGCCACCGCCGCCGGTGAGAGCGCGGTGCGGCTCAGCCTGGTGGCGGTGTGGCGGGAGGCCACCGTGTTCACCGGCGCCGAGCGGGCCGCGCTGGCCCTGGCCGAGCGGGGCACCCGGATCGCCGACGGGGCCGGCGGGGCCGACGACGAGGTGTGGGCGGACGCCGCCGAACACTACGACGAGTCGCAGCTCGCCGCCCTGGTGATACTGATCTCCTTCATGAACACCGCCAACCGGCTCAACGTCCTCACCCGGCAGCCCGCCCGGGGCGACTACCGGGCCGGGCAGTTCCACTGACCGCGGCGGGGAGCGGGGAGCGAAGGGGAGGGCCGGCGTGAGCAAGGTCGAGGAGTTCGAGGCGCTGCGGCCGCTGCTGTTCTCGATCGCCTACCGCGTGCTGGGCAGTGTGAGCGAGGCGGAGGACGCGGTGCAGGAGACCTGGCTGCGCTTCGACGCCTCCCCGACCCGGCCCGCGTCGGTCAAGTCCTTCCTGTCGGCCACGGTGACCCGCGTCTCGATCGACGTCCTGCGCTCCGCGCGGGTGCGCCGGGAGGAGTACGTGGGTCCGTGGCTGCCCGAGCCGCTGCTCAGCGATCCGTACCAGGACCCGGCGCGGGCGGCGGAGCTGGCCGACTCGGTGTCGATGGCGGCACTGCTGCTGCTGGAGCGGCTCAGCCCGCTGGAGCGGGCGGTGTTCCTGCTGCGGGAGGTGTTCGCCTTCGGGTTCGACGACATCGCGGCGGCGGTGGGGCGTTCGCAGGCGGCCTGCCGGCAGTTGCTGGTCCGGGCGCGCCGGCACATGGACGCCGGCCGGCCCCGGTTCACGGCGGACGGCCGGGAACGCCGGGAGCTGGCGCGCCGGTTCTTCGAGGCGCTGAACGACGGTGACGTGGCCGGGCTGCGGGAGTTGCTGGCCGCCGACGTGCGCCTGGTCGGGGACGGCGGCGGCAAGGCCCCGCAACTGGCCCGTGCCGTCACCGGCGCCCGGAACGTGGCCCATCTGCTGGGCACGGTCTTCCCCTGGCTGCTGCGGATCGACGTCACCTGCGAGCCGCAGGACATCAACGGGCAGCCGGGGGCGCTCTTCCGCGACCGGGACGGCAAGGTGCTGCACGCCCTGGTGCTGGAGGTGGCCGGCGGCCGGGTCCGCACCGTCCGCACGGTGATCAACCCCGACAAGCTCGGCCACCTCGGCCCGGTCGCCGACGCCTGGGCCGTCGACCGGGAGGTGAGGCGGGTCCGCCGCGGCGCGCGGTGACCGCGCTCACCCGTCCGTCTTCGGCAGGCCGGGCGGGTTGATCTCGGAGCCGGTCACCGCCTCGTCGGCGAGGCCCCAGCGGTCCAGCACCTTGGCGTAGGTGCCGTTGCCGATGACCGTGTCGAGGGCGGCGGCGAGCGCGCCGACGAGTCCGTTGTCCTTCTTGGTGGTGGCCGCGATCAGCCCCTGGAGGGTGGCGCCGGCCCCGGAGTACGTGCCGACGACCTCGGTCTGTCCGGTGCCGGCCGCGTGGTAGGCGGCGGTCGGGTTGGGGCCGAGGTAGAGGTCGATCCGGCCGGATCTGAGGGCGAGGTAGCTGTCGCTGTCGTTCTGGTAGTACTTGATGTCCACCGGTTCGCGGCCGGCCTTCTCGTTCTCCTTCGACCACTCGATGAGCAGCTTCTCCTGGTTGGTGCCGCTGCTCACGGCGACCGTCCGGCCCGCCACGTCCTCGGGGCCGGTGACCTTCAGGCCGCTGCCCTTCTTCGCGGCGAAGCCGAGGTTGTCCTCGCGGTAGGTGGCGAAGTCGTACTTCTCCTTGCGTTCCTCGGTGACGGTGATGTTGCTGACGCCGACGTCGTACTTGCCGCTGTCGAGGCCGACGAAGATGTTCTCCCAGGAGACCGGGGTGATGCGCACCTTCAGCCCGAGGACGTCGCCGATCAGGTGGGCGATGTCGGTCTCGACGCCGATGACGGTCTTGTTGTCGGTGGCGTAGAAGGTCAGCGGTGCGGCCGAGCCGGCCGAGGCGACCGTCTTCAGCGTCCCCGACTTCCGTATCCTCTCCGGCACCCGGGCGGCGATGGAGTCGACCTTGCCGGTGGTGATCCGGTGCTGGTCCGGGCTGAGGTCGATCTTCGTGCGGGCGCCGGTCGTGGCCGCGACCTCGGTGGTGCCGCCGTCGGTGGGGTTGCCGCACGCGGTCAGGACGAGGGCGGTGGCGATACCGGTGGCCGTCGCGGCGGTTCGGCGGGCGATGAGGGTGGGCACGGTCGGGCTCCTTGCGTGCGTGCGGAAAGAGAAGAGGCGGGGACGGGAGAGGGTCAGAGGACCTTGGCGAGGAAGGCGCGGGTGCGTTCGTGGCGCGGGGTGTCCAGGACGGCGGCGGGCGGCCCCTGTTCGACGACGACACCGCCGTCCATGAACACCACGGTGTCGGCGACCTCGCGGGCGAAGCCGATCTCGTGGGTGACGACGATCATGGTGGTGCCGGTGCCGGCGAGGTCCTTGATGACGTCGAGGACCTCGCCGACCAGTTCGGGGTCGAGCGCCGAGGTCGGCTCGTCGAAGAGCAGCACCTTCGGTTCGAGGGCGAGCGCGCGGGCGATGGCCACCCGCTGCTGCTGGCCGCCGGACAACTGCCGGGGATAGGCGCCGGCCTTGTCCGCGAGGCCCACCCGGTCCAGCAGCCTGCGGGCCGTCTCCTCGGCCTCCTTGCGCGGGCGGCGCAGCGCGGAGACGGGGGCCTCGACGAGGTTCTCCAGGACGGTCAGGTGCGGGAAGAGGTTGAAGTCCTGGAAGACGAACCCGATCCGGGTGCGCTGCTTCAGGATCTCCTTCTCCTTCAGCTCGTGCAGCTTGCCGCCCGCCCGGCGGTAGCCGACCAGTTCACCGTCGATGCTGATCCAGCCCCGGCTGACCTTCTCCAGGTGGTTGATGGTGCGCAGCAGCGTGGACTTGCCCGAGCCGGAGGGGCCGAGGATCACGGTGACCTGCCCGGCGCGGACCTGGAGGTCGACGCCGCGCAGCACGTCGAGGGGGCCGAAGCTCTTGTGGACGCCTCGCACGTCCACCATCACATCGCTCATCGGGTGCCTTCCAGGGGCTGTGCGGACTTGAGTGCCTTCAGGGGTATGACGGGCCTCTCGCGCCGGGCCGCCGCCGCGCGCACGGCGCGCAGCGACCGCCGGGCGCGCTGGAGCGGGGTGAGCGGCGGGGTGCGGTCGGCGCCGCGGGCGAAGCGGCGCTCGACGTAGTACTGGACGACGGACAGCACCGAGGTCAGCACCACGTACCAGGCGGTGGCGACCAGGAGCAGCGGGACCACCCGGCCGTTGCGGCCGTAGATGACCTGGGCCTGGTAGAACAGCTCGCCGATGGCCATCACGGAGACCACCGAGGTGCCCTTGAGCAGTCCGATGATCTCGTTGCCGGCCGTGGGCAGGATGGCCCGCATGGCCTGCGGCAGCACGATCCGGCGGATCTGCCGCAGCCGGGGGATGCCGAGCGCCGCGGCGGCCTCCAGTTGGCCCCCGTCCACGGAGACGACTCCGCCGCGGACGATCTCGGCGGCGTAGGCGGCCTGGTGGAGGGTGAGGCCGATGACGGCCGCGCCGATGGTGCCGATGAGGCTGTCGCTGTCCACGGACCAGAAGACCGGCCCGAAGGGGATGCCGAGGCCCAGCTCCTCGTACAGGGCGCTCAGATTGAACCAGAACACCAGTTGGACGATCATCGGGATGGACCGGAACACCCAGATGTAGCTCCAGGCGACGGTCTGGAGCAGCGGGCTGCGCGACAGCCGCATGAACGCCAGGACCGTGCCCAGGAGGAAGCCCAGGACGCTGGCGTAGGCGGTGAGCTGGAGGGTGACCCAGACCGCCTGGACGATGGTCTCGGACAGGACGTAGTCGCCGAAGACGCCCCATTCCCAGACCGGGTTGGTGGCCAGGCCGTGCGCGAACTGGGCCACCAGCACGGTCACGGCGAAGGCCGCGATCCACCGGGCGGGGTGGCGGGCGGGGACGACCTGGAGCGCTGCCGGGTCGGTGGCGGGCGGTGCCGCGGGGACGGCGGCGGCGTCGGTGGTGAGTGTCATGGCGGGATTCCCGGTCGGCTCTACGTGTGTTCGGGCGGGTTGATCCGCGACGTCTCGATCGCGGAGGCGGAGGTGCCCCACTTCTTGAGGATGCGGGCGTAGGTGCCGTCCTCGATCAGCTCATCGACCGCGGCGCGGAACGCCTTGGTGAGCGGGGAGCCCTTCTTGAAGGCGAAGCCGACGTCGAGCCGGTGGTACTCGCCGAGGAAGGCGGTCCGGGAGGCGGGCTGGGCCGCCTGGTAGCGCAGGCCGTTGATGGTCGACATGACGACGTCGATGCGGCCCTGCTGGAGCGCGGTGAGGGTGGCCCCGTTCTCCGAGTACACCTTCACGTCGTACGGCTTCTTGCCTGCCTTGGCGCACACCCCCTTCTGCGCGGTGAGGGTGGTCTCGAAGGTGGTGCCCGCCCCGGTGCCGACGGTCAGGCCGCAGAGCTGGGTGAGGTCGGTGACGGGGGCCTTGAGGGTGCCGGTGTCGCCCTTGCGTACGGCGAAGCCCTGGCCGTCGTTGATGTAGGTGACGAAGTCGATGGTCTTCAGGCGCTCGGCGGTGACGCCGAAGTTGCCGGTGCCGAAGTCGTACTTGCCGCTGCCGAGGGCGGGCAGGATCGTCTCGAAGGAGGCGTCCTGACGTCGCAGCTTCACGCCGAGCACCTTGGCGACGGCGTCGGCGAGGTCGATGTCCTGCCCGGCGGCGGCCTTGTCGGAGCCGTTCGGATAGTAGGCGCCGGGCGGGAACCCGATGGAGCTGCCGACCCGCAGGGTGCCCGCCTCGCGCACGTCGGCGGGGAGCAGGGCGGCGACGGACGGGACCTCCCGGACGTCCGCGACCGGGTCGTCGGACGGTACGGCGGCGGCCCGCGCGCCGGCCGGCGCGGCGCCGCCGGTGCCCTCGGAGCCGGAGCCGCAGGCGGTCAGCGCCAGCAGGGGCAGCAGGGCGAGGGCGGTGACGAGGCGAGGGCGGGTCCGGACGACGGCGGGGCTCACCGGGCGGCCTCCTTCGAGGCGGGGATCGGGGCGGGGACGGGGTCGGCGGTCAGATGTTTCTCGAAGGGCAGCGGGCCGATGGACTCCGGGTCGGCGCGGGTGTCGAACAGCGGGGTGTAGCCGGTGGCCAGGTACAGGCCGCGGGCCTCGGGCTGGCGCGGGCCGGTGGTCAGGTAGATCCGCCGGTAGCCGCGGGCGCCCGCCTCGCGCTCCAGTTCGGCGACGATCCGCCGGCCCAGGCCGCGGCGGCGGTGCGCGGAGTGGGTCCAGATCCGCTTCAGCTCGGCGGTGGTCCCGTCGTAGCGGCGGAACGCGCCGCCCGCCACCGGTTCGTCCCGCTCCAGCAGGAGCAGCAGGACTCCGCCGTGGGGCGCGGTGAACTCCTCGTCGGGGTAGCGGGCGAGTTCGGCGTGGGCGTCCTTGCCGTAGCGCGCGGTGTACTCGTCGCCGAGTTCGCGCAGCAGGGGTCTCACCCGGGGGTCGGCCACCTCGGCCCGGATCACCGTCAGTGCGGGGGTGGTCATCCGCGCACCGCCGCGGGGGCCTGCTGATCGCGTCCGGCGCGCTCGGCACCGCGTTCGGCGTCACGCTCGGCGCCGCGTTCGGCGTCGCGTTTGGCGACCTCCTCGCGGACGATCGGGATCACGTACCGGCCGAAGTCGATGGCGTCGTCGAGCAGGTCGTAGCCGCGGGCGGAGAGGATGTCCACGCCGAGGTCGTAGTAGTCGAGGAGGGCCTGGGCGACCGTCTCGGGGGTGCCGACCAGGGCGTTGGAGTTGCCCGCGCCCCCGGTGGCGGCGGCGGTCGGGGTCCACAGGGCGCGGTCGTAGCGCTCGCCGGCCTCGGCGATGGCGATCAGCCGCTGGGAACCGGTGTTCTGGGGGGCCTCGCCCCGGTGGTGGCGTACGACACCGCCCTCGCGGCGCCGGCGGATGGCGCCGACCGTGCGGTGGGCCTTCTCCCAGGCGAGTTCCTCGGTCGGGGCGATGATCGGCCGGAACGCGACCTGGACCCGGGGCACGTCGGTGCGGCCGGCGGCCTTCGCGGCGGCCTTGACGGACTCGATCTGCTCGGCGGTCCTGGCCAGCGGCTCGCCCCACAGGCAGTAGATGTCGGCCTCGGCGCCCCCGACGGCGTAGGCGGCCGGTGACGAACCGCCGAACGACACCCCGGGACGGGGCTGCTGGACGGGGAAGACATCGCTGACGAAGTCGTGGAAGCGGTAGTGCTCGCCCTCGTGGTCGAAGGGTTCGCGGCTGGTCCAGATCTTCTTGACGATCCGGATGTACTCGCCGGTGCGCCCGTACCGCTCGTCCTTGCTGAGGGTGTCGCCCTCGCGGCCCTGTTCGTGGTCGTTGCCGCCGGTGATGAAGTGCACGGTCAGCCGGCCCTCGCTGATCTGGTCGAGGGTGGCGAAGGTCTTCGCGGCGAAGGTCGGGTAGGAGACGTTGGGCCGGTGGGCGAGCAGGATCTGGAGCCGGTCCAGACGGCCGGCGATGTACGCGGCGGCGGGCGCGGGGTCCGGGGAGCCGGAGCCGTAGGCGAACAGCACCCGGTCCCACCCGTGCTCCTCGTGGGCCCGAGCGAGCCGGAGCGTGTACTCCTTGTCGAAGGCGGCGCCGGAGCGCGGGGTGGTTTCCGAGCCGTCGTTGGTGGCGGCGATGCCGAGGAACTCCACGGGCATGGGGGAGCCTTTCGCTGGGGCTGCCGGACGCGTGCGGGCACGGCGGAACGACCCTTGGGCGTCCGGATGTTGACGATGTGTCAGCTAACTGGGGAAGCAGGCGTGACGGCGCCGGATGGCGGGAGGACGACGGGGGCGGCAGCGGCGTCCGGGGTGCGCGGCACCGGCCCGGGGCACGGGTGCCCGGGGGCGGAGCGGCGGCAGGACTCGGCCCGCGACGGGGTCACCGAGGGAGGGAAGGGCCGGTCAGACGGCCCGCTGCCGAGTCAGGCGCAACACGCGGCCGACCACACCCGACCGAAGTCGATGTGGTCGCGCGAGACCAAACGCTGCTGGGCAGTCATGCGACCAATTGAGCAGGACGACCCGCGCCTCGTCAAGCGGCGACCGGATACCGGACCGGCCGCTCCCCATGGTTGACACATCGATGCCAGGGGCACATACGATCGACGGCACAGGAGGTCCGCCGTGCGCGGCGGTCCCTCCGGCCGCGTTGAGGGACGCGGTGAGCGTGACGACGCCGGACCCCCGGCCGCACCGGACCGGCCAAGGCACCCGTGCCCGGCCGCGCCCGACCCCGGGGTCACCCACGCCCGCGATCCCCGGAGACCCCCGTGATGGTCACGCGTTTCGAAGTCACCGCCCCCGACACCCCTTCCGTCACCGAGGCCGGCCGCGCCCAGCCACCGGACACCGCCGGCGCGGAGCTGCCGCGCATCGTGCCGCGCCGGCACCTCGGCCGCTGGACGGCCGCCACCGGCGCGCTGCTGGTCTTCGCCATGGTCCTCAACTCCGTCGTCCGCAACGACGCCTTCCAATGGGAGGTGGTGGGCGACTACTTCACCACCGGCGCGGTCCTGGAGGGCCTGTGGCTCACCCTGTGGCTGACCGGGGCGGTGATGGTGCTCGGCTTCCTGCTCGGCACCGTCCTCGCCGTGCTGCGGCTCTCCGCCAACCCGGTTCTGCGCACGCTGAGTTGGGGCTATGTGTGGATCTTCCGGTCCACCCCGCTGCTGGTGCAACTGCTGTTCTGGTTCAACATCGGCGCGCTGTACCCGACGCTGGGGCTCGGCATCCCGTTCGGGCCCGAGTTCGTCACCGTCAAGACGGTGAACCTGTTCGGCCCCACCCTCACCGCGGTCATCGGCCTCACCCTGCACGAGAGCGCGTACGCCGCCGAGGTGGTGCGCGGCGGCATCCTCTCCGTCGACCCCGGGCAGACCGAGGCGGCCCAGGCGCTCGGGCTGAGCCGGCGCCGTACGCTGCGCCGCGTCGTCATCCCGCAGGCCATGCGCTCCATCGTGCCGACCGCCGGCAACATGCTGATCGGCACCCTGAAGGGCACCAGCATCGTCAGCGTGCTGGCCGTGCACGACCTGCTGTACTCGGTGCAGTTGGTCTACAACCAGACCTACCAGGTCATCCCGCTGCTGATGGTGGCCACCCTCTGGTACATCGCCGTCACCACCGTGCTCGGCGCCGGGCAGTACTACGTCGAGCGGTACTACGCCCGCGGCGCCTCCCGCGCCCTGCCGCCCACCCCCGTCCAGCGCCTGAGGGTGCGCCTGGCCGCCGTGCGCCGCCGGGTGCGGGACACCACGGCCGCCGACGCCCGGCCGCTGATCGGCGGTGACCGGTGAGCGGCACCGGCACCCCCGCCGTCCTCGCCGTCGTCGGCGCCGGACCACGCGCCACCGGCCTGCTGGAACGCATCGCCGCCAACGCCCCCGAGCTGTGGGACGGCGGACGCGAGCTGCGCATCCACCTGATCGACCCGCATCCGCCGGGGCCGGGCCGGATCTGGCGGCACGAGCAGTCGCCGCTGCTGCGGATGAACTCCATGGCCGAGGACGTCACCATGTTCACCGACGCCGCGTCCGTCATCGACGGCCCCGTCCGGCCGGGCCCCTCGCTGGCCGAGTGGGCCGCCCAGTTCGCCGGGGGACCCCGCCACGCCCCGTACGCGGAGCCCGCCGACCCGGAGGTGCTCGCCGAACTGCGAAGCCTCGACGGCGCGGACTTCCCCACCCGCCGCGCCCAGAGCGCCTATCTCGACTGGGTGTTCCGCCGGGCCCTGAGCGAACTGCCGCCGTCCGTCACCGTGGTGTGGCACCGCACCACCGCCGTCGCCGTCACCGGCCCCGCCGACGGACCCCAGCGGGTGCGGCTCGCCGGCCGCGCCACCCCGCTCACCGCCGACCTGGTGGTCCTCGCCCAGGGCCACCTGGGCTCGGCCCCCGCCCCCGAGCACCGCGCCCACGCCGACTTCGCCCGCCGCCACGGCCGCTTCCACCTCCCGCCCGAGTTCACCGCCGACGCCGACCTGTCCGCCCTGCGCCCCGGCGAACACGTCGCGGTACGCGGCTTCGGGCTGGCCTTCGTCGATCTGATGGCCCTGCTCACCGAGGGCCGCGGCGGCACCTTCCGCACCGAGGCCGACGGCACCCTCAGCTATCTGCCCTCCGGCCGCGAACCCGTGCTGCACGTCGGCTCGCGCCGCGGGGTGCCGTACCACTCCAAGACCCACTACCGGCTCCAGGGCCCCCCGCCCCCGCTCCCCCGCCACTTCGGCCCCGAGGCGGTGGACGCGCTGCTCGCCCGGGGCCGCCCGCTGGACCTGCGGCGGGACGTGTGGCCGCTGATGGCCAAGGAGATCGGGTTCGGCCACTACCACGAACTGTTCCACGCCCACCCCGAGCGCACCGCCCGGCCCTGGCCGGAGTTCGCCGCCGCCTACGACGGTCTCGACTGGTACTCCGAGGCCATGACCGCCCTCGTCACCGCCTCCGTCCCGGACCCGGCCGACCGGCTCGACCTCGACGCCCTGGACCGGCCCCTGGCCGGTGTCACCTTCGCGACACCGGACGCCTTCCAGGAACACATGCGCGATCACATCGCCCGGGACCTCGCCCGCCGGGAGGACCCCGCCTTCAGCGCCGACCTCGGCGCGTTCCTCGCGCTGCTCTCCGTCTACGGCCAACTGCCGCGCCTGGTCGCCGGGGGAGGACTGACCGCCCGCTCGGTCGCCGAGGGGCTGGACAACTGGTGGCAGGGCTTCTTCAGCTTCCTCGCCTCCGGCCCGCCCGGGTTCCGGCTGCGCCAACTGCACGCCCTGTCCCGGGCCGGGATCGTGCGCTTCGCCGGCGCGGACATCAGGATCGGCACCGACGAGACCACCGGCACCTTCACGGTCACCGGTTCCTCCGTGCCGGGGCACACCGCGCACACCACCGCCCTGGTCGAGGCGTATCTGCCCCGGCACTCCCTGGACCGCACCGAGGACCCGCTGCTACGGCGTCTGCACCGGGCCGGCACGCTCGCCGAGGAGGTCATCGCCGACCCCGGGCACACCCACCGCTCCGGGCTCCTCACCGTCTCCCCCGCCGACGCCCATGTCATCGACCCGCGGCTGGGCGGCCCGCACCCCCGGCGCATCGCCCTCGGCGCGCCCACCGACAGCCGGGCCGTCGCCGCCTTCGCCCGGCCCCGCACCAACGCCCCCGCCTTCCGGCAGAACGACGCGGTGGCCCGAGCGCTGCTGCGCACCCTGAACGCACGGCACCCGGCGGGCACACCGGAGGACGGTGTCCCCGCGGCCGGCACCAGATGACCGACCGCCCGACCCCGCGAAAGGCCGACCCCATGTCCACTCCCGAATCCCGCTACGACCGTCACCGGCTGCGCCAGTGGCTGGCCGGCGACGCCCGCGCCGACGGTGTCGCCCGGCGCGACATGCTCCGCCTGCTCGCGGCCGCCGGCCTCACCGCAGGACTCCCCACGGCCCTGGGCACCCCGGCCGCCGCGGCGACCGCCACCGCCCCCCGCGCCACTCGGAACACCGCCACCGCCACCGCCGCCGGCATCGTCAAGCCGCTGCCCGAGGAGTGGTTCACGGTGCGCGGTACCAACGCCGAGACCCGTTTCGCCGCCCTCGCCGGCACCGGCCACCTCACCCCCCACGAGAAGTTCTTCGTCCGCAACCACACCGCCACCCCTGTGCTGGACGCCGCCGACTGGGCGCTCAGCGTCTGGGGCGACGGCCTCACCCACGGCCGTCCCGTCGAGTTCACCCTCGACGACCTGAAGGCGTTCCCGGCGGTCACCCGCACCGCGTTCGTCGAGTGCGCGGGCAACGGACGGAGCTTCTTCACCGCCCAGCAGGGCCAGTCCGTCACCGGCACCGCGTGGACGCTCGGTGCCATCGGCACCGCCCGCTGGCGCGGGGTCCGCCTCGCCGACGTGCTGCGCCGGGCCGGTCTGGGCCGCCGCGCCGTGGACGTCATGCCGCGCGGCCTCGACGCCCACTACGTCACCGCCGACGGCACCGATCTCGGCCGGGTGCGCCGCCCGCTGCCGCTCGCCAAGGCACTCGACGACGTGCTGCTCGCCTATGAGATGAACGGTGAGCCCCTGCCGCCCGACCACGGCCACCCCGTGCGGGTGCTGGTGCCCTCGTGGGTCGGTATCTCCTCGATCAAGTGGGTCGGTGACATCGAGGTGTCCGCGCAGCCCCTGTTCTCGCCGTGGAACACCGACTTCTACCGGCTGTTCGGCGACGCGTACCCCGCCGGGGGCAGTGCGCCGCTGACCCGGCAGACCGTCAAGAGCGCCTGGGAACTGGACTGGAACGCGGCCCTGGACACGGCCACCACCCACCGTCTCACCGGCCGTTCCTGGTCGGGTGCGGCCGGTGTCGCGCACGTGGACATCAGCACCGACGGCGGCACCTCGTGGCGGCGGGCCAGGCTGCGGGACACCCCGCGCCGAGGTGACTGGGTGCGCTGGTCCACCGACTGGCGGCCGCCCGCGCCGGGGCCGTACACCCTGCTGGCGCGGGCCACCGACCTCGCCGGGAACACCCAGCCGGACACCACCGTCCACAACACCCAGGGATACCTGTTCGACGCGGTCGTACGGCACCCGGTGACCGCCGTGTGAGAGACACCGACGACCGTCCGTCCGCCCGCCTCCGGACCGTCCGGGGGCGGGCGAACCGTCGTGCGGGGGAACATGTGGCACCACTTGTACGTACTATCTGCATCCCAGGGCATGTGCCGGGTCAGGCAATTGCCCGCCGGCAGCAACCGATCCGAGGAGATCCTCCCACCATGACAGATACCGCGAATCCGGGAACCGAACTCGTCTCGCAGTACGCCACCCAGGTGTCCGACGACCTCGACCGCAACACCAAGGAGCAGGAGCGCCTCACCGCGGAGATCGCCGCGCTCCAGGAGCAACTGGCCACCCTCCAGCGGGACCACAGTGTGCTGGTCAACATCCGCCAGGCCCTCGCGGGCACCGCCGAACTGGTCGGCGCCGCCCTGCCGTCACCGCGCACCGAGACCACCGGGACCGCGGAGGCCGAGTCGGCCGAGGCCGAGGCGCCGGAGGCCGAGTCCGACGGTGGCAGCACCCGCGGCAGGAAGACCCGGGCGAAGAAGTCCGCCCCGGCGCAGCGGCGTACGGCCAAGAAGGCACCGGCGGGCAAGGCGTCGGCCAAGTCCCCGGCGAAGGCCAAGAAGGCGGGCGCCCCGACGCTGGGCGAGCTGATCCTCGGTGTGCTCACCGAGCAGAGCGAGCCGCGTTCGGCCGCCGAGGTCGCCGCCGCGCTCAACGAGGCGCACCCCGAGCGCCCGGTGAAGACCACGGTGACCCGCAACACCCTCGAGGGCCTGGTCGCCAAGAACCAGGTGCAGCGCACCAAGCAGGGCACCTCGGTGTTCTACACCGCGCCCGTCGCCTCGGCGTCCGCCGGGACGTCCGGGCCGGAGGCGGGAGCCGACCAGGGCGAGTGAGCGGCACCCGCGGCAGGTCCGCGGGTCCCGCCCGTCGCCGGCGGGCCCGTCACAGACGGGCCCGCGGCGCCGGCTAGGCGTCCCACGTGGTGGGGCCGCCGCCCCGCCACTCGATCAGGCCGGACGCCGCCACCTGCTCCTCCTCGACGTCCTCCAGACCGGCCCGGCGCAGGAACTCGGTCACATCGCGCAGGCCGTAGGCGCGGCCCAGGACCTCACCGGCCACGCGGACACGGCGCCCTCCCCGCTCGTCGGGCGGGTCGATCACTACGTGCGGGGCGCCGGCCATGTCACCAGGGTGCGCGGGAACGGCCGCGGGCGCATGACGGACTACGCCGCCCGGCGGGGCGGCCCCGGGCTCAGACCCGGTCCAGGGGGCGGTGCGGCCCGCTGGGCAGCTCCACGGTGATCGGGTCACCGGGGCGCACCACACCGCCCTCCTTCACGATGCTCATGATGCCCGCCCTGCGCACGAGGCGGCCGGCCCCGTCGCGGCCCACGACCCGCTTGAGCAGGCCGTCCTGGAAGCGGTCGATCTGCACACAGGGGTTGCGCAGGCCGGTCACCTCCAGCACCGCGGTGTCACCGAGGCGCAGCAGGGTGCCGGCCGGGAGGCCGAGGAGGTCGATGCCGCGGGTGGTGATGTTCTCACCGAGGTCGCCGGGTGCCACCCGGAAGCCGTCCTCGCCGACCTCGGCGAAGAGTTCCTCGTGGATGAGGTGGACCTGGCGCAGGTTCGGCTGGGTGGGGTCCTGGGCGACACGGGAGCGGTGCTTGACCGTCACACCGGCGTGCACGTCACCCTCGACACCCAGTCCGGCGAGCAGCGTGACGCTCTCCCGGTTGGGCTTGGTGAACGAGTACTCGCCGTTGCTGCTGACCGCCGTGACGTTCCCGCCCATGACTGCGTCCCCTCCTCGGTCCGGTGACGACCATGACCCTACTCCGGTGTCACCCGCGCGGCGCGGCGCTCCCCCATGGCCTCGCGGTAGACCCGGGCGCCCCGGTCCGGGCCGAAGTCGAGGCGGGAGAGGACGGAAGGGGTGGCGTTGGCCGCCATCAGGTCCCGGTAGAGGTCGGTCACCCGCTCCGCCATGTCGGCGCGGGCGGTCATGATGTCGGACAGCAGTTGGACGCCGGTGAACGCCCCGACGGCCAGCCGGGCCAGGCCCAGCGCGTCGACGTGGGGCAGCAGTTCGCCGTTGGTCTGCGCGGCGCTGAGCAGGGCGTGGGTGTGCTCGACCCGGGCCCGCATCGGCGTCCGGCAGTCCAGGACCTCCTGGGCCGCTCCCGGCTCGACGATGAGCCGTACGCCGCCGCGCACGATGGGGTCGCCGGTCTCGCGTTCCAGCAGACAGGCCAGCAGCAGGGCCTCGTCGAGGAACTGCTGGAGGCGCAGCGCCCGTTCCGGTACGCGCGGGAGGGCGTCGGCCTGTTCGGCCAGGACGCCCTGGGCGAGTTCCGCCTTGGAGCCGAAGTGGAAGTACAGGGCGCCCCTGGTCACTCCGGAGCGTTTCAGGATCTCCGTGATCGTCGCCGCCTCGTATCCGACTTCGTCGAACACGGCTGCCGCCGCCACGAGGACGGCCCTCCGGGTCCGGATCGCCCGTTCCTGCAGCGCCACCGCTCCACCTCCCGCCGGCAAAAGTACCAGTTGGTATTTTTCCCCGATCCCGGGACGACCGCCGTCCGCCGCTTGCGCGCATCTCTCAAGGACTTGCCCTGAGAGTCCGGCTTCCACACCGGACAATGGGTCCTCGTGCGCATGCGAGCTGGCACTATCCGGATGAAGTCAGGACGCAAACAGCGCAAGTCATTTGCGTGGCCGTTCCGTCCATTTTCCGGGCCGTTGACAAAGCAAGGCCGCGCGAGAAATCTGATGACGCGGTTTCCGCAAAAAATCGACTGTCCTGCTCAACTGGCGTGCACAGCGAACAGAGGACACCTCATGAGATGGAGACCCTTCGGCCGCCGGTCCCTGGCCGGCGCCGTCCTGGCGGGGCTGATGACGGCCGGACCGGCCCCCCTCGCCCTCGCCCCGGCCGCGCACGTGGCGCCGGAACCGGCGCCGGCCGCCGCCGACGCCGAGCCGGCCGCCGCCGACGTCAACCTGGCGCTCGGCCGCCCGGCATCGGCGGGCGGCGCGCACGGCGAGTACCCCGCCCGCAATGTCACCGACGGCACGCAGGCCACGTACTGGGAGGGGCCCGCCGGTTCCCTGCCGCAGTGGGTGCAGGCCGACCTCGGCACGGCCCGCGGCGTGCACCGGGTGGTGCTGAAGCTGCCCGCCGCCTGGGAGGGCCGGACGCAGACCCTGTCCCTCCAGGGCAGCACCGACGGCTCCGCCTTCCGCACCCTCGCCGCCTCCGCGCCCCGCGCCTTCGACCCGGCGCGGGCCAACACCGTCGCCGTCGACCTGGCCTCCCCCGCCGAGGCGCGCTACGTCCGCGTCCAGGTCACCGGCAACACCGGGTGGAACGCCGCGCAGCTCGCCGAGCTGGAGGTGTACGGCGCGGACGGCACCGGCGAACCCCCGCCGCCCGGCACCGACCTGGCCCGCGGCAAACCCGTCGAGGCCACCTCGTCCGTGCACACCTATGCCGCCGCCAACGCCACCGACGGCTCGACCCGCACCTACTGGGAGGCCGCCGGTCACCCCGCCGACCTCACCGTGAAGCTGGGCGCGGACGCGGACGTCACCGCGGTCGTGGTCCAGCTCGACCCGGACCCGGTGTGGGCGCCGCGGACGCAGAGCATCCAGGTGCTGGGGCGGGAGGCGTCGGCGAGCGGCTTCACCGCGCTGCGCGACCGCGCCGACTACGCCTTCTCCCCGGCCACCGGCAACACCGTGACGATCCCGGTGAGCGGCCGGTGGGCCGATGTGCGGCTGCGGTTCTCCGCCAACACCGGGGCGCCCGGCGGGCAGGTCGCCGAGTTCCAGGTCGTCGGCACCGCCGCGCCCGCGCCCGACCTCACCCTCACCGGGCTGAGCTGGACACCGGCCGCGCCCACCGAGCGGGACGCGGTCACCGTGCACGCCGGTGTCCGCAACTCCGGGACCGCGCGCTCGGCCGCCACGACGGTCGACGTCACCGTGGAGGGCACGGCCGCCGGCAGTGCCGCCGTACCGGCCCTGGACCCGGGGCAGTCCGCCACCGTGGCGGTCGCCACCGGCAGTCGCCCGGCGGGCAGTTACGCCGTGGCCGCGGTGGTCGACCCCCGGGGCACGGTGCCCGAGCTGGACGACACCAACAACAGCCGCAACGCCGACGGCCGGCTGGTCGTCGCCCGCTCCCCCGGCCCCGACCTCGAAGTACGGTCGATCACCAGCAGCCCGGCGAACCCGGCGGTGGGCGCGCGGGTCTCCTTCACCGTCGACGTGCACAACAGCGGCACCACCGCCGCCGCGGCCGGCTCGGTCACCCGGGTCCAGGCCGGCACCACCGTCCTGAACGGCACCACCGGCCAGGTGGCCCCCGGCGCCACGGTCACCGTGCCCGTGGACGGCACCTGGACCGCGGCCTCCGGCGGTGTCACTCTCACCGCCACCGCCGACGCCACCGGTGCCGTCACCGAGACCGACGAGAACAACAACGTCCTCACCAGGTCCCTCGTCGTCGGACGCGGCGCCGCCGTCCCGTACACCGAGTACGAGGCCGAGGACGGCCGCTACCAGGGCACCCTGCTGACGGCCGACGCCAGACGCACCTTCGGGCACACCGGCTTCGGCACCGAGTCCTCCGGCCGCGCCTCGGTCCGGCTCGACGACACCGGCGAGTACGTCGAGTTCACCTCCACCACGTCCGCCAACTCCCTCGTGGTGCGCAACTCCGTGCCGGACGCCCCGGGCGGCGGCGGGGCGGACACCACCATCAGCCTCTACGCCGACGGCGTCTTCGTCCAGAAACTGACCCTGTCCTCCAAGCACAGTTGGCTGTACGGCGGCACCGACGACCCCGAGGGGCTCACCAACCGGCCCGGCGGGGACGCGCGGCGGCTGTTCGACGAGTCCCACGCGCTGCTGTCCAGGACCTACCCGCGGGGCACCACCTTCCGGCTCCAGCGGGACGCGGGCGACTCGGCCGCCTTCCAGGTCATCGACCTGATCGACCTGGAGCAGGTGGCACCCCCGGCCGCCAAGCCCGCCGACTGCGTGTCGATCACCGAGTACGGGGCGGTCCCCGGTGACGGCCTCGACGACACCGACGCCCTCCAGCGGGCGGTCACCGCCGACCAGAACGGCCGGATTCCGTGTGTGTGGGTCCCGGCCGGGCAGTGGCGGCAGGAGCAGAAGATCCTCACCGACGACCCGCAGAACCGGGGCCAGTACAACCAGGTCGGTATCCGCGACGTCACCGTCCGCGGCGCGGGCATGTGGCACTCCCAGCTCTACACCCTGACCCCGCCGCACGAGGCCGGCGGCATCAACCATCCGCACGAGGGCAACTTCGGCTTCGACATCGACCACAACACCCAGATCTCCGACCTGGCCGTCTTCGGCTCGGGCACCATCCGGGGCGGTGACGGCAACCACGAGGGCGGGGTCGGGCTCAACGGCCGCTTCGGCAAGGGCACGAAAATCAGCAACGTGTGGATCGAGCACGCCAACGTCGGTGTCTGGGCGGGCCGCGACTACTCGGACATCCCCGAGCTGTGGGGGCCCGGCGACGGCCTGGAGTTCACCGGGATGCGAATCCGCGACACCTACGCCGACGGCATCAACTTCGCCAACGGCACCCGCAACTCCACCGTGTACGACTCCTCCTTCCGCAACACCGGCGACGACGCCCTGGCGGTGTGGGCCAGCAAGTACGTGAAGGACACCTCGGTGGACATCGGCCACGACAACCACTTCCGCAACAACACCGTCCAGTTGCCGTGGCGGGCCAACGGCATCGCGGTGTACGGGGGATACGACAACACCGTCGAGAACAACGTCGTCTCCGACACCATGAACTACCCGGGCATCATGCTCGCCACCGACCACGACCCGCTGCCCTTCTCGGGCCGGACGCTCATCGCCGGCAACGCCCTGCACCGCACGGGCGGCGCGTTCTGGGGCGAGGCGCAGGAGTTCGGCGCCATCACCCTGTTCGCCCAGGGGCAGGACATCCCGGGCGTCACCATCCGGGACACCGAGATCCTCGACTCGACGTACGACGGCATCCAGTTCAAGACGGGCGGCGGCGCCACGCCGGGCGTGCAGATCACCGGCGTCCGGATCGACCGGTCGAACAACGGCTCCGGCATCCTCGCGATGAGCGGCGCACGCGGCAGCGCGACGCTCACCGACGTCACCGTCACCAACTCCGCCCAGGGCGACGTGGTGATCGAACCGGGCTCCCGGTTCACCATCAGCGGCACGCCCCAGGGGGCGGCGGCCACCCGCCGCGACCGCTGACCCGCCCGCGATCCGGCCGTACGCGGGAGGTCCCGTACGGCCGGAGCGCGGATAAGATCCGTGATCCCCGAGCGGCTCAGGAGCCGGACCGTGCACGACTACCGGCGCATCGCCGACCGCATCGCCGCCGACATCCTCAGCGGACGGCTCCCGCCCGGCCGGAAGCTGCCCCCGCAGCGGGCGTTCGCGCGCCGCCACGGGATGGCCGCCTCGACGGCCGGGCGGGTCTACGCCGAGCTGGTCCGCCGGGGACTGGTCGTCGGCGAGGTCGGCCGGGGCACCTTCGTGCGCGCCGCGCCGGTGCCGTCGGGGCGGGCACTGGCCGAGCCGTCGACGGCCGCGCCGGTCAACCTGGAGCTGAACTACCCGGCCGCGCCGGGGCAGGCCGAACTGCTCGCGGCCGGGCTGGCCGGGCTGCTGCGCCCGGACGCCCTGGCCGAGGCGGTGCGCACCGCCCCCGCCGACGGCACCCCGGCGGCGCGGGAGGCGACCGCCGCGCTGCTGGCGACGCCGGGGTGGCGGCCCGCCGCCGGCCGTCTGCTGTTCACCGGCAACGCCCGCCAGGCCATCGCGGGCGGCATGGCCGCGCTGGTCCGGCCGGGTGGCCGCCTGGGCATCGATCCGCTGACGTACCCGCTGGTCAAGGAGATCGCGGCCCGGCTCGGCACCGTCCTGGTCCCGCTCGCCGGTGACGCCGAGGGGATGCTGCCCGAGGCGGTCGAGGCGGCCCACCGGGCGGCGCCGCTGTCCGCGCTGTACCTCCAGCCGACCCTGCACAACCCGACCTCGGCGACCGTGCCGGAGGGCCGCCGCCGGCGGCTCGCGGCGGTGGTGGGGCGCCTGGGGCTGCCGGTGATCGAGGACCGCGTCTGGTCCTTCCTGACGGACACCGAGCCCTTCGCGGCCCTCGCGCCGGAGCACACGTACGTGGTCGACGGGCTGTCGAAGCGGGTCGCGCCGGGTCTCACCGTCGGCTTCCTCGTCGTACCCGAGGGGCGGGCCGGGCCGACCGGCGCGGCGCTGCGGTCGGGGGGCTGGACGGCGGGGCGTTTCGCGCTGGAGGCGGCGCGGCGCTGGACGGCGGACGGGACCGTCGGCCGGTTGGTGCGGGCCAAGCGCGCGGACGCCGCCCGCCGGCAGAAGCTGGTCGCCGAGCGGCTGCGGGGGTCCGCGGTGCGGGCCGATCCACGGGCGTACTACGCCTGGTGGCATCTGCCGGAGCCGTGGCGGGCGGACACGTTCACCGCCGCGGCGGCGCTGCGCGGCATCGCGGTGACGCCCGGCCCGTCCTTCGCGGCAGTGGCGGCGGGGGCCTCCGGGGCCGCCGCGCACATCAGGCTCGGGCTGGCCTCGGCACCGGTCGAGGCCCTCGACCAGGCACTGCGCACCCTCGCGGCGCTCGCCCACGAGGGGCCGCGGGAGGCGGGGCTCGGGTGAGCCGCCAGGGGCGGCCCATTGCACCGAGGGCAATGTTTTGATTGCACCGAGCCACGGGGCGCTCCTAGGGTCGGGGCCATGCCCCTCCCCCTCGTCCTCGTGCACGGCCACCCCTTCGACCACACCATGTGGGCCCCGCAGATCGCCGCGTTCTCGGCGGACCGCCGGGTGATCACCCCCGATCTGCGGGGCTACGGCGCCTCGCCCGCCGCCGGGGATCTCGCCGAGGTCACCGAACTGTCCGTCTTCGCCCGGGACATCGAGGAACTGCTGGACACCCTCGGCGTCGAGCGGTGCGTCCTCGGCGGGCTGTCGATGGGCGGGCAGATCGTCATGGAGTGCTGCGCCCGCTTCCCCGGGCGGATCGGCGGTGTGCTGCTCGCCGACACCTTCGCCGCGCCCGAGACGCGGGAGGGGCGCCGGGGCCGCGAGGAGATGGCGGACCGGCTGCTGCGCGAGGGCATGGCGGGGTACGCGGACGAGGTGCTGTACCGGATGGTCGCCCCGGACGCGGACCCCGGGGTCGCGGCACACGTCCACCGCATGATGACCCGCACCGACCCCCGGGGCGCCGCCGCGGCCCTGCGCGGCCGGGCCCGGCGCCCGGACTACCGCCCGCTGCTGCCCCGCGTCACCGTGCCCGCGCTGGTCGTGGTGGGCGCCCTCGACACGTACACGCCCGTGAGCGACGCGCGGTCGCTGCACGGCCTGCTGCCCGGCTCGGCCCTCGTGGTCGTCGAGGGCGCGGCCCACCTGCCCAACCTGGAACGGCCCGAGGAGTTCAACGCGGCCCTGGCCGGATTCCTGCGCCGCGTCGACTCCGGACGCTGACGGCGGCGGGTTCAGCCGGCGTCCGCGGACGCGGGTTCGAGCTGCCGGACGGCGCGGCGGCAGGCGGCCGGGGCGGAGCACACCAGGTAGCGGATCTTGCTCGGTTCCAGCCCCATGACCGCCGCGGTGTCGCCGCTGCTGTGCCCGAGCAGGCAGTGCAGCACCAGCGCGTCGTACTGCTGGACCGGGCACCGGGCCAGCGGCGGGGGCAGCGGCCGGGCCTCGCGGACCCGGCCGCCGACCAGGGCCCAGGCGCGGGCGGCGGGGTTGGGATGACCGACGATCTGGGGCCAGGTGACGGCGAGGTCGCCGAGGACCGCGCGGACCAGCCGGTGGGCCTCGCCGTCGGGGAGGTGGGCGCGGGCGTAGTCCAGATAGCGGTCCCGGTGCAGGGCGCAGAACGCCTCGAAGGCCGGCGGCAACGCGGGGGTGAGCGGGGGCTGCTGGAGGTAGGGCGAGCCGGTCAGGCGCTGACGCGGGACGACGGGGTGGACGGCCGGCAGGCGCGTGACCGTCCTCAGGGCGTAGGGGCGGGCGTAGGGGCTCATCGCGGCACCTCGGCAAACAGGCGGGGGGCGGTGGGTTCGGCCGGCTGCGGCGGCGGCGGTCCGGCCGCGGCGGCGCGGGCGGCGTTCCACAGCGGGCGCAGGGGCTGGGCTTCGGCGTGCAGGGCGTGGGCGAGTTCCTCGACGTCCTCCCAGGCGGGCAGGGCGGCGCCGTTGAGCATGCCGGTGATGGCGGTGGCGGTGAGCCGGGTGCGCTCGCCGAGGTCGCCGGTGGCGGGCCGCGCGGCGGCCAGGTGCAGACCGCGCAGGGCGGCGGGCAGGCTGCCGCGCGGCAGGGGTATCCGGCCGCGGGCCGCCGCCCACAGCGGCTGGATCTCCGCGGGGTCGCCCCCGCACGCCTCGGTGAGGGCGCGGGCGACGGTCCAGGACGGGCAGCGCTCCCCGTTCAGGACCCGGGAGACGTAGGAGGTGGAGATGGCGGTGTCCGCGGCGAGCCGCCGGTAGGTCTTGCCGCTGAGCCGCTGGAGGTGCGACAGGGCGCGGGCGAGAACGGCGGCGGGGCCGGCCGCCACCGTGTCCGGCTCCCTGGCCCGGGACGGCGGCCCGCCCGCGTCCCGGGCGGCGGAGCGGCGCTGGCGGGGGATGCGGACGACGGTGACGGGCACGGCCGCGGGGCGGGCCGGGCCGGTGCGGGGGCGCAGCGGGCGGGCGGCCATCCGGCGGCGTACCGCCTCGGCGGAGAGCTTGCGGGTCAGTTGGTCGGGGGCCAGGCTCAGCGCGCGGGCGATCTCGGCGTTCTTCTCCCGCTGGTCGCGGGCCTGCTGGACCAGCGCGGCCTTGAGGTCCTCCAGGTCCCTCTCCACGGCGCACAGCAGGGCGAGGGCGTCCAGCGGCCGCCGTTCGCGGGTCAGTTGCCGCAGTGCGCCCACCGCGTCGGCGAGGTCCTCGGCGACCCCGTCGGCGAAGTGGTTGTGGGCGAGGGTGTCGGGGGTGGGGTCCTTCTCGCGGGCCCGGCGGTAGGCGCGCCCGCAGGAGTCGTTGCAGTAGTTGCGGGGGCGGCCGCAGCCGCCGGTGCGGTCGATGGGTTTGCCGCATTCGGGGTTGAGGCAGCGGAAGGGTCCCGGGTCTTTCGGGGTCATAGCGGATGCGTCCCTCTCGGGCATGAGCTACCGGCAAGGCGGTCGCGGAAATCGCGGGTTTCGGCGGAAGCCGTCCACCGATTCCCCGCACGGTCCGCGCGGGTGACAAGGATGCGGAGCCGGCCGGGTGGCCGCCGCACGGCGGCGGATGCCTGTCCGTGCGGCGGCCACCGTGCGGTCAGGTGGTGCGAAGCCGCCGGTAGCGCAGGTACGAGCGGCGGGTCGCGGTCAGCAGCAGACAGACCGCCGCCGCGCCCAGCTCGTACGCCTCGGGCCGGAGCACCAGCACGACGCCCAGGACCGGGGCCGCGATGAACGCCCCTACCTGCATGTTGACTTCCTTGTCACGCAGATCGCGGGTTTCAACCGCGCCCGTCTGCGGGATGTTACGGTCGAACCGCTTGGGCCGGTACGCATCCCGTAATTGGCCGAAGCGACTGTTCTGGTCGGGGGACATGCCATCTCTCCGATCGTTGAACCGTGTTGAGTCGGACCCCGGTCTGGTTGCCCGCCGCGCCGGGGTCCGCTCGTGTGTGGGGACGCTACCTGCTCACCCAAACGAATGCCTACAACTACCGTGCGTAAATGGCATGATTGCGGTTATCGGCGCTCCCCTGCTCTCCCAGCGGCCAACTTCCGTCACCGCGTGCTCAGAACCGGTCCGCGGTGCCGCCATCCCGGACAGCTCGCTCAGAAAGCACCACAACGACCGCGGGACACGTGGACACCACGCCTCTCACTCCGTGTCACCGGCCCGCCTACCCTGTTCCCGTGCCAGCCTCCCGCCCGCGCCGCGCGGCCGTTCTCGTCCTCGAAGGCGCCAAGCCCCTCGACGTGGGCATCCCCGCCCAGGTGTTCACGACCCGCGCGAGCATGCCGTACGAGGTCCGGGTCTGCGGGGCGGCGCCGGGGCTGGTGACCGGCGGCGACGGCCTGTCGTACCACGTCGCCGACGGCCTCGACGCGCTGGCCTGGGCCGACATCGTGTTCGTCCCCGGCTACCGGTTCCCGGACCGGGAGGACCCGCCGGGGGCCGTCGTCGAGGCGCTCGTCGCCGCGCACGACCGGGGCGCGCGGCTCGCCGCCATCTCGACGGGCGCCTTCGCCCTCGCCGCCACCGGCCTGCTGGACGGCCGGCGGGCCACCACGCACTGGCACTACACCCGGGCGCTCGCCGCGAAGCACCCGCGCGTGCGGGTCGACGAGAACGTGCTCTTCGTCGACGAGGGCAGTGTGCTGACCTCGGCCGGCGCGGCCTCCGGCATCGACCTGTGCCTGCACGTCCTGCGCGGCGACCTAGGTGTGGCCGCCGCCAACCACGCGGCCCGGCGGCTGGTCGCGGCGCCCTACCGCAGCGGCGGCCAGGCGCAGTACGTGCCGCGCAGCGTGCCCGAGCCGCTGGGCGAACGGTTCGCCGCCACCCGGGAGTGGGCGCTGCACCGGCTCGGCGAGCCCCTCACCCTGGAGGCGCTCGCCCGGCACGCCGCGGTGTCGCCGCGCACGTTCTCCCGGCGGTTCGTCGAGGACACCGGCTACACGCCGATGCAGTGGGTGATGCGGGCCCGGCTGGACCGGGCCCGGGAACTCCTCGAACGCTCGCAGCTCGGCGTCGAGCAGATCGCCGCCGACGTGGGCCTGGGCACCGGCACCAATCTGCGGCTGCACTTCCAGCGCATCCTCGGCACCACCCCGAGCGAGTACCGGCGCACCTTCGCCCGGGACGCGTGAACCGGGCGCGCGGGGCGCGCGGACCGGCCGCGCGGGGCGCGCGAGGAACGCGGGAGGACGAGGAACGCGGGTGGGCGAGGAACGCGGGAGTGGCGGGATACTTTCGAACCATGGCACTCACGCCGCTGTCCCGCGCGGGCCCCCCGCGCGAGCCTGGTGGTGAACGAAGGGACGCCATTCATGACTCGTATCGCCGTCAACGGATTCGGCCGCATCGGACGCAATGTGCTGCGCGCGCTGCTGGAGCGCGACAGCGACCTGGAGATCGTCGCCGTCAACGACCTCACCGAACCGGCCGTGCTGGCCAGGCTGCTGGCCTTCGACTCGACGGCCGGCCGGCTCGGCCGCCCGGTGAGCGTCGACGGGGACACCCTCGTCGTCGACGGCCGCCGGATCAAGGTGCTCGCCGAGCGGGAGCCGGCGAAGCTGCCGTGGGCCGAACTGGGCGTCGACATCGCCCTGGAGTCCACCGGCCGCTTCACCTCCGCCAAGGCCGCGGGCGCCCACCTCGAAGCGGGCGCGCGCAAGGTGCTGGTGAGCGCCCCGTCGGACGGCGCCGACGTCACGCTCGCCTACGGCGTGAACACCGACGCCTACGACCCGGCCGCGCACACCGTCGTCTCCAACGCCTCCTGCACGACCAACGCGCTCGCGCCGCTGGCCGCCGTGCTGGACGAACTCGCCGGGATCGAGCACGGGTTCATGACGACCGTGCACGCGTACACCCAGGAGCAGAACCTCCAGGACGGGCCGCACCGCGACGCCCGCCGGGCCCGCGCCGCCGCCGTCAACATCGTGCCGACCACGACGGGCGCCGCCAAGGCGATCGGGCTGGTCCTGCCCGGCCTCGACGGCAAGCTGTCCGGCGACTCGATCCGGGTGCCGGTGCCGGTCGGCTCGATCGTCGAGCTGAACACCACCGTCGCCCGGGACGTGACCCGCGACGAGGTGCTGGCGGCGTACCGCGCCGCGGCCGAGGGGCCGCTGGCGGGTGTCCTGGAGTACTCCGAGGACCCGCTGGTGTCGTCCGACATCACCGGCAACCCGGCCTCGTCCGTCTTCGACGCGGCCCTGACCCGGGTCGACGGGCGGCACATCAAGGTGGTCGCCTGGTACGACAACGAGTGGGGCTTCTCCAACCGGGTGATCGACACCCTGGAACTGCTCGCCCGCTGAGAAGTCCGGTGGGGGGCGGCCGGCCGCCGCCCCCCGCCGCTCAGGCCGCGGACCGCCCCTTGAGCACCTTGTCGGTCACGTCGGTCACCTCACCGGCGGCCGGCGGCTCGGCCTCGACCTCGGCGCCGAAGTCGGAGTACTCGGTGAGGGTGCGCACCTTCACCTGCCGCGGGGACGCGCTGCCGCCGGACTCGGACGCCTTGACGGTCATGTCGATCTGCTGGCGCCGTATCCGGCCCTGTTCGTCCAGCCACACGTCCATCGGCAGGGTCGGGCCGACCTGCTCGCGCAGGGTCTCGCCCCGGGGCAGGTCGGCGACGTCCACCTTCACCCGGTAGCGGGTGGTTAGCACCCCGCCGACCTCCTCCTCGCCGGTCTCGGTGACGTCCTTCTCGGTGATCCCCCTGGCGTACGCGACGGTCTGCGCCGGGTCACCGATGCCCTGGCCGCCGGTGCCGCCCTGGGCGGCGGCCCTCTTCAGGTCGATCTTGACCCAGGGCTTGTCGCCGGACTGCTGACCGCCGCCCTCGCCGGGCAGCTTCTGGTACAGCGCCCGGTCGACCACGCGCTGCTCGATCCGCTGCCCCTCGGCGGTCACCGTCATCACGCTGTCGCCCTCGGCCAGGTCGATGGCGCCCTTCCCCCGGACGGTGACCGACCGGCCCTCGGCGGCGGTGGTCACCTTCAGCGTCATCCGCGCGGTCCCGGCCCCGGCCGTCCTGTCGTACGCCCCGCGCACCGCCGCCGCGCCCTGTACCTTGTGCTGCTCCGGCTCCTTCCCGCCGTCGTGTGTGCCCGCGCCGTCGCCGCCGTCGCCGCAGCCGGTCAGCAACGTGCCGGCCAGCACACCGGCCGCCGCGACAGCGGCCATCCGCGACGTCCTGCCGGTTACGCCCATGAATGCACGCTCCCCTGCCGTTTCGTTCCGTGTCTCCGTGTCACAGCCAGGTGCCCGCTGCGACCGGAACAACACCGGAAACAGGGGCACTTGACGCCTCATCAGGTCGGCCCGCGGACCGCTCGTCCGACACGGCGGCCCCGACGCGGCCGGCGGGGGCCGGGCGGCGTAGCCTGTGACCATGGACGTTGCCTCGCACGCCTCCGCTCAGGAGGCCTTCGATCTGCTGATGGCCGGTAACCGGCGGTTCGTCTCGGGCGCCGTGGAGCACCCCCACCAGGACGCGGCGCGCCGCGCCCAGACCGCGCCGTCCCAGGCGCCGTTCGCGGTGGTGTTCGGCTGCTCCGACTCCCGGCTCGCGGCGGAGATCATCTTCGACCGGGGTCTCGGTGACCTGTTCGTGGTCCGTACCGCGGGTCATGTGACGGGCCCGGAGGTGCTCGGCAGCATCGAGTTCGGCGCCGAGGTGCTCCAGGCACCCCTCGTGGTGGTGCTCGGCCACGACTCGTGCGGGGCGATCGGCGCGGCACGGGCCGTGCTGGACGGCGGCGCGGCCCCGGGCGGCTTCGTCCGGGACGTCGTCGAGCGGGTCACGCCCAGCGTGCTGGCGGCCCGCGCGGCCGGCCACGACTCGGCCGAGGCGGCGCTGGACGAGCACATCCGGCAGACGGTGGACCTGCTGCTGGACCGTTCCCGCGCGCTGGCCGACCGCGTCGCCGCGGGCCGCACCGCCGTGGTGGGGCTGGGCTACGCGCTGGCCGACGGCCGCGCCCGGCTGGTCGCCTCCCGCGGCCTGGACGTCCCGGCCGCCGACCAGGACGCCTGAGCCGCCCCGTCGTGACGCCCCGGCCGCCGCGGCCCGCCCGGCGCGCGGCCGGGCGGCCATGACCCGTAAGGACTGATGATGACCCGTCGTTTCGACTGTTCGGTGACCTCCGGGCGCCGCGAGGGCCTGACCGAGGCCGCCGCGGCCGTCTCGCGCGGGGAACTGGTGGTGCTGCCCACCGACACGGTGTACGGCATCGGCGCCGACGCCTTCAGCCCGGCGGCGGTCGCCGGGCTGCTGCGGGCCAAGGGCCGGGGCCGGCACATGCCCTCCCCCGTCCTGGTCGCCTCCGCCGACGCGCTGTCCGACCTCGTCACCGACCTGCCCGACCGGGCGGCCGGCCTGGTCGAGGCGTTCTGGCCGGGCGCGCTGACCCTGGTCGCCGCGCACCGGCCGACGCTGGACTGGGACCTGGGCGAGACCCACGGGACGGTCGCGGTACGGATGCCCGCGCACCCCCTCGCCCTCGAACTGCTCGCGCTGACCGGACCGATGGCGGTCTCCAGCGCCAACCTGACCGGGCACCCCTCGCCGCAGGACTGCGACGCCGCCCAGGACATGCTCGGCGACTCCGTGGCCGTCTACCTCGACGGCGGGCCCACCCCGGCCGCCGTCCCCTCCTCCATCGTGGACCTCACCGGCGACACCCCCGTCCTGCGCCGGGCCGGCGCGATCGGCGTCCGGGAGCTGCGCCGCTACCTCCCCGACCTCACCGAGGCCGGCTGACCCGCGGCGGGCCCCGGGACGAGGAGACACGGGTGGGACACATCAGCGCCGGTGAGTGGGACGCGTACTACGCCGCCGGGCGCCTCTTCCGGCCGCTCGGCGACACCGAGCGGCGCCTGCTCGCCGAGCACGTCCCGGCGCCGGACGGGGGCGTCGCCCTGGACGTGGGCTGCGGCCTGGGGGAACTCGCCCGCCACCTGGCCGCGGCCGGGTACCGGGTCGACGCCGTGGACCACTCCCCGGTGGCCCTCGCCGAGGCCGAGGCGGCGTCCGGCGGGGCGGTGCGCTACCGGCGGTTCGACATCGAGCGGGACCGCTTGGACGAGCTGCCGCGTCCCGCGTACGACCTGATCACCTTCCGGCTGAGCTGGGCCTTCGTCGGCGACCGCACCCGGGTGCTGAACCGGCTGCGCGAGAGGCTGCGCCCCGGCGGCACCCTGTGCGTGATCACCCCGGTGGCCGGCAACGTGCCGGAGAGCAGACGGCACACCGCCCTCGACCAGGACGAGATCGACCTGCTCGGGGCGGGCTGGGGAACCGTCGGCCGGTACGACGCCGACGGCCTCGCCGTCGTCCTGCTGCGCGACCCCCTCCCCGCCCGCCTGACCTGCGCCGACCGGGGCCGGCCCGCCCCGCACGCGCTGACCGGGGCCGGTGTGGTCGTCACCCGGCCCGACGGGCGGGTCCTGCTGGGCTGGTCGGTGCGCGGGGTCTGGGAACTGCCCGGCGGCAAGACCGACCCGGGCGAGGACTTCGTCGCGGCGGCCGTGCGGGAGCTGGCCGAGGAGACCGGGCTGGTGGCCGACCCCGCCGCCGTACGGCTCAGGGCCCTGCTGCTGGACACCGCCGCCGGGATGCCCCGGGTGACGGCGGCGGTGCACGTGCCCGGCCACACCGGTGAGCCGGTGGTCACCGAGCCCCGCCTGATACACCGCTGGGAGTGGCACGAGCCCGCCGACCTGCCCCGTCTCGCCCGGCCGCTGTTCACGCCGAGCGCGCAGGTCATCGACACCGTCCGGCCCGGTCTGCTCACCGGGCTGCCCCCGGTGCACCGCTACCTCCTCGCCTCGGCGCCGCCTTCCGCGTGACACCGGGGCACCCCTGGGGCGCGCCGGACGTTCGACAGGCAGAAGGTCGGATGCCGGTCGACGGGGACCGGCAGCGGAGAGGAAGATCCTGATGAACCACCAGAAGGTGCGCGAGCTGATGAGCGACGCCGTGGTCCGCGTCCAGCGTGGCACGCCGTTCAAGGAGATCGCCCACCTGCTGCAGGAGTACGACATCACCGCGGTGCCCGTCGTGGACGCCGACGACCGCCCGGTGGGGGTGGTGTCGGAGGCGGACCTCCTGCAGAAGATCCTCGGCGGCGCCCCCGAGGACGCCCTGGACCCGCTGCGGGCCAAGGCGTCGGCCACCGACGCGGCGGGGCTGATGACCTCCCCCGCGGTCTGCGCCCGCGAGGACTGGAGCGTGGTCGACGCGGCGCGGATGATGGCCCGGCACGGCATCAAGCGGCTGCTGGTGGTCGACGAGGCCGACCGGCTGATCGGGGTGGTCAGCCGCAGCGACCTGCTGCGGGTCTTCCTGCGCAAGGACCGCGAGATCCGCACCGAGATCATCGAGGAGACCCTGGTCCGCACCTTCGGTCTGGCGCCCTCCACGGTCCAGGTCGATGTGGCGCACGGCCATGTGGTGCTCAGCGGACGGCTCCCGGAGCGGGTGTCGGTGTCGGCGCTGGAGGACATGTGCCGGCATGTCGACGGTGTGGTGGCCGTGGAGTTCCGGCCCGTCGGCGAGGGCGCGGGGGCGGGCGGTTGACCGTCCGGGTGCCTGTGAGATGCGGCGCGGTCCGCCGGCGGATCAGATGGTGGCGTGCGCAATCCCACAGCCGTGGCGGACGGCCGTATCCGCATGCTCGCGACCGGCGGGTTCCTCGCCGCGCTGTCGCTCCTGTCCTCCCTGTACGCCGTGCCGTCCTCGGCCGGTGAACCGCCGCCCGGGGAACCACCGGTGGCCGAGGAGTCCCCGGCCCGGGGCTCCGCCTACATGGGCATGGGAGTCCTCGCCCACGAAGGCGTGCAGGGCCGGCCCACCGGCACCCGGGCCGCCCAGACCGAGGGGGTGGACGTCTCCAGCCACCAGGGCGACGTCGACTGGCCGGCCCTGTGGAAGAGCGGGGTGAAGTGGGCCTATGTGAAGGCCACCGAGGGCACCTCCTACCAGAACCCCAAGTACGGCCAGCAGTACGACGGTTCCCACGACGTCGGCATGATCCGCGGCGCCTACCACTTCGCGACCCCGGACTCCTCCAGCGGCACCGCCCAGGCCGACTACTTCGCCGACCACGGCGGCGCCTGGACGAAGGACGGCCGGACGCTGCCCGGGGTGCTCGACATCGAATGGAACCCGTACGGGTCGGCCTGCTACGGCAAGACCCCGAGCCAGATGGTGTCCTGGGTCCGGGACTTCACCGAGCGCTACCGGGCCCGCACCGGCCGGGCCGCGGTCGTCTACACCTCCACCAACTGGTGGAAGCAGTGCACCGGCGACCACGCCGGCTTCGGTGCCGCCAACCCGCTGTGGATCGCCCGGTACGCCGACTCGCCCGGACCGCTGCCCGCCGGGTGGGCGTACCACACGATGTGGCAGTACACCTCCACCGGGCCGATCGTCGGCGACCACGACCGGTTCAACGGCACGCTGGAGCAGGTCACCGCCCTCGCGGAGGGCTGATGCCGGCCGTCCGGGCCGGCTCGCCCGCCGCGGCCGGTCCCAGGCCGTCCCGCAGCGCGTCCCGGAGCCGGGTGAGCCGCTCGATCTCCGCGTCGAGGGCGGCGATGCGCCGCCGGACCACCGTCGTCCCGACGATGACCGGTTCGCCGGACCGCTCGGGGCGGCAGGGCCCGAGCGGGCGGCCGGCGAGCAGCGGGAGGCGGTCGGCGAGGCCGGCCAGGTCCTCGACGGTGAGCCCGAGGCCGAGCAGGTACCGGATGCCCCGGAGCACGGCGAGGTCCTCGGCGGTGTAGTCCCGCTGCCCCGACCTGGTGCGGCGGGGCGGCGGCAGCAGGCCGCGCTGTTCGTAGAAGCGCAGCGCCCTGGGGGTCGCGCCGATCGCGGCCGCCGCGTCGCCGATGCGCATACGTCCCTCCCGTCTCCTCGGCACGGCCGTCGTCGCCCGCGTCAGGGCAGGTCGACGACGACCGTGCCGAAGGTCTCTCCCCTGGTCAGTTCCCACAACGCCCGCGGGGCCCGTTCGATGCCCGCGACGCGGGTCAGCGGCAGCCGGATCTCGCCGGAGCGCAGCCAGGCGCCGAACCGTCCGGTCCACTCCGCCTCCACGTCCGGGTGGTGACGGCCGGTGTATCCCAGCAGACAGGCGCCCTGGAACAGCAGCCGGAAGGTGTCGATCCGGGCGGGCGCGGTGTTGCCGGTGCCCTCCGGGTCGAACTGCCCGGACAGGGCGCCGACCAGGGCCAGCCGGGCGCCGGGCCGGGCGGCGTCCACGGCCGCGGTGAGCTGGCCGCCGCCCACGTTGTCCAGCAGCACGTCGATGCCGTCCGGGGCGGCCTCGGCGAGCTGCGCGGCGAACGCGCGGTACCCGGCGTCCGCGCCGCCGGTGCCGCGCTCGCGCCAGGAACCGGCGGTCAGGACCGTGTCGTAGCCGAGTTCCGCGGTGAGCCGGGCGGCCTTGCCGGGGGTGCCCGTGGTGCCGATGACCCGGGCGGCGCCGAGCAGCTTCGCGATCTGCCCGGCCAGCGAGCCCACCCCGCCGGCCGCGCCGGTGACCAGCACCACGTCGCCCGCGCGCACCCGGGCCAGCCGGGTCAGCGCCCCGTACGCGGCGGACCCGGAGGTGAGGTGGGCGGCGGGGTCGGGCAGCGCCGGGTCGGCCGGCACGCACTCGGCGACGGGCACGAGGGCGTACTCGCGCCAGCCCAGCAGGTGCGTCACCAGGTCGCCGGGGCGCAGCGGGCCCCCGTCGGGGGCGGCGACGACCTCGCCGACGGCGGGCCCGAACAGCGCGTCGCCGGGGCGCAGACCCGGTACGGGGGTGTCCTCGGCCACCCCGCCGATCAGGGTGCGCAGGCCCCCGAACACCTGGAAGTGGCGGTTGCGGACCAGGACATGGCCGGGTGCCGGGGCGGGCGGGGCGGTCTCGGCGACGGTGAGGTCGGCGGGCTCGGGCAGGGCGCGGGGCACGGCGGCGAGCCGCACCTCACGGCTGGTGCGCGGCAGGACGGTGGTCGTCACGGGGGCCTCCTCGGGCAGGGGTGACCGGCCGGGCACCGCTGCTCCGGACCGGGGCCCGACGCTAATCCCTGACCCGCGGGTCAGGGGCAAGCCCCGGTCCGCGCGCCCGGCCCCGGACGGTGTTCGATTTTCGGCCAAGGAGTCTCCGGGGCGACCTGGCCGACCGTTTCCCCCTGTCTCGGCCGACGGATGATCAATAACCTTGTGCGGTACGCCCGTTACCGACCCAGGGAGCTCCATGTCCACCGCGCAGCAGGTCCCCGACATTCTCTCGCCCGAGTTCGCCGCGGACCCCTACCCGGCCTATCGCGCGATGCGCGAGAGCGCTCCCCTCTTCTGGCACGAGGCCACCCGGAGCTACATCGTCTCGCGGTACGCGGACGTGGAGCGGGTCTTCAAGGACAAGGCCGGCCAGTTCACCACCGACAACTACGACTGGCAGATCGAACCCGTGCACGGCAAAACGATCCTCCAGCTCAGCGGCCGGGAACACGCCGTCCGCCGGGCCCTGGTCGCCCCCGCCTTCCGGGGCACGGACCTCCAGGAGAAGTTCCTGCCGGTGATCGAGCGCAACTCCCGCGAACTCATCGACGCCTTCCGGCACACCGGCTCCGCCGACCTGGTCACCGACTACGCGACCCGCTTCCCCGTCAACGTGATCGCGGACATGCTCGGACTGGACAAGGCCGACCACGCCCGGTTCCACCGCTGGTACACCTCGGTCATCGCCTTCCTCGGCAACCTCTCCGGCGACCCGGAGGTCACGGCGGCCGGTGAGCGGACCCGCGTCGAGTTCGCCGAGTACATGCTGCCGATCATCCGGCAGCGGCGCGACAGCCTCGGCGACGACCTGCTGTCCACGCTCTGCGCCGCCGAGGTCGACGGCGTCCGGATGAGCGACGAGGACATCAAGGCGTTCTGCAGCCTGCTGCTCGCGGCCGGCGGCGAGACCACCGACAAGGCGATAGCGAGCATCTTCGCCAATCTGCTGCGCCATCCCGAGCAGTTGGCGGCCGTCCGCGCGGACCGCTCGCTGATCCCGAGGGCCTTCGCCGAGACCCTGCGCCACACCCCGCCCGTCCACATGATCATGCGGCAGTCGGCGACCGAGGTGACGCTCAGCGGCGGCACCATCCCCGCCGGGGCCACCGTCACCTGCCTGATCGGCGCCGCCAACCGCGACCCGGACCGGTACGCGGACCCCGACCGCTTCGACATCCACCGCGCCGACCTGACCACCACGACCGCCTTCTCGGCCGCCGCCGACCATCTCGCCTTCGCGCTCGGCCGGCACTTCTGCGTGGGCGCCCTGCTGGCCAAGGCCGAGGTGGAGATCGGCGTCGACCAGCTCCTGGACGCCATGCCGGACCTCCGGCTCGCCGACGGCTTCGACCCGGCGGAGCAGGGCGTGTTCACCCGGGGCCCGCAGTCGCTGCCGGTGCGCTTCACGCCCGTCGCGGCCTGATCCCCCGCCGCCGTCCGGGCCCCTCGGCGGGGCCCGGACGCCGCTACTGCACGACCGGCGTGAACTCCGCCGGGAGCGCGGTCAGTCCGCGCATCCAGATCGACGGCCGCCAGGTCAGCTCCTCCGGCTCCACCGCGAGCACCAGGTCCGGCAGCCGCTCCAGCAGCGTCTCCACCGCCGTGCGCGCCATGACGTCCGCGAGCAGCGGCGCCGGGTACGGGCAGCGGTGCTCGCCGTTGCTGAACGACAGGTGGGCGCTGTTCTCGGCGCCGACGTGCGACTCCGGCCAGATCTGCGGGTCGGTGTTGGCCGCGGCGAGCCCCAGCACCACGCAGTCGCCGGCCCTGATCCGCCGCCCGCCGAGCTGGGTGTCGCGCACCGCCCAGCGGCCGACGAAGTTCTGCGTCGGGGTGTCCAGCCACAGCACCTCGTTGAGCGCCTCGCCGACGCTGAGCCGCCCGCCGGAGACGTTCAGGGCGAACCGCTCGTCGGTCAGCAGCAGCCGCAGCGTGTTGCCGATCCAGTTGCCGGTGGGCTGCTGGGCCGCCGCGATGACCGAGATCAGGTCCTGGACGACCTCCTCGTCGGTGAGCCCCGCCGGGTGCAGCAGCATCCGCGAGGTGACGTCCGGGCCGGGCCGCTCCCGCTTGTCCTTCACCAACTGGGCGAGCCGCTCCCCCACCCGCCCGTACGCGGCGACCGGGTCGTCGCCCTCCGCCGCGTCCAGGGAGATCCGCAGGTCCTCCACGAGCTGCTGGGTGTCGGTGCCGGTGCTCGGCATCCCGCACATCTGGACCACGGCCCGCGCCGGCAGGGCGTGCGCGTAGCCGCTCATCAGCTCGGCGTGCCCGCTGCCCGCGAAGGCGGCGATCAGCGCGTCGGCGATCTCCTGGCACTCCCGGGCCAGTTCGAACTGGTCGACGCCCTCCAGTGCCTCGGTGATCACCCCGGCCCGCCGCTGGTGCTCCTCGCCCTCGGTGAACAGCACCGACGGCTGGTAGCCGACGAACGGCAGCAGCGGCCAGTCCGGGGGGATGTTCGGCCACTGGTTCCAGCGCCGGGAGTCCCGGGCGAACAGCTCGTCGTGGCTGGTGACATAGCTCAGCTCGGAGTAGCCGAGCACCAGCCAGGCCGGGATGTCCCCGTCCAGCAGGACCGGGGCCACCGCGCCGTGCTCCCGGCGCAGCGCCCGGTAGAGCTGCGAGGGCGACTGCTGGTACTCCAGACCGGCCAGGCGTACGGCGCCGAAGTGGGCGGGGCAGCCCGGCGGCGGGGCCGCGTCGGTGATCGGGGTTCCGGGGTCGGTCACGGTGTCATCTCCTGGGCCATGGCCAGCTCGTACAGGTGGTCCACGAGGGTGATCAGGACGTCCTTGCCGGACTGCCGCAGCCGCGCGTCGCAGTCGATCAGCGGGACGCGGTCGGACAGGGCGAGCGCCTGGCGGATCTCGTCCAGGGAGTATCCGGCGGTGTCGTCGTCGAAGCGGTTCACGGCCACCACGAACGGGGTGCGGTGGTGCTCCAGCCGGTCTATCGCGTACCAGGAGTCGTCCATCCGGCGGGTGTCGACCAGGACGACCGCGCCGAGCGTCCCGGAGAACAGCCGGTCCCACAGGAACCAGAAGCGCTCCTGCCCCGGGGCGCCGAACAAGTAGAGCACCATGCGCTCGTTGAGGCTGATCCGCCCGAAGTCGAACGCCACCGTGGTGGTGGTCTTGGCCGCGACTGCGCTGGTCTCGTCGACGCCCACGCCGGCCTGCGTCATCACCTCCTCGGTGTTCAGCGGCCGGATCTCGCTGACCGAGCGGACGAGGGTGGTCTTGCCGACCCCGAAGCCGCCCACGATCACGATCTTGAGGCCGGTCTCGGCGGCGTCGGCCAGGGGTGTGCGGCGGGACGGCAGCTCAGAGATTGCGGAGCCCATGGAGCACCTCCTTGAGGAGCGCGGAGTCGGGGAGCGAGGCGACGGACTGCGCCGCGCGGGGATGGCGGGCGGTGATACGGCCCATGGCGAGGAGGTCCCCGAGCAGAATCCGTACCACCGTGATCGGCAGCTTCAGCTCCGCGGCGATCTCGACCAAGGCGGTGGGGTGCCGGCACAGGTCGAGGATGCGGGCGTGCTCCGACTGCATCCCGGCCGTCGGCTCGCTCTCGCTGACCACCAGGGTGACCAGGTCGAAGGCGTCGTCGGCGCGGCTGCGTCCGCCCGTGACCGTGTAGAGCCGGTCCGGATCGCCGGTGTCCACGGGCCTGCGCGTCACGAGGGGGCACCCCCGTGGACCGGGTTGCGGGGTTCGGCCCGCAGGTGCTCGCCGATCTGCTCGACCAGTTCGGTCATCTGGTGGCCGACCACACCCGGGTCGGCGTTCTCCTCGGCGACCACGGCGAGGTGCGCGCCCTCGCCGGCCTCCACGATGAACAGCAGGCCGCCGTGGAACTCGGTCATCGAGTGGCGCACGCCGCCGGTCCCGTCGCCGAACTCGACGGAGGCGCCCTGGGCGAGGGCCTGGATACCGGAGCAGATCGCCGCGAGCTGGTCGGCCTGGTCGAGCGTCAGGTGCTCGGTCCAGCACAGCTTGAGGCCGTCCCGGGACAGGACCAGCGCGTGCCGGGTGCCGGGGGTGCGCTCCAGGAGGTTCTGCAGGAGCCAGGTGAGGCTGTTGTCGGTGGTCTGCATGGTGGTGAGGGGACGGTGGTTGCCCAACTGAGCGGTCACCGGCCCGTTCCTCCAATCTCACGTACTCGGGCGGGGACGTGGGCGCCGGGGCCCCGCGCGCCGCATGGGGGGTGGGGCGGTGGCCTAGGGGGCGGCGGGCGGCTCGGGGACGGGCCGGCCGTCGGGTCCGGTGGTGCCCTTGCCCGACCGGCGGCCGCGGTGGAAGGCGCCGAACCGGGAGCCCGCGTCGCGGGCGGCGGTGTCGGGCCGGGCGGGCCGCTCGGCCTCGCCCCGCGGGTCGCGGCGCTGCTCGCGCTCGCGTTCGGCTTCCGCCATGGTGCGGCCGGGGGTGCGGACGGGCAGACCGTTCGGCGTGGCCTCCGCCGCGGGGCGGGGTGCCGTCGGCTGCTCGGGCAGGGCCGCCCGGGGCGCCGGGCGGGCCTCGACCGGTTCGGCGCGGGCGGGGGCGGGCTCGGGCGCCGGGGCGGCGGTGCGGGCCGGGGTCTGCCGGGGCGCCGGGTCGCGCTGCTGGGCGAGGAGCTGGCGGGGCAGCAGGACGACGACGCCGGTGCCGCCGCGCGAGGAGGGCCGGAAGTTGACGCTGATGCCGTACTTGACGGCCAGGCGTCCGACGACGGCGAGGCCGAGCCGGGTGCCCTGGAGGGAGGCGAGGTCGGTCATCCGTCCGGAGACCGCCTCCTCGGCCCGGCGCATGGCGGCGGCGGCCATCTTCAGGCCGCTGTCCTCGATGGTGACGACGATGCCGGCGCTGCGCTCCTCGACGTAGACGTTGACCTCGTCGATGGGCGGGGAGAAGTTGGCGGCGTTGTCCATCAGTTCGGCGAGCAGGTGCATCACGCCCTCGGCCGCGAAGCCGCTGACGGCGGCGCCGGTGGAGCAGTGCAGCCGGACGCGCTGATAGGCGGCGATGCGGCCGACCGCGCCGCGCAGGATGGACTCCATCACGATGGGCTTGTTCCAGGCGCGGCTGGAGCGGCCGCCCATCAGCAGCGCCAGCCGGTCGGTCATCAGGCCGAGCTGGGAGGTGCTGTGGTCCAGCTTGAGCAGGTCGCCGAAGACCTCCTCGCCGTGCCGTTCCTGCATCTCCCTGAGGTCGGCGAGCATGCTGACCGCCTTGGCCTGCACCCGGCTCAGCGCCTTGGCGGAGGCGGCCTGCGCGGCGGCGGCGCCGCGCTCGCTGCGGGCGAGTTCGCGCACGAAGGACTCGGCGGGGGCCCGCAGGACCGGCAGGCGCGGCCAGTCCAGTTCGGCGAGGACGGTGTCGGCGGAGTGGCCCTCGCGCAGTCTCGCCACGGCGGTGGGCAGCGTCTCCTCGGTCAGCCGCCGCAGTTCGGCGGCGGCCCGGCCGGTCTCCTCGCGCGCCTGGCGCAGTTCGGCGCCCGCGGTGACGGCGTGCCGTACCGCGTCCTCCATCGCGGCGGCGAAGACGTGCAGGACCTGGCGGAGCTGGGGGTCGGACGGCGGGGTCACGCCGGTCACGGCGTCGCTCGCGCTGGTGCCGTCCCGCAGCCTCTTGACGACGGCGGGCACCGTGACGGTGACCAGGTGCGCGGTCTCCCCCGCCGCCTGTGCCAACTGGGCCCTGGCCTGCTGGGCGTCGGCGCTGTGCCGCAGGCTCTGCCGGCGGGCCCGCCGGAGCACCAGCGTGCTGACGACGACGGTGGCGGCGACGCAGAGCCAGGCGCCCAGCGCGGTGGCGAGCGCCCAGGAGCGGGCGCTCGCGGGGGCGACCGCGGCCGCCGCGCCGGCGGCCGCGGCACTCACCACCAGCACGGCCAGGGGTACGACCGGTGCGGCCCGGCCGGGCTTGGCCGACCGGTGCTGACTGGGCGGTGCAGGCACTGACATTCCGCGGTCCCTCGGTCCTTGAGAGCAGGAGAAACGGGTCGACCGACACACGACGGCCACCGGCCCGGAGAGCGCACGCCAAAGGGATGGTGATCATCCGGACCAGGTATGGGTTCATGCTAGTCATCCGGCCGCGTCCGGAGTTCCGACTGAGGGCACAGTCTGCGAGACGGCCGATTTCGGCCCGAAGGTGCTGCCGTGCATATGCCGCGTGATAGTGGGCGCAAGGCGCCGTCGGCGGTGTCCACGGGCCTGATCACGGCCCGGCCTGGGCACGGGTTCGAACGATCGGCCCAGCATGACCGTTTCTTCAGTCGAGCAAGGCCGCGAACGGGTGAACGATTTTTAGCCAACTCGCCGATATTTTTTCGTCAGTTGATCGATACGGAACGGGCGTTATCCGGCGATGATCGCCACGGTCGCCGCGACGACGGTGACCAGCACCGGCAGCGCGGCGGTCCGGGTCGGGCGCCAGGCAGGCCCGTACGAGGGGAAGCAAGGGCGCCGCGGCCCGCCGGTTCGGCCAGGGACGGGGCGGGCACGCACCCGGTGGGGCCGGTCTCCCCTTCCGCTTCCGCCGGCCCCCGAGGGTGCGGTCCGCGGTTCAGGCCAGGTGCACGAGCAGGTCGCCGCCCTCGACCTGCTGGATGCGGTTGATGGCCAGCCTGCGGACCGTGCCGGACGCCGGGGCGGTGATCGCCGCCTCCATCTTCATCGCCTCGATGGTGGCCACCGTCGCCCCGGCCTCGACCCGGTCGCCCTCGGCGACCGCGAGGGTCACCACCCCGGCGAACGGGGCCGCGACCTGGCCGGGGTCGCTGCGGTCGGCCTTCTCGGTGGCGGGAACGCCGGAGGCGGCGGCCCGGTCGCGGACCTGGATGGGCCGCAACTGGCCGTTCAGCCCGGCCATCACCGTGCGCATCCCGCGCTCGTCCGCGTCGCCGATCGCCTGCAGCTCGATGAGCAGCCGCACCCCGGGCTCCAGGTCGACGGCGTACTCCTTGCCGGGGCGCAGCCCGTAGAAGAAGTCCTTGCTGTCCAGGACGCCGGTGTCGCCGTAGGTCTGCCGGTGGGTCTCGAACTCGCGGGTGGGGCCGGGGAACAGCAGCCGGTTGAGGGTGGCCCGCCGGTCCTCGGCGAGGCCCTCGCGGTCGTCGGCGGCCAGTTCCGCCACGGGTTTGGCGCCGGCCCGGCCGCGCAGGGCCCGGGTGCGCAGCGGCTCGGGCCAGCCGCCGGGCGGGGTGCCCAGTTCGCCGCGGAGGAAGCCGACGACGGAGTCGGGGATGTCGAACCGGTCGGGCTCCGCCTCGAAGTCCCCGGGGGACACGCCCCCGCCGACCAGGTGCAGGGCGAGGTCGCCGACCACCTTGGAGGACGGGGTGACCTTCACCAGGCGGCCGAGCATCCGGTCGGCGGCGGCGTACATCGCCTCGATGTCCTCGAAGCGGTCGCCGAGGCCGAGCGCGACGGCCTGGGTGCGCAGGTTGGAGAGCTGGCCGCCGGGGATCTCGTGGTGGTAGACGCGGCCGGTGGGCGCGGCCAGGCCCGCCTCGAAGGGGGCGTAGACCTTGCGGACGGCCTCCCAGTACGGTTCCAGGTCGCAGGCGGCCGCCAGGTCCAGGCCGGTGGGGCGCGCGGAGTGGTCGGTGGCGGCGACCAGCGCGGACAGGGCGGGCTGGGAGGTGGTGCCCGCCATGGACGCCACGGCCCCGTCGACCGCGTCCACGCCCGCCTGGATCGCGGCCAGGTAGGTGGCGAGCTGGCCGCCCGCGGTGTCGTGGGTGTGCAGGTGCACCGGCAGGTCGAACTCCCGGCGCAGCGCGGAGACCAGGGTCGCCGCGGCGGGCGCGCGCAGCAGCCCGGCCATGTCCTTCACCGCCAGGACATGGGCGCCGGCCGCCACGATCCGCTCGGCGAGCCGCAGGTAGTAGTCGAGGGTGTAGAGCTTCTCCGACGGGTCGGAGAGGTCCGCGGTGTAACACAGGGCCACCTCGGCGACGGCGGTCCCGGTGGCGCGTACCGCCTCGATGGCGGGCCGCATTTGGTCGACGTCGTTGAGCGCGTCGAAGACGCGGAAGATGTCGATGCCGGTGGCCGCCGCCTCCTCGACGAAGGCGTCGGTGACCTCGGTGGGGTACGGGGTGTAGCCCACGGTGTTGCGGCCGCGCAGCAGCATCTGGAGGCAGATGTTGGGCACGGCCTCGCGCAGCGCGGCGAGCCGCTCCCAGGGGTCCTCGGCGAGGAAGCGCAGCGCCACGTCGTAGGTGGCGCCGCCCCAGCACTCCAGGGAGAGCAGTCCGGGCAGGGTGCGGGCGACCGCGGGGGCGACGGCGAGCAGGTCCTTGGTGCGCACCCGGGTGGCCAGCAGCGACTGGTGGGCGTCGCGGAAGGTGGTGTCGGTGACACCGAGGAGGGGTGACTCGCGCAGCGCGCGGGCGAAGCCCTCGGGGCCGAGGGCGGCCAGCGACTGGCGTGATCCGGCCGGGGGTTCGCCGGCGGGCAGCGGCGGCAGCTTGGTGAGCGGGTCGATCAGGTCGGGGCGCTCGCCGTGCGGTTTGTTGACGGTGACGTCGGCGAGGTAGGTCAGCAGCTTGGTGCCGCGGTCGGCGGAGTGCCGGGAGGTCAGCAGGTGGGGGCGTTGTTCGATGAACGAGGTGGTGACCCGGCCGGCCCGGAAGTCGGGGTCGTCGAGGACGGCCTGGAGGAAGGGGATGTTGGTGGCGACGCCGCGGATGCGGAACTCGGCGACCGCACGCCGGGCGCGGCCCACCGCGGTGGCGAAGTCCCGGCCCCGGCAGGTCAGTTTGACCAGCATGGAGTCGAAGTGCGCGCTGATCTCCGTACCGGCGTGGGTGGTGCCGCCGTCCAGGCGGATGCCGGAGCCGCCGGGTGAGCGGTAGGCGCTGATCCGGCCGGTGTCCGGGCGGAAGCCGTTGGCGGGGTCCTCGGTGGTGATCCGGCACTGCAGGGCGGCGCCGCGCAGGGTCACCGTCTCCTGGGACAGGCCCAGGCCGGCGAGGGTCTCGCCGGCGGCGATGCGCATCTGGGCCTGCACCAGGTCGACGTCGGTGACCTCCTCGGTGACGGTGTGCTCGACCTGGATGCGCGGGTTCATCTCGATGAAGACGTGGTTGCCGTCGCGGTCGAGGAGGAACTCCACGGTGCCCGCGTTGCGGTAGCCGATGCGCCGGGCGAAGCGCACCGCGTCGGCGCAGATCCGCGTCCGCAGGGCCGGGTCGAGGTTCGGGGCGGGGGCGAGTTCGATGACCTTCTGGTGCCGGCGCTGCACCGAGCAGTCGCGTTCGAAGAGGTGGATGACGTCGCCCGTGCCGTCGGCGAGGATCTGCACCTCGATGTGGCGGGGTTCGACGACGGCCTTCTCCAGGAAGACGGTGGCGTCGCCGAACGCGGACGCCGCCTCCCGGGAGGCGGCCTCGATGGCCTCCCTGAGCTGTGCGGGTTCCTCGACGCGGCGCATGCCGCGCCCGCCGCCGCCCGCGACGGCCTTGACGAAGACGGGGAAGCCGACGCGGTCGGCGGCGCGCACCAGTTCGTCGACGTCGGTGGAGGGCTCCGAGGAGCCGAGGACGGGGACGCCGGCCTCCCGGGCGGCGGCGACGGCGCGTGCCTTGTTGCCGGTCAGCTCCAGGATCGCCGCGCCGGGGCCGACGAAGGTGATGCCGGCCTGCTCGCAGGCGCGGGCCAGGTCGGGGTTCTCGGAGAGGAACCCGTAGCCCGGGTAGACGGCGTCCGCGCCGGCCCGGCGGGCGGCCCCGACGATCTCCTCGACGGAGAGGTAGGCCCGGACCGGGTGGCCGGGCTCGCCGATCTCGTACGCCTCGTCGGCCTTCAGCCGGTGGAGGGAGTTGCGGTCCTCGTGCGGGAAGACGGCGACCGTGCGCGCGCCCAGCTCGTAAGCCGCGCGGAACGCGCGGATGGCGATCTCCCCGCGGTTGGCGACCAGCACCTTGCGGAACATTCCCGATCCCTCCAGCCTGCCGGTGACGAGGACCATGGTGTCGTCGTCACCCCCGGCACGCCATGTGAGCCGGGCCACTCGCGGCGGGCCGTACGGGGCCGTGTCAGGGCGTCATCGGCGGCTCGGCGGGGGTCCGCGGCGCCGGGCCGAACAGCACCGCCCGGACCACCTTCGGGGCGAACAGGGAGGTGAGCGGGGCGGTGAGGGTCAGCACGGCGCGGAAGGCCTGGCCGACGACCGGGTCGCCGGGGTAGCGGTCCTGGAGGCGGCGCAGATACGGGGCGACGACGCGGTCCGCGGCCTTGACGGTGAGGGCGTTGCCGGTGGCGCCCGGCATCTTCTTGTCGGCTCCGGCGGAGATGTCCCACGCCTGCCGGGAGGCGGCGAGCAGGGCCCGCCGCACCCGGTGCGTGGTGGGGGTGCGGCGGGTGTCCGCCAGCGCGTCGCGCAGGGCGACGGCGTTCAGGGCGGCGACGGCCATGCCCTGGCCGTAGATCGGGTTGAACGTGCACAGGGCGTCGCCGGTCGCCAGGAACCCGGCGGGGTGGCGGCCCGGCAGGTCGTAGCGGCGCCGGACGTTCGAGGTCCGCCCGAAGCCGCGCACCGGGGTGAGGGGCTCGCTCTCGCGCAGCCACCGGTGCACGACGGGGTGCGGCAGCTTCTTGGCGTACGCGGTGAACTCCTCCTCGCCGGTGGGGGGTTCGTCGCCGCGCAGCCCCGACATGGTGGCGAGGTAGGTGCCGTCCTCCAGGGGCAGGACGACGGCGCCGTGGGGCTGGGCCGGGTCGGGCACGATGTTGATGCCGAGCGCGTGGGCGCCGAGGGTGCCGGTGGTGTCGCGGTAGACGCGCGAGGCGTAGGTGAGTCCGGTGTCGATGACCTCCTCGTGCGGAGCCTCGGCGCCCAGCTCGGTCAGCCAGCGGGGGGCCCTGGTGCCGCGGCCGGAGGCGTCCACGACGAGGTCGGCCTCGACGGGGCGCGGCCGGGCGTCGGGCGCGGCGCCGCGGTCCCGCAGCAGGACGCCGCGCACCCGGGAGGCGTCGCCGAGCAGGCCGGTGGCCTCCGTGCCCTCGACGACGGTGATCGCCGGGTCGGCCAGCACCCGCCGCCGTACGAGCTGTTCGAGCTGGGCGCGCGATCCGGTGTACAGGTGGGTGGAGGCCGGGAGGCGGGTGAACCAGCGGCCGTTCTGCCACTGCACCATGTCCTCGGGCATCCCGACCCGGGGGGCTTCGGCCGCCCGCAGTTCGGCGAGGAAGCCGGGGAGCAGGGATTCCAGGGCGAGTTGGCCGGCCTCCAGCAGGACGTGCGGGTGGCGGCTCTGCGGCACCCCGGCGCGCGGGTCGGGACCGTCCGGGTAGCGGTCCCGCTCGACGACGGTCACCCGGTCCGCGTGCGCGGCGAGGACGTGCGCCGCGAGCAGCCCCGCGAGGCTTCCCCCGACCACCACCGCGTGCCGCCCGCCCGCCGCGCGATCGCCCCTGGTCCGCGTGGACTTCACCAATGCCGCTCCCCTGGTCGTGCCGTCGTCGTCCGTACGGCACCAGTATCCCGGTCGGCCGGGCGGCGGGGGCGGGTTCAGCAGTCGTAGTCGACCGTGAGGGCGGCGGAGACGGGGAAGCTCTGGCAGGTCAGTACGTAGCCCGCGTCGACCTCGGCGGGTTCCAGGGCGTAGTTGCGCCGCATGTCCGCCTCGCCGTCGGTGACCTTGGCGCGGCAGGTGCCGCAGACGCCGCCCTTGCAGGCGAAGGGCAGGTCGGGGCGGACCCGGGCGGCGGAGTCGAGGAGGGTGGCGTCGCGGGGCAGCCCGGCGGTGGTGGAGCGGCCGTCGAGGACGACGGTGACCTGGCTGACCGGTCCGTCGGGGCGCGGCTCGGGGTGGTGTGCGGCGCCGGGGGGTTCCTCGCCGGCGAAGAACAGCTCCTGGTGGACGTGGTCGTCGGGGACGCCGAGCCCGGCCAGGACACGCCGGGCGTCGCGGACCATGCCGTGCGGGCCGCAGAGCCACCAGTGGTCGGCGCCGGCCACGTCGACCAGCCCGTCGACGAGCGCGGCGAGCCGCTCGGCGTCGATCCGGCCGGTCAGCAGTTCGGCCTCGCGGGGTTCGCGGGAGAGCACGTGGGCGAGCTGGAACCGGGCGGGATACAGGTCCTTGAGGTCGGCCAGTTCGTCGGCGAACATCACCGAGCCGGTGCGCCGGTTGCCGTAGAAGAGGGTGACGCGGGAGCGGTCGTCGGCGGCGAGGACAGACTCGGCGATGGACAGCATCGGGGTGATGCCCGAGCCGGCGGCGACGAGGACGTGGTGGGCGGGGGTGGTCAGGTCGGGGGTGAAGGCGCCGGCCGGGGCCATCACCTCGACGGTGTCACCGGGGCGGACCTGGTGGACCAGCCAGGAGGAGAACAGCCCGCCGGGCACCGCGCGCACCCCGATCCGGGGCTGCCGGGCACCGGCCGGGGAGCAGATGGAGTACGAGCGCCGCTCGTCGCGTCCGTCGACGAGGCGGCGCAGGGTGAGCGACTGTCCGGGCGCGAACGCGAACTCCCGCGCCAGTTCCCCGGGGACGTCGAAGGCGATCGCGACCGCGTCCTCGCACAGGCGCCGCACGGAGGCCACGCGCAGCGGGTGGAAGACGGGCCGGCGGCGCGGTGCCCGCACCGGGGCGGGTCCGCTCAGCAGGTCGGCCATCAGATCTCCTTGACGTACTCGAACGGTTCGCGGCAGGCGCGGCAGCGCCACAGGGCCTTGCAGGAGGTGGCGCCGAACCGGGAGGTCTCCTCGGTGTCCGGGGCGCCGCAGCGGGGGCAGGGCACCGTGCGCCGGGCGGCCGACAGCACCAGGGGCACGGGTCCGGGCGCGGGCCGGGGGGCCGGGCCGGGCGGGGCGATGCCGTGCTCGGCGAGCTTGCGGCGGCCCTCGGGGGTGATCCAGTCGGTGGTCCAGGGCGGGTCGAGGACGGTACGGACCTCCACCCGCGGGTATCCGGCGGCCCTGAGCCGGGCGACCGTCCCGGCGCGCATCTCGGCCATGGCCGGGCAGCCCGAGTAGGTCGGGGTGAGGCTGACGACCACCGTGCCGTCCGGGTCGACGTCGACCGCGCGCAGGACGCCGAGGTCGGCGAGGGTGAGCATGGGCAGCTCGGGGTCGGGGACCCGCCCGGCGATGTGCCGGGCGCGCCGGGCGGCGGTCGGCGCGGTCACCATGCCGCCTCCGGGTGGGCGCGGGCGACGGACTGCAACTCGGCCAGCAGCGGGGCGAGATGCCCGGTGTGCACGCCGTGCCGGCCGGCCCCGGGCAGCGGTCTCCAGGCGGGCAGCGGCACGCCGGCCGCGTCCGTCACCTGGCGCAGCACGCCGACCACCTCGTCGCGGGCGTCGTACGCGGAGAACAGCTCGCCGAGGCAGGGGGTGACCTGCCGCAGCGCGGCGCGGGTGCGCCGGTGCGACTCCTCGGTGCCGTCGCCGAGCCGCACCACCCACTCGGCGGCGTACTGGCGGTGGTACGTCAGCTCCTTGGCGCCCTTGGCGGCGACGGCGGCGAGCACCGGGTCGGGCGAGGCGGTGAGCCCCTGGAACTGGGCCAGCCGCCAACTGGCGAACACCAGCAGCCTGACCACGCTGAACGCGAAGTCGCCGTTGGGGAGTTCGGCCAGGGTGACGTTGCGGAAGTCGGCGGGGCCGCGGAAGTAGGCGTAGGCGTCCTCGCCGCGGCCGGTGCCGTCCACCTGGCCGCAGCGGGCGTACAGCAGCCGGGCCTGGCCGAGCAGGTCCAGGCCGATGTTGGCGAGGGCGACCTCCTCCTCCAGTTCGGGGGCGCGGGTGGTCCACTCGGCCAGCCGCTGGGCCGCGACCAGGGCGTCGTCGCCGAGCGCCAGGCAGAGCGCGGCCAGCGCGTCCCGGTCGACGCCTTCGGGGACGGTGGTGTCCACGCCGTGCAGGGGGTCCTCGAAGCCGGTGCCGTAGGCCCAGCGGGTGTCGTCCTCGTGTTCCTCGGCGAGGGTGAGGTAGACGTGGTCGTCGCTCATGCCCTGCTCCTAGATGTGCGGGACGTCGTCGGGGATGTCGTAGAAGGTGGGGTGGCGGTACACCTTGTCGGCGCTCGGGTCGAAGAAGGGGTCCTTCTCGTCGCGGGTGGAGGCGGCGATGTGCGCGGAGCGGACCACCCAGATGCTCACCCCCTCGTTGCGCCGGGTGTACAGGTCGCGGGCGTGGGTGAGGGCCATCCGGTCGTCGGCGGCGTGCAGCGAGCCGACGTGGACGTGGTTCAGGCCCCGCTTGCCGCGGACGAACACCTCGTACAGGGGCCAGTTCCGCTCGGTGCTCATGCCATCGCTCCCTTCTCGGTCCGGGCGGCCCGCTTGGCGGCGTGCGCGGCGGCTGCCTCGCGTACCCAGGCGCCTTCCTCGTGGGCGGTGCGGCGCCGCTGTACGCGCCGCGCGTTGCACGGTCCGTCGCCCTTGATGACCCGGGTCAGCTCGTCCCAGTCGGGGGTGCCGAAGTCGTGCCGGCCGCGCTCCTCGTTCCAGCGCAGTCCGGGGTCGGGGAGGGTGACGCCGAGCCGCTCGGCCTGCGGGACGGTCATGTCGACGAAGCGCTGGCGCAGTTCGTCGTTGCTGTGCCGCTTGATCTTCCAGGCCATCGAGCGGGCGGAGTTGGGCGAGGCGTCGTCGGGCGGGCCGAACATCATCAGCGACGGCCACCACCAGCGGTCCACCGCGTCCTGCACCATCGCGCGCTGGGCGTCGGTGCCGCGCATCATCGTCATCAGCAGTTCGTAGCCCTGCCGCTGGTGGAAGGACTCCTCCTTGCAGATCCGCACCATCGCGCGTGCGTAGGGGCCGTACGAGCTGCGGCACAGCGGGACCTGGTTGCAGATCGCGGCGCCGTCCACGAACCAGCCGATCACGCCGACGTCGGCGAAGGTGGGCGTCGGGTAGTTGAAGATCGACGAGTACTTCTGGCGGCCCTCGATCAGCCGCCGGGTGAGGTCCGCGCGGTCGGCGCCGAGCGTCTCGGCCGCCGAGTACAGGTACAGGCCGTGGCCGGCCTCGTCCTGGACCTTGGCGAACAGGATCGCCTTGCGGCGCAGCGAGGGGGCGCGGGTGATCCACTCGCCCTCGGGCTGCATGCCGATGATCTCGGAGTGGGCGTGCTGGGCGATCTGCCGGATCAGGGTGGAGCGGTAGCCGTCGGGCATCCAGTCGCGCGGCTCGATCCGCTGGTCGCGGGCGATCGTCGCGTCGAAGTGCTCCTGGAGTTCCGGTGCCGCCTGGTCCGCCGCCGGTCCGGCCTGCTGTGCCGTCATCTCAGTCACCTGTCCCCAACCGACCATTCGTTCGGTTCATGATAGAACGAACCCCCCGGGCCCCGGCAACCGTCGGGGCCGACGGATTTCCGCCTTCCGCGGCTCCCCCTTGACAGCGCCGCGCCGGGCTTGGTTTCTTGACGGTGCCGAGCGCTGACCGAATGGTCGGTCGGCACGCCGGTGGAGGAGCCGCGATGAGCAGTGACCCGAACACCCCCGCCGCCGGGCCGGTCCGCCGGGGCGAGCCGGTTCCGGCGGAGCTGCTGGACGACGCCGAGCGGCTGACCCCCGAGGAACTGCGCCGGACGCAGGTGCGCCGGCTGCGCCGGACGCTGCGGCACGCGTACGACAACGTCGAGCTGTACCGCCGGAAGTTCGACGCGGCGGGGGTGCGCCCCGAGGACTGCCGGACCCTGGCCGATCTGGCGCGGTTCCCGTTCACGACCAAGGCGGACCTGCGGGACTCCTACCCGTTCGGGATGCTCGCCGTGCCGATGGCCGACGTGCGGCGCGTCCACGCCTCCAGCGGCACCACCGGCCGGCCGACCGTCGTCGGCTACACCGAGCGCGACCTGTCGACATGGGCCGGGCTGGTCGCCCGCTCACTGCGCGCCGCCGGCGCCCGGCCCGGCCACAAGGTGCACATCAGCTACGGCTACGGCCTGTTCACCGGCGGCCTCGGCGCGCACTACGGCGCGGAACGGGCCGGGTGCACGGTGATCCCCGCCTCGGGCGGCATGACCGCGCGGCAGGTGCGGATCATCCAGGACTTCCGGCCCGAGGTCATCATGGTGACGCCGTCGTACATGCTCACCCTGCTCGACGAGTTCGAGCGGCAGGGCGTCGATCCGCGCACCACCTCGCTGCGGATCGGGGTCTTCGGGGCGGAGCCGTGGACGGAGGAGATGCGCCGGGAGATCGAGGAGCGGCTGGACCTGCACGCCGTCGATATCTACGGGCTGTCGGAGGTGATGGGGCCGGGGGTGGCGCAGGAGTGCGTGGAGACCAAGGACGGGCTGCACGTGTGGGAGGACCACTTCTACCCGGAGATCGTCGACCCGGTCACCGACGAGGTGCTCGCCGAGGGCGAGGGGGGTGAGCTGGTCCTCACCACGCTGACCAGGCAGGCCCAGCCGGTGATCCGGTACCGCACCCGGGATCTGACCCGGCTGCTGCCGGGCACGGCCCGGCCCGCCTTCCGGCGCATCGAGAAGATCACCGGCCGCTGCGACGACATGATCGTCCTGCGCGGGGTGAACGTCTTCCCCGGCCAGATCGAGGAGATCGTGCTGCGCACCCCCGGTGTCGCCCCGCACTTCCAGCTCCGGCTCACCCGGCGGGGCCGCATGGACCACATGACCGTCCGCGTCGAGGCCCGCCCGGACGCCGCGCCCGGTGACCGCCGGACGGCGGCCGGGGCCATCGCCGCAGGGGTCAAGGACGGCGTCGGCGTCACGGTCGACGTGGAGATCGTCGACCCCGGGACCCTGGAACGCTCGGTGGGCAAGATCCGCCGGGTGACGGACCTGCGGGGGGCGTGAGGCCCGGGGCCGGGCGCGGGTCAGGGGCGCCCCGCGCCCTCCGCCCGGGTCTCCTCGGCGCGGGCGGTGCCGTCCGGCTCCCAGCGCAGCAGGTCGCCCGGCTGGCAGCCGAGGACCTCGCACAGGGCGGCGAGGGTGGTGAAGCGGACCGCCTTGGCGCGGCCGTTCTTCAGCACCGCCAGGTTGGCGGGCGTGATCCCGACCCGTTCCGCCAGCTCGCCCACGGACATCTTGCGCCGCGCCAGCATCACGTCGATGTCGACGACGATCGGCATCAGATCACCTCGGCCAGCTCGGCCCGCATCCGCGCCGCCTCGACGTCCCGCGCCACGGCCTGGGCGAGCAGCATCCGCAGGACCAGCACGATGAGCGCGACCCCGAGGACGGCGACCACCGCCCCGCAGATCAGCAGGACCACACCGGGGGCGACGGCCTCGCCCGGCGCCAGCACGACCGCCAGCGCGAACAGCAGGAGCGCGGCGGCCACGACCGCGCCGATGACGATGTGCACGTACCGGAAGGCGGCGTGCGAGAAGACCGTCCCGCGCCGGACCATCGTCACCAGCTTCCACACGCAGACCAGGACGACCTGGACCGTCACCACCCCCAGCACGAGGATCACCAGGAACGGGGTGCGGGGGAACGCCAGGTCCGGGTCGATCCCCTCCACGTCGGCGGCCACCAGGGGCACCATCACCGCCTGCACGAACACCGAGCCGGCGAACAGCACCGCGAGCACGGCGCGCAGCGTCAGCACCGTCAGCTTTCCCATCGCAGCTCCCTCCATCGAGTCACGATGGAAATCTATCGTTTCTCGATAGCTGAAGCAAGACGGAGGACAGGCCGGCGAGATGCACGGCTCCCGCCATCGGCAGGTCATCGTCTGTTTACTCAACGGATCGTTCCTGCACGTTTCCTGACGTGATTTCACCTCTTCTACCGGTGATACGATCACCGCGTTTGCGGAGCGGGCCGAGGGTGGCACGGGGGTACCGGCCGCCCGCACATGACGGGACATCAGCACGTTGGCCGTCAGTCGCCTGAAGAGAGTCTTATGACGGAATACATAGAGAACCCCCTGTTCTGGGCTCTCCTCGTCGCATTCGTCGCCACCAGCACCATGGCCGTCCGCCAGCGCAGGACGGCCCGGTTGCTGCGACAGGAGATCCAGGGCCTGGGGGAACGGTACACAGAGCTGGAGACCGGCTACGAGGAGTCGGTCCGGGCGGCTCAGGAGCAAGCCGAGGAGGAGACCAAGACCGTCCTGAAGTCCGCCATGCGGACCCTCCAGGGCCTGGCCGCCGAACAGCAGTTGGTGCTGTCCCGCCTGCAGAGCAAGTACGGTGACTCGGCCATGCTCCGGGACCTGCTGGAGATCGACCACACCAACTCGCAGTTCGGCCGCCGCGCCCAGTCCATCGCGGTGCTCTGCGACGGCTGGCTGGGCGGCCGGCGCGACACCGCCTCGGTGTACGACGTGGTGCGCAGCGCGCAGGGCCGCATCCGGCACTTCCGGCGGGTGGAGATCCTCTCCCAGGTCGACTTCGGCATCACCAGCCGGGCCGTCGAACCGGTGGCCCTCGCCCTCGCCGAGCTGCTCGACAACGCCACCAGCTACTCCAGCCCGGACACCGTCGTCGAGATCAACATCCGTACGGTGCCCAAGGGCATCTGCGTGGTCGTCGACGACGCCGGTGTCGGCATGAGCGACGAGGAGCGGACCCGGGCCGAGAAGCTGCTCTCCAGCGAACGCGCCTCCGGGGTGGCCGGACTCGGCAACCCCCCGCAGTTCGGCTTCGCCGTCATCGGCCTGCTCTGCGAGCGCTTCGGCTTCGAGGTGTCGGTGGACACCTCCTCCCCCTACGGAGGTGTCCGCGCGGTGGTGCTGCTGCCGCACGAGCTGCTGACGGCCATGCCGGAGCGGAAGGCGCCCGCCCCCGCCACCACCGCCGCCGCGCGCCCGGCCGCCGACCCCGGGGACGGCCCCGAGCCGGCGCTGCCCGCCGCCACCGCCGACGGACTGCCCCGGCGGCGCCGCAAGCGGCCGATGGCCATCGTGCCCGGCAGCGCCCCGGCGGCGCGGCCCGCGGCCCGTTCCGGCTCCGAGCAGGCGCAGATCATGGGCGCCTTCCAGCGGGGCACGCGGACCGGCCGGGCCACGGGACCGGAGGACGCCGGCCGGACGAGCAGCACACGTGGTGCAAGCAGCGAAGGACATGAGGACTCGTGAACGACGATCTGTCTTGGATGCTCGACAGCGCCCTGGAGATTCCCGGGGCCCTGCACGCCGTCCTGATCTCCGCGGACGGCCTGCTGATGGCCCGGACCCAGGACTTCGACCGGGACGACGCCGACCGGGTCGCGGCGGCGATGAGCGGCGTGCAGTCGCTCAGCCGCACACTGGGCTTCTTCTGCGAGGACCCCAAGGCGACCTGGCGGCAGACGCTGGTCGAGTTCGACGGCGGCTGGGTCTTCCTGATCTCCGCCGGGGAGGGCGCCTACCTCGGCGTCTCCGCCTCGCCGGAGGTCGACATGGCGGACATCACCTTCCGGATGCAGCAGCTCGTCGCCCAGCTCGGCAAGCGGCTGACCGCCCCGCCGCGTGAGAACCTCGGCGGCACCTCATGACCGACCGGGACGCCTGGGAGCCGGAGGCGGCCCCGTTAGTACGGCCGTACGTCATCACCAAGGGGCGGGAGCTGCCCGACGAGGAGCAGCTCTCCCTGATCACCCTGGTCACTGCGGCGCCCGCGGACCCGCGGCGGCCGGCCCGGCTCTCCCCCGAGGAGCGGACGCTGCTGGACCTGTGCTCCGCCGGGTACCTGTCGGTCGCCGAGATCGCCGGGCACACCCAACTGCCGCTGGGCGTGGTGCGCATCCTGCTGTCCTCCCTGGCCGAGGGCGGCCACCTCGTCACCCGTCCGCCGGTGGCCCCGGCGGCACTCGCCGACCGGGAGATCCTTCAGGAGGTGCTCAATGGTCTCCGCGCCAAGTTTGGGTGAGCAGGCGTACGTCCGCGGCGGGGCGACCCAGACCGCGGTGAAGATCCTCGTGGTGGGTCACTTCGCGGTGGGCAAGACCACCTTCATCGGGTCGATCTCCGAGATCGAGCCGCTGTCCACCGAGGAGACGATGACCCGGGCCGCCGAGTCGGTCGACGACCTCAAGGGCGTCCAGGGCAAGACGACCACCACCGTCGCCATGGACTTCGGCCGGCTCACCATCAGCGACCGGGTCGTCCTGTACCTGTTCGGGACGCCGGGACAGCAGCGGTTCGTGCAGATGTGGGAGGACATGGCCCGCGGCGCGCTCGGCGCCCTGATCCTGGTCGACCCCGAGCGGCTGGCGGACTCCTTCCCGGTGATCGACCTCATCGAGCAGTACGGCCTGGACTACGCCATCGCCGTCAACCACTTCACCGGCGCGCCGCCGCGTGACGAGGCGGCCCTGCGCGAGGCGCTGGACCTGCTCGCCGACACCCCGGTCGTCTCCTGCGACGCCCGCGACGAGAAGTCCTCCGCCACCGCCCTGACCACGCTCGTCCGCTATTTGCTGGACCGCGCCCACTAGAAGCCGAGAGCAGACAGACATGCAACCTCACGACACCGCCCCGGTGCCCCCGCCGGGGTGCCCGGCCCACGGCTCGGGCGGCCGGGTCCCCCTGTACGGGCCGGAGTTCGCCGCCGACCCGCGGGCGTACTACGACTATCTGCGGCACTACGGTCCCGCCGCGCCCGTGGAGCTGGCGCCGGGTGTGGAGGCCACCCTGGTCACCGACTACGCGGCCGCCCTCCAACTGCTGCACGACTCCGGCAGCTTCCGCAAGGACGCCCGGCGCTGGCGCGCCTTCAACGAGGGCAAGGTCGGCCCGGACAGCCCGGTCGCGCCGCTGCTGGCGTACCGCCCCAACTGCATGTTCGCCGACGGCGCGGACCATCTGCGGCTGCGGCAGGCGGTCACCGACAGCATGGCCCGGGTGGACACCCGGCGGCTGAGCCGCAGCACCGAGCAGATCTCCGGGTACCTGGTCTCCCAGTTCGGCGGGCGCGGTTCGGCCGACCTGCTCGGCGACTACGCCAAGCAGTTGCCGCTGTTCGTGTTCAACGAGCTGTTCGGCTGCCCGGCCGGCATCGGCGACCGGGTGCTGTTCGGCATCTCGGGGATGTTCGACGGGGTCAACGCGGACAAGGCCACCGAGGTGCTGTTCGGGGCCGTCGGCGAACTGGTCGCGCTCAAGCGCGGCAGGCCCGGCGACGACGTCACCTCCTGGCTGATGCGGCACGAGGCGGGGCTGACCGACGAGGAGATGGTGCACCAGCTCGCGCTGCTGCTCGGCGCGGGCGCGGAACCGCTGCGCAACCTCATCGGCAACACGCTGCACCGCCTGCTGACCCACGACCGGTACGCACGCGAGGGCGGTCTGATCGACGAGGCCCTCGACGACACCCTGTGGGAGAACCCGCCGATGTCGAACTACGCGCCGCACTACCCGGCCACCGACATGGAGTTCGCCGGGCAGCACCTGCAGGCGGGCGACCTGATGCTGGTCAGCTTCGCCGCCGCCAACACCGGACCGGCGCTCACCGAGTCCCGGCACGCGGGCAGCAACCGGGCGCACCTGGCGTGGAGCGCGGGGCCGCACGCCTGCCCCTCGAAGGAGCCCGCCCGGCACATCACGGTGACCGCCATCGAGCACCTGTTCAACCAGTTGCCGGACATCGAACTCGCCGTCCCCGAGGACAGCCTGACCTGGCGGCCGGGTCCGTTCAACCGGGCGCTGGCGACGCTCCCGGCCCGGTTCACCCCGGTCCGGCCGGCCCGTCCGGCCGGTGAGCGGACCGCCCAGGCGGCGACGGCGGCGGCGTCCGCGGAGGCGGGCCGCCGGCCCGAACGCGGTCTGTGGAGCTCGTTCCTCACCTGGCTCACCCGGTGACGCGCGTAACAGCCTGCCAACCAGCCCCTTTCGCATAACCGTTCAACGGCAGGGGTAGTGAGCAACGCGGCATTCGAGTTGCTCATACGCAAAGGAGGTGCCGTGGACCACCTGTCCATGGACGCCGCTTTCCTGCCGGTGACCGGCCGGATACCCGCCCTCGGGGGCGGGTATCCCTTTGTCCGCCCGAACCGTCGCCGGGCGGCCCGGTGACCGCCGTCGGCGCCTCCGGTGACGGCCCCGGCATACCGACGCTCGGGGCGTACACCGGCGGCCAGTTGCGAAGACTGGGCGCGGTCGCGGGACTGTCCGAGGCCGACACCGACGCTTACGTCGGCGTCCTGACCGAGGCACTCGGCACCGTGGCCGCGCGGCCCCTGGAACTGGGGCCCCCGAACCGCACCTTCCTCTCCGACGACCACACACCGGTGGAGTTCTCCCTCTCCTTCCGGCCGGGCGCGGCCCCCGCCCTGCGGGTGCTGCTGGAACCGGGCTGCGGCGCAGGCAGCCTGGCCCGCAACGGCCGCGCCGGACTGGCGGCGCTGCGCGCGATGGCCCGGCGGTGGCGTTTTTCCACCGGCTCCCTCGAAGCGGTCGAGGACCTGTTCCTGCCCCCCGCACCGCACGGACCGCTGGCCCTGTGGTGCGCGCTGGAGCTGCGGCCCGGAGGCGTGCCCCGGGTGAAGGTGTATCTCAACCCCTCGGCCTCCGGTGCCGGGCAGGCCGCCGGTACGGTGCGCCGGGCGCTGGTCCGGCTCGGTCACGGACGGGCCGCCGAGGCCCTGCCCGAGGCCGACGGGTACCCGTTCCTGGCGCTGGACCTCGGGGACTGGCAGGAGCCCCGGGTGAAGGTCTACCTCCGGCACGACGGCCTGACACCCGGCCGGGCGGGGCTGCTGTCCGAGGCGGCCGGGGGGCCCGGCCCGGCGGTGGTCGAGGACTTCTTCCGCACCGCCGCCGCCGGTGGGGACGCGGCGCCCGGCGGCCTCCGGCTGGACCGGCGTCCGGGACTGACCTGCCACGCCTTCACCGACACCGGCAGCGCGACACCGGCCGGCTTCACGCTGCACGTGCCGGTCCGGGACTACGCCGGGCACGACGGCGAGGCGCTGGCGCGGGCGACGGCACTGCTCGGCCGGTACGGGATCGATCCGTCCCCGCTCCCCCGCGCGCTGTCGGCGCTCACCGGGCGGCGGCCCGAGGACGGGGTGGGGCTGATCGCCTACCTGGCGCTGGCCCACCAGCGCGGCCGGGCGCCCCGGGTGACGGCGTACCTGTCCTGCGAGGCGTACGCGGTGCGGCCGCCGGAGCCGGCGGCGTTCCGTCCGGCCGGGGCCCTGCGCGGCTGAGCGCACGCGAGGGGCTCCCGGCGGACCGCGCCGGGAGCCCGTGGTCCGGGAGCCCGTGGCCCGGGAGCTACACGCCGATGACTTCGCGCAGTTGGCCCAGGTACGGGCCCACGTCGACCTGGATGGAGGCGCCCCGGGTGCGGCCGTACCGCCGGGCGATGCCCGTGAGGTACTCGGCGACCTCCGCGCGCATCTCCTCGGCGGAGGGCAGCGCGCTGTCGCCGGCCACCAGGCCGGCGACCCAGCGTGCCTGGGCCTCCACCAGCCGGGTGATCGCCCCGACCGGGCGGACCAGCCCGACGAAGTACAGGCCGGTCCGGTCCGGTGCCACCACCCGCTTGTACAGCTCCACCGAGCCGTCCGCGGTGACGGGGCAGCCGTCGGGCAGGAACGGGAAGGCCATGTGGTAGCCGGTGCAGTAGACCACCGCGTCCGCCTCCTCGGCGGTTCCGTCGGTGAACCGCACCCGGGGCCCGTCGAAGGCGTCGATCGCGGGTCTGGGGACCACGGCGCCGTGCCGGATGCGGCTGAGGATCTCGTCGGAGATGGTGACGGCCGAGGAGAAGAGGGGGTGGTCGGGCTCGGGCAGGCCGTAGTCGGCCAGGTCGCCGCGGGCGACGCGCAGGGCCTGCTCGCAGAAGCGGCGCTGCTCCTCGAAGGACATCTGCTGGAACCAGGGGGCCTCGGCGATCTGGTCGACGGACAGCCCGTAGAGCTGCTTGGGCACGATGTGCAGGCCCCGGCGCACCGAGAGCACGGTCCGCGCGGCGTGCCGGGAGAGGTCGGCGGCGATGTCCACGGCGGAGGCGCCGAGGCCGACGACCACCACGCGCCGGCCGGTGAAGTCGGCGCCGTCGCGGTAGTCGAGGGCGTGCAGGACCGTGCCGGTGAAGGTGTCGTGGCCCGGCGGCAGCGGGTCGGGCAGGGCGGGCTCGGTGTGGTGCCCGGAGGCGACGACGACGTGCGCGAACCGCCGGGCGGTGCTCCGGCCGTCCGGGCCCGCGCTGACGACGGTCCAGGTGCCGTCCGCGTCCTGCCGTACGGACCGCACCTCGGTGCCGGTCTCCACGTGGCCGAGGAGACCGGCCCACTCGGCGAAGGACCGCAGGTAGGCGGCGACCTCGCGGTGCCCGGGGTAGAGGGGGTACTCGGCCGGCATCGGGAAGTCGGCGTAGCCGGTCAGGTCCTTGGCCGTGTTGAGGTGCAGCGTCCGGTAGCCGGGTCCGCGCTCACCGGCGCCGGGCTGGCGCCAGACCCCGCCGACGTCCGGGGCCTTCTCCAGGCAGACGAAGTCGACGCCGCGCTCCTTCAGGGCGTACGCCGTCGCCAGCCCCGACAGACCCGCACCGATCACACACACCCGCACGCTGTTCCCCCACATGGCTCACCGTCCTCCCCCCGATCACGCAGTCACTGCCCATCCGTCTCTTCTCGCACACCAGAACCAGACACATACAGACGTGTCGCTGGTCACTGTCCGCGCTCTGCGCCATCCGGGGGAGGCGGGCCCGGCGGTGGGGAACCCGGCCCCCGGAGCGGTCAAGCAATGACGTGGACGCGCACGGAGTCGGAGGTTGGCATGACCTTGAGGAAAGCCCTCGCGGTGGGGATCAGCGCCGTGGTGTGCACCGGCGTGCTGGGGACCGGCTGCGCCAAGGAGCAGCGAGGTGCCACCGCCAAGGGCACGCCCTCGCCCTCCGGGCCGGTGTCGGGCCGCCCGGCGCCGCCGAGCCCGGCCGCCCGGCCGCTGCCCGGACTGGGGCCCGAGACCCGCTCGCAGATCCCGGCGGCCACCCGGCAGGTGCTGCTGGTGCGGGGCACGACGGCGGACGGCAACCGGGCGCGGGCGGCGCTGTACGAGCGGGAGCCGGGCGGCGGCTGGCGGCGGAGCGCCGGTCCCTGGCCCGCGCACAACGGGCTGCGCGGCTGGACCCGGGACCACTGGGCGGGTGATCTGCGCACGCCCATCGGCGTGTTCACGCTCAGCGACGCCGGGGGCCGCCTGCCCGACCCGGACACCCGGATGCCGTACGACGAGAACCCGGAGTTCTCGATCGACGGGACCGGGCACGTCGGCGAGCCGCTGGAGGGCTCCTTCGACTATGTCGTGGCCGTCGACTACAACCGCGTACGGGGCACCACACCGCTGGACAAGGAGCGTCCGCTGGGCGAGGACCGGGGCGGCGGGGTGTGGGTCCACGTCGACCACGGCGGGCCGACCAACGCGTGCGTGTCGCTGGCCGAGCCGCACCTGCGCACCCTGCTGCGGGCCCTGGACCCGGCCGGGCAGCCGGTCGTCGTGATGGGCCCGCAGGCCGCGCTGGCCCGGTGACGCCGCTCATCCGCCGCCCGTGGCCGGCACGGCGGCCGGGGCCGGTTCCCAGCGGATGCGGGTGGCGCACAGGGCGACGACCACCGCGGACGCGGCGACCGCCGCCATGCCCCAGGCCAGGGAGCCGGCGTTCGCGATGAAGCCGATGAGCGGCGGCCCGGCGAGCAGCCCGGTGGTGCCCATGGCGGCGACCAGGGTGAGCGCGTCGGAGCCCTCCCGGGCCGCGGCGGCGTACACGCACGGGGTGACGGCGGCGATGCCCAGGCCGACGCAGGCGAAGCCGAGCAGGGCCGGCACCACACCGCCGCTCAGCAGGGCGAGGGCGAGCGCCGCCCCGGCGAGGGCGCTGCCGAGCAGGACCACCCGCCGGTCGCCCCAGCGACTGCGCCACCGGTCGGCGAAGAGCCGGGCGACGACCATCGCGCCGGAGACCACGGCGATGCCCAGCGGGGCGAGTTCGTCCGATGCCTCGGCGACGTCCTTCAGATAGAGCGCGGACCAGTCGTTCATGGCGCCCTCGGCGACCGTGCCGAAGGCCATGGCGCAGCACATCCACAGGGTGATCCGGCTCGGTACGCTCCAGCGGCGCCGCGCTTTCGCCGCCGCCGGCCGGGCCGGCGGGTCGTCGGTGAGCAGCCCGGTGCGGGCGCCCGCGCCGAGGGCCAGCAGCAGGGCGACGGCCACACCGAAGTGCGCCATGACCGAGGAGGTGACGGCGTGCATGGCGGAGGCGGCCAGCGCGGCGAGCAGGGAACCGGCGCTGAAGACGGCGTGCAGCCTGGCCATGGTGGTGCGGGCGTACCGCGCCTCCAGGGCCGCTCCCTGCGCGTTCATCGCGACGTTGAGACACCCCACCAGGACCCCGTCGACGCACATCACCAGCAGGGCCACGTGATACGAGGGTGCCGCGGCCAGGGCGAGGAGCAGCAGGGCGAGGCAGAGCTGGGAGAGCAGGGCGAGCCTCCGCGAGCCCAGGCGCCGCATCAGCCAGGCCACCAGCGGGAAGGACACCGCCGCGCCGACCCCGGCGGCCATCAGCAGCACCCCGACCTCGGCGGCGGACAGGGACAGGCCGGTCTTCAGGTCGGGGATGCGGGCCGCCCAGGTGGCGTACTGGAAGCCGAGCGAGCAGAACAGCGCGGCGATCGCCAACTGACCGCGGCGGTAGGGGTCGTGGAGTCGGGACACGCGCATCAGCTCACTTCACGCAGGGTCGAAGGGGCGGGCGGTGCGGGCCGGGCGGCCGGCACCGGCCGGGACATGTAGACGGCGTCGGCTCCGTAGCCGTCGGCGGGGGCGACGCCGGGGTGGGCGACGAAGCCCCGGGCGGACCAGAACCGGTCGCTGCCGCCCACGGCGACCAGCGAGATCCGCCGGTCGCCGCGGGCCCGCGCGGTGCCGGTGAGCCGCCCGAGGAGGTAGCGGCCCAGGCCCCGGCGGCGCAGGGCGGGCGCGACGACGATGTCGTGCAGGTGGAGGTTGCGGCCGGTGCGGAGGGCCGGCTCCACCCGCCCGAGGTCCGGGCACCGGAACTCCGGGTAGGGCAGGGCCAGCAGATAGCCGGCGGTCCGGCCGCCCACGTCGAGGACGAAGCAGGTGCCGGGTGACACGGCCGCCCGGGACTGGAGCGCGGCCCGCCCCTCCGCCAGGCCGAGCCCGGCGTAGGCGTCGTGTTCCAGTGCCACCACGGCGTCCCAGTCGTGGTCGGCGAGGTGCCGTACGGTCACGGTGTCGGTCATGGGCGCCGCCTGTCGGTGACGGTGTACGGCAGCGGGGCGATGCCGTTGAAGCCGCGGGTCATGTAACTGGTGGAGTAGGCACCGCAGGACAGCACCCAGACCGGGTCGCCGGAGGCCAGCGCCGCGGGCACCTGGACCAGGCCGTCCTGGTGGCCGTAGGCGTCGTCGCTGTCGCAGGTGGGTCCGGCGACGACGGCCGGGACGCGGGGGCCGCCGGGATGGCCGGGGAAGACCAGCGGGTACTGGAGGGCGTCCATCTCGTACAGCCCGTTGAACTTGCCGCAGCTCAGGTACAGCCAGTACCGGGGCTCGCCGTCCGGGCCCCGGCGGCGGGCGAGGCGGGCGACGTGGGCGCGGACGGCGCCGTGGTCGGCGACGAGGTGGCGGCCGGGTTCGATCAGGAACTCCAGAGGGCCGCCGTGGACCCGGCGCAGTTCGGCCGTGCCCTCCCGGATCACCGCGAACATCTTGTCCAGCGGCGGGTCCAGGGGCGCACCGTGCCGGTCGAGGTAACCGGTGGCGGGGAGACCGCCGCCGAGGTTGACCAGGGCGGGGCGGATGCCGCGCCGGTCCAGGGCGCGCAGTACGCCGCCCAGGTCGTCCAGGGCGGCCCGCCACGCCTCGGCGGTCATCTGCTGGGAGCCGACGTGCACGGAGAGACCGGCGGGCACCAGGCCCAGGTCGCGGGCGCGGGCCAGGACCCGGACGGCCTCGGCGGGCGAGCAGCCGAACTTGTGGCCGAGCCCCCACAGCGCGCCCTCGCCCGTGGTCGCCACCCGGCAGAACACCCGGGCACCGGGGGCGTGTACGGCGAGGGCGGCCACGTCCTCGGTGCTGTCGGTGGCGAAGAGGCGTACGCCGAGCCGGTGTGCGGCGGCGATGTCCCGGTCCGACTTGACGGTGTTGCCGTAGTGCGTCCGGGCGGCCGGCACCCCGGCCCGCAGCGCCTGTTCGATCTCGGCCGGGCTCGCCGCGTCGACCCCGGCGCCGTCCCGGGCGAGAGTGCTGAGGACCTCGTCGACCGGGCACGCCTTCATGGCGAACCGCACCTGGACACCGGGGAGTTCGCGGCGCAGGGCGCGGTGGCGCCGGGCGATGCCGTCGAGGTCCAGGACGATGCGGTCGGTGTCGGCGGCGGCGAGGGCGGCGGCCAGCGGGGCGGTCGTCGCGGCGCTCACCCCGGCCGGCCCGGGGGTGCGGCGACGGGGGTGACCCGGGCGGCGGCGACCAGCAACTGCCACGCCTCGGTGAGCAGGGCGAAGTCCGCCATGTCGTCGCGGGCCTCGTCCAGCAGCCGGTCCCGGTCGGCGGCGATCAGGTCGGCGACCTCGGCGTACCGGCCGCCCAGCTTCCGGTAGGCGGTGTCGACGGCGTCGAGCCGGGCGGTGTTCTCGCTCCGGTCCAGTGCCGCGCTCTCGCGGGCCAGCGCGGCGACGGCGGCGCCGCGGACCCGGCCCGAGCCGTCCAGGAGGGTGTCGCCGGCGGCGGCCATCCGGTCGTAGACGTGGTGGAAGTAGCACATCGACAGCAGGAACTTGACGAAGCGCCGCTGGTAGGCGCGGAAGCCGGGGCCGGTGCGGCGTTCGCCGGTGTGGTAGTTGACGATGTGCCGGTTGTGCAGGACGCCGGGCAGCCGGGCGTCGTGGACGAGGTGGATGAGGAAGTAGTCGCTGCCGATGGTGTCCCGCGCGGGCGGCAGCGGCACCTGTTCGTGGACGCCGTGGAAGGCGATGTTGCACATGTCGACCCGCATCGGGTCGACCAGTGTCAGCAGCGAGCGGTCGTGGGTGAACGGTTCGGTGCCCGCGCCCCGGAAGGACTCCGCGACCAGTTCCCGTTTGCGCTCGGCGCTCCAGTCCGGCGGTGCCCAGAGGCTGACGACGTCGTGGTAGACCGCCGGGTCGGCATCCCGCATCTCGGCGAGGTCGACGGAGAGTTCGCCGATGAAGGAGGCGCCCACCATCGCCACCCAGCGGTCCCGGCAGGCGGCCGGCAGGTCGGTGCCGGTGACCCGGGACGCGGCGTCGGCGGCCCGGTGGCCCAGAGCGAGCAGTTCGTGGTGGACGGGGAAGACGGTCCGGTCGTGCGCGCGCTGGTACCGGCTGTCGGAGTCCCTGCGGTGCACGGACTCGCAGCCGAGCGCGGCGGCGATCAGGAAGGCCCGGTCGGTGCAGGCGCCGTAGGAGAGGCCGTCGGGGAGCAGCAGGTCCAGCAGCAGTTCGGGCTTGGCGAGGCCGGAGCGGGTGACGGTTCGGGTGAGGAAGTCGCGTTGCCGGCTCTCGTCGAGGTGGTGGACGGTGATCCGGGGGTGGACGGGCAGGTGCCGGACGGCCTCGGTGTGCTCGGCGTACACCGGGGGCGGGCAGGAGTCGAGGATCAGCACCCGGACCTCGACGTCGTCGAAGTGCCGGGCGGCGTACGCCGCTTCCTCGCCCAGGGCCGCGATGGTCGCGGGGCAGGACCGGTCGGTGGGCAGGGTCAGGCAGATGCGGCGCATGTCCCGCCCCCGCTGGCCGTGCCGGTGCCGTCCTGCCCGTGCCAGGAGGTGAGTCCCAGCAGCTTGGCCCCCAGATCCGTGAGTTCGGCGGTCGGGTACCGCTCGGCCTCGGGCCTTCGGGCGTCGCCGAGCAGGGTGGCGTTCCACTCGGGGGTGGCCAGGGTGCGCCAGGAGTCGACGCGGGAGCGGCGCAGCGCGGTGTGGGACTCCAGCGCGGGCATCATCGACAGGTACTGCACGGCGCGCACTTGGCCGCCGGAGGTGTTGGGGGCGACGCCGTGCGCCAGCAGGCCGTTCCAGATCAGCAGGTCGCCGGCCTTCAGGTCGGGCCGGACGACGGGCATCTCGGTGCGGTCGACGGCGGGCCGGATGGGGTCGCGGCCGTCGGGCTGGAGCGCCTTCCAGCGGTCGAAGCGGCGGAACAGCTCGGGGCAGCACTGGAAGCCGCCGTGGTCCGCCTCGGTGTCGTTGAGGGCGATGATGCCCTGCACGCGCTGGGGCAGGACACCGAGGGTGGTGTCGACGTCCCAGTGCAGTTCGATGTCGAAGCCCCGCTCGCGCTGTTCGATCAGGGCGCGGTCGCGGTTCTTGACGTTGGGCGGGTTGAGGTTGAGCCGGTCCAGGGTGACCCAGAGTTCCTCGGCGTCCCACACGTCGACGAAGGCGTCGTAGACCCTGCGGGTCTGGCGGCTGTCCCAGAGGAGTTGGTGGTGGTACGCCTCGACGAAGCCGTAGATGTGCAGCTCGCGGTCGAGGTCGGAGCGGTACTCGCGCTCCTCGTACCAGGTGTCGGGGCGGTCGGGGTCCAGGCCCTGGAACTCCCAGGCGAAGTCGAGGAGCCGGCGTGCGGCCGGGGCGGGTACGGCCTCCTCGACCACGACGTAGCCGTAGGTCTGCCAGTGCGCGAAGTCCTCCTCGGTGAGCACCCGCAGCGGGCGGGTCTTCTCCAGGTCGCGCAGCGGGGTCCGGGCCAGGTAGGTGTCCGCGTCCGCGCTGAAGTACGGGACGTCGGTGGCGGCTCGGTGCAGGTAGGGGTCGGGTGTCGCCATGTGGTGCTCCAAGTCCTCGCCGTCGCCCGCGCCGGGACGGACGGCGGTCTGTGCGGAGGGGGGTGGCGTGTCGCGGTGCGCACGCGGCGGGCGCGCGGCGGGATGCCGCTCGCGTCCAGGTGGCGAGAGCGGGGGTGTCGGGGCGGCGGGGACCGGTCGGCACACCGGCCACGGGTGCCCCTCGTCGAACGTGGGCCTCACAATGGACTAGACCATAGGACGGTGTCAACACCCCTTGGAACACGCCGTGTTGAGCCTTCGGAAGCCTTGACACGTCTGGTTAACTCGGGCCCACCATCCCCTTGGTCCGGACCAAGGGGATGGCGTCCCACCGTTCCGTCGAAAGGCGCGCGCCGATGTCCTCCAGCCAGCACAGCAGCGAGTTGCGACGGCTCGCGCTCAGCGTCCTCCAACCCGGCTTCGTCGGCACCGAGGCACCCGACTGGGTGCTGCGCGACATCGCCGACGGGCTGGCCTCCGTCGTGCTCTTCTCCCGCAACATCGTCTCCCCCGAGCAGGTCGCCCGGCTGACCGGGCGGCTGCGCGCCGAGAACCCGGCGCTGATCGTCGCCATCGACGAGGAGGCCGGGGACGTCACCCGGATCGAGTCCGCCACCGGCTCCAGCCGGCCCGGCAACTTCGCCCTCGGCACCGTCGACGACGTGACACTGACCGAGGCGGTCGCCGCCGACCTGGGCCGCGAGCTGCGCGCCGCCGGGGTGAGCCTCGACTACGCGCCGAGCGCGGACGTCAACTCCAACCCCGACAACCCCGTCATCGGGGTGCGCTCCTTCGGCACCGGCCCGGAGGTGGTGTCCCGGCACACCGCCGCCTGGGTGCGGGGCCTGCAGTCGGCGGGGGTCGCCGCCTGCGCCAAGCACTTCCCCGGCCACGGGGACGTAGCCGTGGACTCCCACCACGACCTGCCCTGCTACGGGGCCGGCCGGGAGGAGATCGAGGCCCAGGCGCTGCCGCCGTTCCGGGCGGCGCTCGCCGCGGGGGTGCGGGCCGTGATGAGCGGCCACCTGCTGGTGCCGGCCTACGATCCCGACCGGCCGGCCACGCTCAGCCCGCGCGTCCTGGGCGACCTGCTCCGGGGCGAGCTGGGCTTCGACGGGCTGGTCGTCAGCGACGCCATCGAGATGGGCGCGGTCACCCGCCGGTACGGCATCGGCGGGGCGACGGTACGGGCCGTCGCCGCCGGGGTGGACGCCGTGTGCGTGGGCGGCGAGAGCGCCGAGGAGGCCACCACACGCCTGCTGGCCGACGCGCTGTACGGCGCGGTGACCGCCGGGGAACTGCCCGAGGAACGCCTGGCCGAGGCGGCGGGCCGGGTACGGGAGTTCGCCGACTGGTCGGTGAAGCTGCGGGAGGCGGGCGTCGACCCGGAGGGCGGGCCAGGCATCGGCCGGGTCGCCGCGCGCCGGGCGGTGCGGATCAGCGGGCCCGCCGGGGACGCCCTGCCGCTCGCGGCCGCGCCGCACGTGGTGGAACTGGCCCCGGCCACCAACCTGGCCATCGGCAAAGAGACGCCCTGGGGTGTCGCCGCGCCGCTGCGCGCACTGCTGCCGGACACCACTGCGGTGCGGGTGGGCGAGTCCGAACTACGGGACGGCACGGCCGTACTGGAGGAGTGCGCGCTGCGGCCCGCGGTGGGCCGTCCCCTGGTCGTCGTGGTCCGCGACGCCGCCCGGCACGCCTGGATGAGCCGGGCCCTGGACGGCCTGACCGCGGCCCGCCCGGACGCGGTCACCGTCGAGATGGGCCTGCCCGGTCACGGCCCCACGGGTACCGGCGTGCGGATCTGCACCCACGGGGCGAGCACGGCGTCGGGGGCGGCGGTGGCGGAGGTGCTGGCGGGGGGCGTCCGAGGGGGTTCCGGGGTGGGTCGTCGACCCGGGGGGCGGCGGGCGGCGGACGGCGGTTGCCGCCCGGGGCCGTGACCGCGCGGGTCAGCGCCCCGTGGCCGGCGGCCGGCGCAGGAAGCGGATCGTCGGACGGCCCCGGTCGTCGGTGACCTCGGCGCGGACACCGTAGACCTGCTCGATCAGGGCCGGGGTGAGGACCTCGCCGGGGGTGCCCTCGGCGACGGCCCGGCCGTCGGCCAGGACCAGGAGGCGGTCGCAGTACAGGGCCGCGAGGTTGAGGTCGTGCAGGGCGACGACCGTGGTGACGGGCAGCCCGGCGATCAGTTCGAGCAGGTCGAGCTGGTGCTGGATGTCGAGGTGGTTCGTCGGTTCGTCGAGCAGCAGCTCGCGCGGCTCCTGGGCGAGGGCGCGGGCGATCTGGGCGCGCTGGCGTTCGCCGCCGGACAGGGTGTGCCAGGACCGGCCGGCCAGGCCGGTCAGTCCCGTGCGCTCCAGGGCGGCGGCGACCGCGCCGCGGTCGTCGGCGGAGGCCGCCGACCAGGGGCGGCGGTGCGGGATGCGGCCGAGGGCGACGACGTCCCGGACGGTCAACTCGTTCTGGGTGTGCGCGTGCTGGTCGACGGTGGCGATCCGGCGCGCGGCGGCCCGGCGGCCTACCCGGTCGAGCGGCCGGCCGTCGAGGGTGACGACACCCGCGGACGGGCCGAGGACACCGGCGAGCAGCTTCAGCAGCGTGGACTTGCCGGAGCCGTTGGGGCCGAGCAGGCCCACCGTCTCGCCGGGGCGGGGGGCCAGGGTGACGCCGTCGACGACCAGCCGGCCGCCCGCCCGGCGGCCGACGCGCCCGGCGCGCAGCCCCGGTGCCGTCCCCTCGGCGGCGGGGCCGGTCATGCCCGCCGCCTTCCCCGGTACAGCACCGCGACGAACGCGGGCACGCCGATGAGCGAGGTCACCACGCCCACCGGGATCTCCCGGGGGTCCAGGACGGTACGGGCGAGGGTGTCGACCCAGACCAGGAAGACCGCGCCGGCCAGCACGGTGACCGGGAGCAGCCTGGCGTGCGCGGTGCCGGCGAGGGCGCGGGTGGCGTGCGGCAGGACCAGGCCGACGAAGCCGATCGCCCCGGCGCAGCTCACCAGGGCCGCGGTGAGCAGGGCGGTGGCGCACAGCAGCACCAGCCGGGTACGGGCCACCCGGACGCCGAGGGCCGCCGCGGCCTCCTCGCCGAAGGTGAACGCGTCGAGGGTGGCGGAGTTGAGCAGGCAGACGGCGAGGACCACGGCGAGGACGGCGGCGCACAGCACCACCGCGGTCCAGTCGGCGCCGGTGAGCGAACCGAGCAGCCAGAACATCACGCCCCGGGTGGTCTCGGCGTCCGCCGAGGTGAGCACGGTGAACGAGGTCAGCGCGGAGAACAGTTGCATGGCGGCCACCCCCGACAGCACCACCCGGTCCACGCCCGCGCCGAGGCTGTGGCTCAGCAGCAGCACCAGCGCGAACGCCACCAGCGCGCCGACGAAGGCGCCCGCGGACAGTGACACCGCTCCCCCGCCGACCCCGAGGACGACCACCGCGACCGCCCCGGTCGACGCGCCGGAGGACACCCCGAGGACGAACGGGTCGGCCAGCGGGTTGCGCAGCAGCGACTGCATGACCGCCCCGCACAGCGCCAGGCCCGCCCCGCACACCGCGGCCAGCAGGGTGCGCGGCATCCGCAGGTCCCACACGATGCCGTCCCGCAGCGGCGGGAGCGTCCCGCGGCCGAGGCCGAGGTGGGCGGCGACCGAGGCCCAGACGTCGGCGGCGGAGATGTCGGCCGGGCCGATGGTCACGGCGACGGCGACCGACACCGCCAGCACGGCGGTTCCGGCCGCGGTGAGCAACGGGGCGCGTGCGGCCGTCACTTGACGAGCCCGAGGTCCCGCAGACCGGCGGCGACCCGCTCGATGCCCTCGACCGTGCGGATCGTGGGGTTCATCGCCTGGCCGCTGAGCAGCACGTACCGCTTCTTCCGTACGGCGGTGAGGTTGCGGGTGGCCGGGTCGCTCTCCAGGAAGCGGATCTTCGCGCGGGCGGTCTCGGCCGTCTGCTCCTTGCGGGTCAGGTCGCCGAGGACGATGACGTCGGGGTCGCGGTCGGCGACGGTCTCCCAGTTGATCTGGGGCCACTCGTCGTGGGTGTCGGCGAAGACGTTGCGGGCGCCGATCGCGCGGGTGATGGCGCCGGGGGCGCCGCAGCAGCCGGCCAGGTAGGGCGAACGGGAGTCGGCGAACCAGTACATGAGGGAGACGTGCGAGGCGTCCACGCCGTCGGTGGCCTTGCGCACCCGTTCCCTCAGCCGGGCGACGAGCCGTTCGCCGCGCCGCTCGACGCCGAAGATCCGGGCGAGGTCGCGTATCTCGCCGTAGACGGTGTCGAGGGTGAGCGGTGTGCTGCGGGAGCCGTCGCCGCCGCTGCCGTTGTCCTTCCCGGCGCCGCAGTCGGACGGGGAGACGTAGGTGGGCACGCCCAGTTCCTCGAACCGCTCGCGGGTGGCGACGCCGCCGGTGCCGAGGGTGGCGACGAAGGAGGCGGTGACGAGGTCCGGCGCGGCGTCCAGGACCTTCTCGAAGGACGGGTTGTCGTCGGCCAGGCGCGGCACACCGGCGTTGGCCTTCTCCAGGCCCTTCATGACCGGGTCGGTCCAGGTGGCGGTGCCGGCCATGCGGTCGGCGAGGCCGAGGGCGAGCAGGATCTCGGTGCTGCCCTGGTTGAGGGAGACGGCCCTGCGGGGCGCCGGGGCGAGGGCGACGCGGTGGCCGCAGTTGTCGACGGCGCGCGGGTGACCGGCGTCGGCGGAGGCGCCCGCCGCGCGGGTGCCGCCGGGTGTGCCGCAGGCGGTGAGCGAGGCGGCGCAGGCGAGCAGCAGGGCGGCGGGGCGGAGAACGGGACGGAGCACGGGCATGCCTCGGGTGTCGGGGCTCGAACGCGGAGCCTGGCCTGGAGTCGACCCCCGCGCGGGGGCGCGGAGGTGCCAGCAGGTCTTCGGACTCGGGTTCGTCCGGCCGGGGCGCCTTCCCAGGACGGCTCCGTACCGGCGTCGCGCCGGCACGGTGGTGTCCCAGTGGCATCAGTGCCCCGCCCGTCCCCCTCACCGCTGCGCGTCAGCTCCGGATTCGCACCGGATTCCCTGACCACGGATGTGGCACGACTGGCTCCGGCAGCCTAGCAAGGGCCTTCCGCCGCGGAACCGGCGGGCGGGACGCGGGTGAGCCGGCGGTGTATCCGGTCGGCGTCGGCGGGGGTGCGCAGCGGCGCGACGGCCGCGCAGTGCGGCAGGGCGGTCTTGGCGAGCGCGGCCAGCAGGGCGCGGGGGCCGCTGTCGACGTAGGTGGTGAAGCCGGCCCGGCCCAGCGCCAGCAGCGCGGGGTGGAAGGGGAGGGGGTCGGTGAGGTGGGCGGCGGCCATGGCGCGCAGCCGGTCCGGGGTGTGGGCGCGCCGGCCGGCCGCGGTGGCGTGCACGGGCAGCCGGGGCGGGGCGACCGGCTGGGCCCGCAGCAGACTGCGGAAGGAGCGGCTGACCTCGTCGAGGAGGGGGTGGTGGTAGGCGGTACGGCTGACCAGCCGGGTCACCCGGTGGCCGCGGTCCAGGGCCCTGGCGCCCACCTCGCCGAGCTGGGCGTCGGGGCCGGCCAGGACCACCTGGGCGGGCGCGTTGTGCACCGCGATCCGTACCTGCGGGGTGTCGCAGGTACGGATCAGGTCGGCGGCCTGGGCGGGGGTCAGGTCGGTGGCCGCCATGCCGGCCGCGGGCAGGGCGGCGGTGGTCAGCAACCGGTCCCGGATGCGCAGCAGTTGGAGGCCCTGGCGCACGGTGAGGACACCCGCGACGGTGAGCGCCGCGAGGTCGCCGACGCTGTGCCCGAGGACCGCGTCGGCCGGGACCGGCAGATGGTCCAGGACGACGGCGGCGGTGGCGACCACGGCGGCGTACGTGGCCAGGTCGAAGGCGAGCGGGTCGGCGCGCACCAGGTCCTCGGGGGCGGGCCCGCCGGGGTCGGTCAGGACCCGGGCGGCCGACACGCCGCCGGCGCGGCCCGGCGCGTGGGTGTCCACGGCCGTCAGCACCTCGGCGACGGCGGGCACCTGGGCGAGGTGACGCAGGGCGCCGGGGAGGTAGGCGCCCTGCCCGGGACACATCAGCACGGTGCGCGGCCGGCCGGCGGCGGGGGCGGTGCCGGCGGCGGTCATGACGGGCCGTCGGATCTCATGAGGCGCTGGTGAAGGCGAGGGCGACATTGTGCCCGCCGAACCCCATGCTGGTGCTGACCGCCGCCAGCGGGCCGTGGGGCAGCGCCTCGGGGTCGCGGCCGACCACGTTCAGCTCGATCGCCGGGTCGACGCGTTCGAGGCTGCGGGTGGGCGGCGCGACGCGTTCGCGCAGGGCCAGGGCGGTGGTGACCGCCTCGATGGCCCCGGCGGCACCCAGCGTGTGGCCGAGGGCGGCCTTGGTCGCGCTGACCGTCACGTCCCGGACGTCCTTGCCGAGCGCGGTGTTCAGGGCCTGCGCCTCGCTGAGGTCGCCCAGCGGTGTGGAGGTGGCGTGCGCGTTGATGTGCCGTACCTGTTCGGGGTCGAGGCCGGCGTCGCGCAGGGCGGCGGTGACGGCGGCGGCGCAGCCCGCTCCGCCGGGCGCGGGCCGGGCCACGTGGTGGCTGTCGTTGGTGACGCCCGCGCCGGCCAGTTCGCAGTGCACCCGGGCGCCCCGGGCGGCCGCGTGCGCCGCGCTCTCCACCACCAGCATCCCGGCTCCCTCCCCCATCACGAACCCGTCCCGTTCGGCGTCGAACGGCCGCGACGCCCGCTCCGGTTCGTCGCACCGCCGCGACAGCGCCCGCAACCGGGCGAATCCGGCGAAGATCAGCGGATGCAGTCCCGCCTCCGCGCCGCCCGCGACGACCACGTCGGCGCGGCCCTCCCGGATCATACCGAGTGCCTGCGCCAGGGCTTCGGCGCCGGACGCGCAGGCGCTGACCGGGGCGTGCACGCCCTCCTTGGCGCCGACCATCAGCCCGACCTCGGCGGCCGCGTGGTTGGGCAGCATGACCGGGATGGCGCGCGGGCTGACCCGGTCCGGGCCGCCGGTCTCCAGCCGGTGGCTCTGCTCCAGGATGCTGGTCACCCCGCCCAGTCCCGCGCCGACGACCACGGCGACCCGGGTACGGCCCTCGCCCGTCCCGGGGCCGTCCGGCAGTCCGGCGTCCCGTAACGCCTCCTTGGCGGCGACCAGGGCGAACTGCGCGGAACGGTCGCAGTGCGCGGCCTTCGCGCGGGGCAGCACCGATCGCGGGTCGACGGCGGCCGGCGCCGCGAGGTAGACCCGCTCCGGGCCGTCCGGTACGCCGAAGTCGACCCGTCCGATGCCGCACGCTCCGTCCAGCAGTGCCGTCCAGGTGGACCGCACGTCACCGCCCAGCGCGGTGGTCGCGCCGAGTCCGGTGATGACGGCCGTCCGCTCCTCGCGGGCCGCGGCGGCCTCGTGCCATGGACTCACGCGGTCCCACCGGCCGGGGCGGCGACCGTGCCGGAGAGGTGGTGGACGACATCGCTTACGGTGGTGAGCCGGGCGGCCTCCTCCACCGGGATCTTCACCTGCCAGCGCTCCTCGATGGCGGCGACCAGTTCCAGCAGGGCGAGCGAGTCGACGCCCAGGTCGTCCTTCAGGTCGGCGTCGAGGCCGACGTCCTCCGGGCAGACGTCCTCGACGGTGGCGGCCAGCAGCTCGCGCAGCTCGTCGAACACCTGTCGGTCATCGGCTGTGGTGGGCATGGATGCTCCTTCTTCGGCGGGGCTCCGGCGCCTGCCGGATGCACGCGGACAGCCTTTCCGACGATCCGGAACGGTAAGCGCCGCCGGGGGTGGGACGGCGGAGCACGGGGAGCACCCCCGGGGCGCCCCGCCGGGGGACGGGCCTCGGTTCACGTTCGGGCGCCCCGAGGGTGGACGGCGGCCCGCGCGTAAACAAGGCGACCGGCACACGAGAGGCCGGCGGCGCGCGGGAGCCCGGCCGGTGCGCGGCCGACGGATGCGCGGGAGCGCGCCCGGTGCCGCTGCCGTCAGTACACCGGCAGGGCCACCAGGGTCCCGCCGTTGAGGACGAACAGCCGGTTGCGGTCGCCGGCCAGCGTGCGGCTCTCCCCGGCCCGCAGGGGGTACGTCCGGGCCTGGAGGCTGGTGTCCTTGCGGTACCGGGGCAGGCCGCTGACGCCGGTGTCCTCGCGCTCGGCGACCCAGACGCTGCCCGCCTGGACGACGGGCGGCTGCCAGGGCGGGGCGGCGTCCGAGACGAAGGTGACCGCTTCCTCGCCGCCGTCGGGGAGCAGATGGCGCAGGGCCTCGCTGTCCAGGGTGAAGACCACCCCGCCGGCGACGGTGGGCGGGCCGAACCCGTACACGCCCCGGCGTACGGCGTGCAGCGGGCGCCGGGACCAGAGCTGCTCGCCGTCGCTCGCGCGGACGGCGGCGAAGGTGTGGCCGCCGAGGTAGACCGCGCCGCCGTCGACGGCCGGGCGCAGGGCGGCCGGGGCCTGTCCCTCGCGCACCCACGCCTTCGCGCCGTCGCTCACCCGGACCGCGGCGACGTCGCCCGAGCCGCCGCAGACCACGAGGACCCCGGAGCCGACGGCCGCCACGGGCCGGCCGGTGAGGGGCAGCGGGGGGCGGCGCGTCCAGCGCACCCGGGCGTCGGCGGTCGACACACAGCGCAGTCGGCCGTCGGTGGTCAGGAGGTAGACGTGTCCGGCGTCGGCGGCGAGCAGGACCTCGGCCCCGGCGTCGGCCGTCCACTTGGGGTCGCCGGTGGCGGCGACGTACGTACGCAGGGCGCCGTCCCGGTCGGCGGCGACGACCAGCCGGTCCCCGGCGGACAGGTAGCCGGCGTCGCCGCGCGGGTCGTCGGCGCGCCAGCGTTCCCGGCCGTCCGTGACGTCGTACGCGGCGATGCCGCCGCCCGGCGCCGCGCACACCACGACGTCCCGTACCGGCAGCGGCGGGGGCGACTCCGGGTCTGCCGCGTCCTCCAACGGGCCCCACAGCGGCTCGATCTCGCCGGTGTCGCTGCCGAGCGAGGCGCTCTCCACCCGGGCGGCGGGCGGGATGTCGAACGGGTCGGAGGAACCGGCGGTGCCGTCGTCCCCGCTCAGCCACCAGGCGGTGCCGCCCGCGCCGGCCGCCAGCAGCGCCCCGCCGCCGGCCACGGCGGTGAGCAGGCCCCGGCGGGAGAGCCGGGGGCCGTCCGGGGCGCGGCGCGGGGCGGGGACGGCGGTGGTGGTGCCCTCGCCGGTCGACTGCCGGGCGTCGGCCTCCCGCCGGCGGATGTCGTCGGCGAGCGGGCCGGTGGTCCAGAACCGTTCGCTGCCGGCCGGGGGCCGGGCGGCGTCGGCGATCGCCGCGGGCAGCGGCCGGGCGGCCGGGTCCTTGGCGAGGCAGGGGGCGATCAGGTCCCGCAGCGGGCCGGGCACGAGGGTGAGGTCGGGGGTGCCGTGCACCACCTCGTACATCACCGCCGCCACCTCGGTGCCCGGGTACGCCGGCCGGCCGGAGGCGGCGTAGGCGAGGAGCGCGCCGAGGGAGAACACGTCGGCGGCCGGTCCGACGCGCTGCCCGAGCACCTGTTCCGGGGCGCCGTAGCCCGGGGTGACCGGGATCTGGCCGGTGCGGGTCAGGGTCAGTCCGTGTTCGGGGCGGGCGATGCCGAAGTCGATGACGCGGGGGCCGCGCGAGGTCAGCACGACGTTCTGCGGCTTGAGGTCGCGGTGCACGAGCCCGGTGACGTGGATGTCGGCGAGGGTGCGGGCCAGGGACCGGGCGAGTTCGCGCAGCAGGGCGTCGCCGAACGGCCCGTAGCGGGCCACCGCCTCGTCCAGGGTGGGGCCGGCCAGGAACTCGGAGGCGATCCACGGCCGTCCCGACTCCGGTTCCGCGGCCAGCACCCGGGCCACGCCCTCGCTGGTGACCGTCTGAGCGGTGCGGGCCTCGCGGACGAAGCGCTCGGCGAGGTGCCGGTCGCCGGTCAGCTCGGGCAGCAGCACCTTGACGGCGGCGGGACGGCCCGCCGTGTCGCGTCCCAGGTAGACCTTGCCCATGCCGCCCGCGCCGAGCACGCCGACGATGCGGTAGGGGCCGAGGCGGAGGGGGTCTCCGGGGCCGAGCGGTTGCACGTCGAGTCCTTTCGGGGGCGGGCGGCGGGGTCAGTCGAGGGGCAGGGCGAAGGTCTCCTTCTCCTTGCGCACGTAGAGACGGCCGCGTCCGGTGTCGGCGGACAGGACGGTGGCGTCGGTGGGCAGGGTCCACACCGCCGTCCGGGTGCGCAGGTCCACCGCGCGCAGCCCCTGGTCGTCCAGGCCGTAGACGTACTTCTCGCCGACCGCCGGTGCCTCGTCGCGGTTCAGGTGCCGGTTCTTCAGGCCCTTCTCCAGCCAGTTGAGGGTGCCGGTGAGGGCGTCGACGGAGACCACGCCCCGGTCGCCCTCGGTGCAGTAGACCGCGCCGTCGCGGACCTCGGGCGCCCCGTAGAGCCGGGTCTCGCCCGCGCTGTCGCCGGCGTCGCGCAGGTCGCCGAAGCGCCAGGCGGTCTCGCCGTCCGTCAGCCGTACCGCCTTCAGCGCGTCGGCGCCGAGGTAGAAGTGGCGGTCGTCGTGGACGATCCGGGTGGGCGGCGGGCCGTCGTACGGCTCGGACTGCGACCACTTCTCCTTGCCGTCGGCCAGGCCGTGCGCGGTGACTTCGAGGAAGGAGCTGAGGCCCGAGTCGGACCGGAACCGCACCAGCCGGTCGCCGGTCACCGCGGCGCACAGCAGCGGCGGCTCGTGTCGCTGCCGGGCCGCGTCCAGGGCGGTGCGCCAGCGCACCCGGCCGTCGTCGAGGCCGAGGGCGAGCAGGTACCAGGAGTCCCCGGCGGCGGCGCGGGCGGCCAGGTAGGCGGTGTTCTTCGCCACGCACAGGATCTGGTTGCGGGGCTCGCCGCCGGCCAGGTCCTCCACCTCGGCGAGGGGGTCGCCGGGCTGCCCGTCGGTCATGTCGATCTCGCAGACGGCGAGGGCGTCGCCCGCCCCGGGATCGCGCAGCGCGTACAGCTTCTTGCCGTCGGCCGCGTACCGCCAGCCGTCGGCCAGGTCGGCCTGCCAGCTTCCCTCGCCGCTCTCGGCGTTGACCCCGCACAGCACGATCCCGGCCGGGATCGCCACGCCGCTGCCGGCCGCGAGGACCTCCGCGCGGGCGTTGGGGATGTGCACGGCGAACGTCCACAGCCGGGCGGGCGGCTTCACCGTCCTCGCCGTGGTCCGCCCGTTCGTACCGCCGCCGCCCGAGCCGGAGTCCTGGTTCGCGAGCCAGGCCCACACCCCGCCGCCCGCGAGGCCGGCCCCGGCGGCGACGGCCCCGGCGGTCATCGCGAACAGCCTGCGCCGGGACACGTCGGGCCCCGCCGGCGCGGTCGCCGGGGGCACGTCGGGCGGCGGGGGCGGCAGCCGGTGCGGCGGTTCGCGCCATACGTCGTCGCCGCGCCGCGCGATCTCGCGGAGCACGGCGTCGGGCAGCACGTCCGCGAGGAGCGCGGCGGGACCGTGGGCCCCGGTGGCGTCGGTGAGCGCGGCGGCGAGTTCGCCGGTGGCGGGGCGGCGCGCCGGGTCCTTGTCGAGGCAGCGGGCGAGCACCGGGACCAGCGCCGGCGGCACCCCGCCGAGGTCGGGTTCGGCGTACCGCACCCGGTAGAGCAGGTCGGGGGCGCCGCCGGAGCCGAACGGGCCGTGCCCGGACGCGGCGTGGACCAGCACCCCGGCCAGGGCGAAGACGTCGCCGGCCGGGCCGTGTTCGAGGTTCGCGGCCTGCTCCGGCGACATGAACGCGGGGGTGCCGAGGGCCGAACCGGTGCGGGTGAGCGGGGCGTCGCCGACCGCGCGGGCCACCCCGAAGTCGATGATCTTCGGGCCGAAGGCCGTCACCATCACGTTGGACGGCTTCAGGTCCCGGTGCACCACCTCCGAGCGGTGCAGTTGCCCGAGCCCCTCCGCCAGGGCGGCGCCGATGGCGCGGACGGCGGGTTCCGGCAGCGGGCCGCCGGCCTCCACCGCCTCGTCCAGCGGCGGTCCGATGACGTACTCGGTCGCCAGCCACGGCAGCGGCGCGGCCGGGTCGGCGTCGTGGACCCCGGCGCCGTACCGTCCGCCGATCACCCGGGCGGCGTCGGCCTCCAGGCGGAAGCGGGCGCGCAGTGCGGCATCGGAGGCCAGCTTCCGGTGCAGCACCTTGACGGCGACGGTCCGGCCGCCGGGGGTGCGGGCCAGGTGGACCGTGCCCATGCCGCCGCTGCCGATCCTGGCCAGCAGGCGGTAGGGGCCGACGGTCTCCGGATCGTCGTGCAGGAGGGGGGACAGCATGGCGGTTCAGCGCACCTCAGCGGGGAGTTCCAGGGTGAGGACCCGCACCGACAGGTCGGACAGCGCCGCGACGACGCGGCCCGGCAGCGGCAGGGGTTCGGTGCCGGCGGTGTGGGTGCCGTAGGCGGCGCCGGGCGCCAGTTCGGCGAGGATCTGGGCGGGGGCCGGGCGGCCGGCCGGGTCCCGGGAGAGACAGGCCGCGATCAGGCCGCGCAGCGCGGGCGGGATCTCCTCGCGCTCGGGGACCGTGTGACCGGTGGCCAGGTGGGCGAGGACGGCGCCCAGCGCGTGCACGTCGCCGGCCGGGGAGACCGGATGGCCGGCGGCCACCTCCGGGGCCAGGCACCCGGCGTCGAGGCCGGGCACCCCGGAGCGCCGGGTGCCGTCGGGCGCGAGGGCGCGGGCGGCGCCGAAGCAGCCGAGCAGCGGCCCGTACGCGGTGAGCAGCACGGCGGCGGGGCAGATGCCGCCGTGCGCCACGCCCAGTACGTGGGCGGAGGCCAGCGCCTCGGCGAGGGCGGCGCCGAGGAGCCGGACCGTCTGTTCGGGCAGCGGGCCGCCGTGCGCGGCGAGGGCCGCCGGGAGCGGCAGCACGGGCCGGTACGGCGAGGCGTGCCAGGGGAAGGCCGCGCTGCCGCCGAGCTGGGTGACCGGCCAGAACCCGGGCTGGGTGAGCCGGCCCGCCCACTGCGCCTCGGCCGCCCAGCGGGCCGGGTCGGCGCCCCGCGGCGGCAGGCTCACCAGCACGGTCCGCGCCCCGTCCGCGCCGCGCGCCAGATAGCGGCGCTCCGGCACCAGGTGGGCCTCGGCCGCCGCGTCGAGCCGGGCCAGCGTGACGTACTCCCCGATCCGCGCCGGGTCGTCCTGCCGCAACCCCTCCACGGGCGCCCCCTGTTCCCCTGTTCCCCGCCATGATCACCGACGGCAGGTGAGCCTACTGGGGCGGTGCGGCGGCGCCGAGCGGGGGGCGGCCCGGTGCCGGTGCTGTCCCGCTTTGCGCGGGAGGCGCCGGGCAGGCGGGACCCGCCGGGCGGGCCGGCGGAGGGGTCAGCCCTCGTCGCCCTCGTCGCCTTCGTCGCCTTCGTCGCCCTCGAAGAAGTCCCCGACCTCGTCGACGACTTCGGCCGCGACCAGCCCGCCGGCCACGCCGACCGCGAGGCCCGCCGCGCCGGCCGCGACGGCGGTGCCGACGCCGGGTCCGCCGGAGTGGTGGCCGGGGTGGTGGCCGGCGTCGTGGTGGCCGTACGCGGCGTGGGTGCCGTAGGAGGCGCGGTGGTCGATCAACTGGCGGACCCAGCCGTCGACTTCGGTGCTCCAGTCGCGGGCGTCCTGGTGGCCGACGGTGAACCGGGCGAGCGCGTCGTGCCCCTCGGTGAACAGGCCGCCGCGCTTGTCCGCCTCCAGGACCACCTCCACGCCGCCGGGGTGGGCGAGGAAGGTCAGTTCGATCTCGTTGACCTGGTGGGCGTACTGCGAGGCCGGGGTCAGCTCGATCTCCTGGTAGAAGGGCAGTTGCTGTCCGGTGCCGCCGATGCGGCCGTACTCCAGGTCGGCGGAGCGGAATCCGAACCCGAGCTGTCCGAGGGCCTCCAGGACGGCCTCCTGGGCGGGCAGCGGGCCGACGGTGAGGCGGTCGAGGTCGCCCTTGTCGCGGGCGCCGGCCACCGCCAGTTCGGTGCGCACGCCGAGCACGATGCCCAGGTCCTGGCCGTACAGCTCGGTGACCGGTGTCTCCCAGGGCAGGGGGACGGAGAACGGCACGGTGTGCTCCGCGCCCTCGGCGAGCCGGAAGCCGCCGCCGACGGTGAACCGTTCGAAGGCGACGGCCCCCTCGCTCTCGCCGTCCGCGTGCTCGGCCTCGACGCGGGCGACCAGTTCCAGGGCGATGTGCTCGATGTCGAAGTCGGCGCTGCCGCCCCTGAGATGGACCCGGCCGGTGAGCGCGGCGCCGGGGCGGGCCGCGCCCGGGTCGAGGACCGTGTCGACCGTGGGCCCGCCCACGCCGAGCGAACCGAGCAGTCGTTTGAACACCATCGTGGCGTTCACCCCTTCACATGGCAGGTTCTACGTGCATGTAGAAGATTAGGGGGTGAACGGGGGCGGGGAACCCCGTGCCGCCCGGAAGCGTTCTCCCGGCGAAGCGGCGTGACCGACGTCCGCGACGCACAGCAGAAGCCGAGGTGGCACCAGTGGCAATGTGGGACCGGATCAAGGACCAGGCCAAGAATCTCCAGCAGTCCCAGGGTTCGCGCGGGACCGGCGGCGGCCAGGGCCCGTACGGCGGTCAGGGCCCGTACGGCGGCCAGGGCCACGGGCACGGCGGGAGCCATGGGGCGGGTTCGTCCTCCGGGGGGTCCAAGGCCCAGTTGATCGGGCTGTTCAAGTCCCAGCTCGCGTCGGTGAAGACGGAGTTGAAGAGCGGCGCCTACCGGGACGCCAGTATGGCGATGTGCGCGCTGGTGGCCGCGGCCGACGGGCAGGTGGAGCCGGCCGAGCGGCAGCGCGTGGAGGAGCTGATCGTCACCAACGAGGTGCTGCAGAACTTCCCGGCGGACCAGCTCCGCCAGCGGTTCAACCAGCATGTGGACCGGCTGCTGGGCGACTTCCAGGCGGGCCGGGCCGAGGCCCTCCAGGTCATCGCCAAGGCCGCCAAGAAGCCCGCCGAGGCGCGTGCGGTGATCCAGACCGGGATCGTGGTGGCGGGCGCGGACGGCCACTTCGAGCCGTCGGAGCAGTACGCGATCCGCGAGGCGTGCACCGCGCTGGGGCTGAATCCGGCGGAGTTCGGCGTCTGACCGAGCCCGTCGGCCACCGCGGCCGGGCCCGGTCCGGGACCGGCCGCACACACTTCCTCCACCTTTCCGCCACCTCCCGCTCACCCCTTCGGTAAGCTCCTGGTCGCTCCATTGGCACCACTGAGGGGGGATTTCCTCATGCGCACGCGCGCCACCCTGACGGCCGCCGCCGTCGCCGCCGCAGGCACGCTCGGCCTCGTCGCCGCCGTCCCGGCCCAGGCCGCCGAGTACTCCTCGGCACTGAAGATCAAGGGCGTGCAGTACGACGCTCCCGGCAGGGACTCCAACAAGTGCTCCGGTGGCAACACCAAGGACGAGTACCTGACCGTCAAGAACTACTCGCGCACCGCGACCGTCAACCTCAAGGGGTACGTGGTCAAGGACGCCGCGGGCAACAGGTTCACATTCACGTCGAGCCACAAGCTGGAGCCGGGCGACTACGTCAAGCTGCGCGGCGGCCGGGGCACCGACTCCGACGCGAAGAACGTCGTGTACCGGCAGAACTGCAACTTCATATGGAACAACGACAAGGACACGATCTACTTCGTCAAGCCGTCGGGGAGCCGCGCCGACGTCCACTCGTACACCAAGAGCAAGAACGACCGGGACGGCAACGGCTACATCACGTTCCACAAGTGACCGGTCGGTCCCTCCAGGCAGCCTGAACCGGCCTTGAGCGACCGGAGCCGGTGAACAGTTGATCCCGGTGGAGGCTGGTGCCCCCACCGGGATCAACTGTTCGCCGGCCGGTCAGGGTTCCGGTGGCCCGTGCGGCCGACGGCTACAGCGACGTGCTGGCGCGCGGTGAGGGAGTCCTGGATGAACAGCCCCGGCCACCGCGCCGACATACTCGATCGAGCCGTCACCCAGCTCGGCGGCGGGGTGCACACCGGCGACGGCGGCCCCTGGTGGACGCGGGACTTCGGCACCGGCCGCTGATCAGGCGGCGGCCGGTGCCGTCAGGGCGGCGAGCAGCCAGTCGTGGGCGGCGCCCGGGGTGGGCTCCGGCCGGCCGCCCGGCGGGGTGCGCACCTCGGCGACCAGCTCCCAGTACCGGTCCAGCCGGGGGTCGGCCGGCAGTTGCCCGGCCAGCAGTTCCCGGAAGCCGGGGGTGTCCCGGGTGCCGTACGCGCTCGCGTACGCGGCGACGAAGCAGTCCAGCGCCTCACCGGCGTACGGCTCGCGGCCCCGGCGCAGCGGCGCGCCCGCCAGCTCGTACGCCTCGGCGAGCCCTTCGTACAGCAGCGCCGCGCCACGGCCGCCGACGGTGCGGTGGGCCGCGGGCTGGGGCCGGCGGCCGGCCGGGCAGGGGCCGCTGGTGAGGGCGTTGAGCCGGGCGAAGGCGAGCACCTGGGCCGGCGTCGGGTCGTCGGGCGGCCGGGGCACCGCCACCTCCAGGAACGCGGCGACCGAACCGGCCGGCATCCTCGGCGGCAGCCAGCCCCGCCAGAACCGGGCGAGCGGCGCCGTGCTCGGCGGTGCCGCCACCGTGCCGACCAGGCGCAGCCGGCCGGGCCGCTCGCCGGGCGGGCACTCCTGCACCAGCCGCAGCGCCGCCTGACGCCAGCGCAGCGCGGTGAGCTGGGTGCCGAGGGCGCTGAGGTGTCCGGCGACGGCCTCCTCCAGCGCGCCGCCGGGACGGCCGTGCCGGTCCTGTTCGTCGAGGACGCGGCGGACCTCGGGGACCGCCAGGCCGAGCGAGCGCAGGGCGCGGATCAGCCGCAGCCGCTCCAGCGCCCCGGGGCCGTAGCGGCGGTGGCCGCCCGTGGTGCGGGAGGTCTCCGGCAGCAGGCCCCGGTCGGAGTAGAAGCGGACGGTCTTGACGGTGACGCCCGCCCGTTCGGCCAGCTCACCGATGCCGTACCGGCCGTCGTACGGCGGGGTGGTCGTACTCACTTGAACCTCCCTCAGGGGGAGTTCCTACGGTACCGGCGAGCGCGGCCGGGTGATCGGTCCGGTGCGCGGACGACGAGGTGCCGAGGGAGCGGGTCATGACGGAGTTCGTACTGGTGGGGGGCTGGTTCACCGGGACGCATGTGTGGGAGGCGACGGTCGTGCGACTGGCCGCCGCGGGGGCCGGGGCGCATCCGGTGGCGCTGACCGGGCTGGACGGCCCGCGCCGGGCCGGGGTCGATCTGGAGACGCATGTCGCGGACGTCCTCGCGGTGCTCGACTCGGTCGGCGCGGGCGGCCGGGACGTGGTGCTGGTCGGGCACGACTACGGCATCCACCCGGCGGTGGCCGCCGCCGACCGGCGGGCCGGGCGCGTCGCGCGGATCGTGCACCTGGACGCGGGGCCGCCCCAGGACGGGGTCCCGGCGCTGGCGGCGGTGCCAGACCGGGCGCTGCGCGCGGAACTGGCCGGGCGGACGGCTGGGGACGGCGGGGTGCTGGCACCCCCGGCGGGCGGCGAGTGGCGGCGCTGGGGCAGCACCGACGGGGTCTCCGAGGCGGCGCTGGACCGGCTCACCGCGCTCGCGGCGCCGCAGCCGCTGGGTACGCTGCTCCAGCCGCTGCGGCTGACCGGCGCGGCGGCGGCGCTGCCCAGCACGGGGGTGCTGTGCACCCGCAACGGCGTGGGCATCGAACTGGTCCAGGCGCAGGTGGACTTCGGGAACCCCGCCCTCCAGGCGCTCGCCGATCCCCGGGTGACCTTCTTCGAACTGCCCACCGGGCACTGGCCGATGCTGTCCTGCCCCGCCGAACTGGCCGAGGTGCTGCTGCGGGCGGCGGCCGGTGAGGGGCACCGGCTGACCCGCGCGGGCGCGGCGGAACCGCCCCCGCATCTGCGGCCGTTCCTGCTGGAGGTGCCGGAGCGCCCGCGCGAGCGGACCGGACCCGTCGACCTGTACCCGGCCGCCGGCGCCGGGGAGCCGCGCCCGGCGGTGGTGTTCGTGCACGGCGGTCCGGTGCCCGCCGACGCCCGGCCGACGCCGAGGGACTGGCCGGCCCTGACCGGGTACGCCCGGTACGCCGCCGGCGAGGGCGTGGTGGCCGCCGTACTGGACCACCGGCTGCACGATGTGTCCGACTACCCGCGGGCCGCCGGGGACGTGGCCGCCGCCGTGGACACCGTACGGGCCGACCCCCGGGTGGACGCCGACCGGATCGCGCTGTGGTTCTTCTCCGGCGGCGGCCTGCTCGCGGCGGACTGGCTCCAGGCGCCCCCGCCGTGGCTGCGCTGCCTGGCCGCCACGTATCCGATCCTGGCGCCGCTCGGCGACTGGGGCCTGCCGGAGGGCCGGTTCCGGCCGGCTCGGGCGGTGGCGGGGGCGGGCACGCTGCCCGTGGTGCTCACCCGGGTCGGCCGCGAGGCGCCCGAGGTCGCCGCCACCGTCGAGGAGTTCCTCACCGCCGCCGGGCGGTGCGGCGCCGGCGTCGAGGTGATCGACGTACCGAACGCCCGGCACGGCTTCGAGACCCTGGACCGCACCGGGGAGTCACGCGAGGCGGTGCGCCGCGCGATGCGGTCGGTGCTGGCCCGGCTGCGGGCCTGACCGGAGCCCGCGCCCCGGTGCCGCACAGGGCGACAGGGCAGGCCGGTCGCCCCTCCCCCGTGCCGCACGCGCCGGGGGCGCGCTTCGGCGACTCGGTGGAGTCCTGGAGCGCGCCCCCGGCCGGGCCGGCCCCGGCGGGGGGCCGCCCGGGATCAGGCCAGGTCGAACCGGTCCAGGTTCATGACCTTGTCCCACGCGGCGACGAAGTCGCGTACGAACTTCTCCTTGGCGTCGTCACCGGCGTACACCTCGGCCAGGGCACGCAGTTCGGAGTTGGAGCCGAAGACCAGGTCGGCTCGGCTGCCCGCCCACTTGACCTCGCCGGTGGCGGCGTCCCGGCCCTCGAAGACGCTCTGGTCCTCGGTGGTCGCCCGCCACGTCGTGCCCAGGTCGAGCAGGTTGACGAAGAAGTCGTTGGTGAGGGACCCCGGGGTGGTGGTGAGGACCCCGAGCTGGGACTGCTGGTGGTTGGCGCCGAGCACGCGCAGACCGCCGACGAGGACGGTCATCTCGGGGGCGGTCAGCGTCAGCAGGTTGGCGCGGTCCAGCAGCAGGTACTCGGCGGGCAGCCAGCTGCCCTTGCCGAGGTAGTTGCGGAACCCGTCGGCGGTGGGCTCCAGCGCGGCGAACGACTCCACGTCCGTGTGCTCCAGGGTGGCGTCCACCCGGCCCGGCGTGAAGGGCACCTCGACGGCGAAACCGGCCTCCTTGGCGGCCCGTTCCACGGCGACGCAGCCGCCGAGGACGATCAGGTCGGCCAGCGAGACCTGCCGGGCGCCGCCGGTGTTGAAGTCCCGCTGGATGCCCTCCAGGGCGGACAGGACCGTGGCGAGGCGGTCGGGGTCGTTGGCCTCCCAGGCGCGCTGCGGCTCCAGGCGGATGCGGGCGCCGTTGGCACCGCCGCGCTTGTCGCTGCCGCGGAACGTGGACGCCGAGGCCCAGGCGGTGAAGACCAGGTCGGAGACGGTCAGCCCGGAGTCGAGCAGCCTGGCCTTGAGGACCTCGATGTCGGCGGCGCCGATCGGCTCGCCCTGGGGCTCGGGCAGCGGGTCCTGCCACAGCAGCGTCTCCTCGGGCACCTCCGGGCCGAGGAACAGCGACTTCGGTCCCATGTCGCGGTGGGTCAGCTTGTACCAGGCGCGGGCGAACGCCTCCTGGAACTCCTCCGGGTTCTCGTGGAACCGGCGGGAGATCGGCTCGTAGACCGGGTCGAAGCGCAGCGCCAGGTCCGTGGTGAGCATGTTCGGCGCGATCTTCTTCGTGGCGTCGTGGGCGTGCGGCACGGTGCCCTCGCCCGCGCCGTCCTTCGGCTTCCACTGGTGGGCGCCGGCGGGGCTCTTGGTCAGCTCCCACTCGTAGCCGAAGAGGTTGTCGAAGAAGCCGTTGCTCCACCGGGTGGGCGTGGCGGTCCAGGTGACCTCCAGGCCGGAGGTGATGGTGTCCGCGCCCTTGCCGGTGCCGTGGCCGTTGCGCCAGCCCAGGCCCTGCTCCTCCAGCGGGGCGGCCTCGGGGTCGGCGCCGACGGCGTCCGCCGGGCCGGCGCCGTGGGTCTTGCCGAAGGTGTGGCCGCCGGCGATGAGGGCGACGGTCTCCTCGTCGTTCATCGCCATCCGGGCGAACGTCTCCCGGATGTCGCGGGCCGCGGCCAGCGGGTCCGGATTGCCGTTGGGGCCCTCGGGGTTGACGTAGATCAGGCCCATCTGGACGGCGCCGAGCGGGTTCTCCAGCTCGCGGTCGCCGGTGTAGCGCCGGTCGTCGAGCCAGGTGGTCTCGGGGCCCCAGTACACGTCCTCCTCGGGCTCCCAGACGTCCTCGCGTCCGCCGCCGAAGCCGAAGGTGCGCACGCCCATCGACTCCAGGGCGACATTGCCCGCGAGGATCAGCAGGTCGGCCCAGGACAGGTTCTGGCCGTACTTCTTCTTCACCGGCCACAGCAGCCGGCGGGCCTTGTCCAGGTTGGCGTTGTCCGGCCAACTGTTCAGCGGGGCGAAGCGCTGCTGTCCGGCGCCGGCGCCGCCGCGGCCGTCGCTGATGCGGTAGGTGCCCGCGCTGTGCCAGGCCATCCGGACCATCAGCGGCCCGTAGTGGCCGAAGTCGGCCGGCCACCAGTCCTGCGGGGTGGTCAGCACCTCGGCGATGTCCCGTTTGACGGCCGGCAGGTCGAGCCTGCCGAACGCCTCGGCGTAGTCGAAGTCCTCGCCGAGCGGGTTGGCCGCCGGCGGGTTCTTCGCGAGGATCTTGAGGTTCAGGCGCTCCGGCCACCACTGGCGGTTACCGCCGCCCTGCGTCGGGTGCGGGGCACGCCCGTGCGCGACCGGGCAGCCCCCCTCACCGTCGGTCTTCGCGTCGGTCACGATCGCGTCGTGGTTCTCGGTCATGAAAGTCCTTCCGGGGCGTATCTCGGTGCTCAGTGATCTCTGCTGACGGAACAGGCGGGGCACAGACCCCAGTAGATGACCTCGGCCTCGTCGATCGTGAAACCGTGGTCCTCGGAGGCGGCCAGGCAGGGGGCGTGGCCGACCGAGCAGTCGACGTCGGCCACGGCCCCGCAGGACCGGCAGACGACGTGGTGGTGGTTGTCGCCGACCCGGCCCTCGAACCGGGCGGGGCTGCCGGCGGGTTCGATCCGGCGGACCAGTCCGGCCGCGGTGAGCGCGTGCAGCGCCTCGTAGACGGCCGGCAGGGAGATGTGGCCGACGCGGTCGCGCACTCCGGCGGCGAGGGCCTCGACGCCGAGGTGGTCGCCCTGCCGGACGGCCGCCAGCAGTGCGACGCGGGCCGCCGTCACCCGCAGGCCGGCACCGCGCAGTTCCTCGGCGGGTGTGGGTGGCCGGGAGGCGGTCATGACGCCGAAACTACGCCTGAAACACGAACAGTTAAAGAGAACGAAGGGTTCAGGTTCGGTGACGCGCGAGGTGCCGCAGGCGGTGCGCTACATTTTGCATCGCCTTGACCGCCCGCGATCATCTCCCGATCCCTCGGATCATCTCCCGATCCCTCACCTACGGAGCCGGCACCCCCATGAGCGACATCGTCAACGGACTCGGCCGGGCCACCGCCTACGGCGCGCTCGGTCTGGTCCTGCTGGTCCTCGGCATCGTCCTGGTGGACGTACTGACCCCGGGGAAGCTCGGCCGGCAGATATGGGAGCAGCGCAACCGCAACGCGGCGCTGGTGCTCAGCTCCGCGCTGCTCGGCGTCGGCGGCGTCGTGTTCACCTCGATCTGGACGACGTACGACGACTTCGGCAAGGGGCTGGTGTCGACTGCGTCGTTCGGGCTGCTGGGGCTGGTGATGATGGCCCTGGCGTTCCTGGTGGTGGACCTGATCACGCCGGGGAAGCTGGGCGAGACGCTGGTCGAGCCCGAGCCGCATCCCGCGGTGTGGGTGACCGCGTCCTGCAACCTCGCGGTGTCCGCGGTGATCTCGGCGTCCATCGCCTGATCCGGGACGCGGGTGACGGCCGGCCGGTCACTGCAGGCGCCTGATGTCGCCCCGCACCCGGTAGAAGCCGCCCGAGGCGGGGTGCACGGCGTCGACCACGTACCGCGCGCCCGGCTCCCGTATCGCCCGGGGGAACTGCACGTTCCACGACCGGTCGTAGCCTTCCGACACCACGTGGACGCGGGTCCGCCCGCCGTCCTGGACGCACTCCACGACCACCGTGCCGACGGGTGCCGAGGCGACCGTGGTGACGGACGCGGCCGCGGTGTCCGCCGCGTACGTCGGCAGCGTCGCCGCGAGCTTGACGTCCCGGGCGACCGGCACCGACCCCCGCTCGGCGGCGGTGACCGCCGCCTCGCCGGCGTCCACGCACACCAGGGAACCGTCCGTGGCGACCAGGTAGAGCCGCTCGTCGCGGTACTGCATCGACAGGGCCGAGCCGCCGCCGGTGCCGAGCTTCCACAGCCGGGTGCCGTCCCGGTCGAAGCAGTACACCGAGGAGGCGGAGTCCCCGGCGAAGACGAACCGGCCGCCGGGCGAGGTGGCGCACGAGTACACCGGGGCGTCGCACCGGTAGGTCGCCTCGATGGCGCCGGTCGCCTTCGACAGCCGGTGCACCACGCGGTGGGCCGTGCCGGCGTAGACCGCGTCGTCCTCCTGCCAGCCGAACAGCACCCCGCCCCGGGTGGCCGTGTGCCACGACTCGGCGCCGCCGTCCGGGGCGTGGGCGGTCACCCCCCGCGAGTGGCCGTGGTAGACGGCGCGGTCGTCGGCCCGCACCATCCAGGCGTGCTCGCCGTGGCCGCCGCGCGACCACTGGTGTTCGTCCTCGTGGTCGATGACGGTGAGGCGCCCGGCGCGGTCGGCGACATGGAGCACGCCCTCGTGGATGTCGAGCCAGAAGATGTCGACGTCGGCGGCGATGTCGTAGGCGGCGAAGGGGAGTTTGGAGGACAGGTCGTAGACCCGGCCGTCGTCGCATCCGGCGTAGATCCAGAAGTCGTCGGCGACCAGGCACTTGACGCCGTCGGGCAGCCGGTACCGGGCGAGCACCTCGCCGCCGTGCGCGAGGGTGTAGACGTCACCGGCCTGGTTGCCCACCCAGCAGCGGTCGTCGTCGATGTGGATGCCGAACGCCGCGGAGCCCGTGCGGAACCGCCACAGCACCGGCGCGACCGCGCGTGCCGTGGACGGCGCCGAGGCCACCTGCCGGCGCGTCACCGCCCGGGGCGGGCGCTGTCCCCGCACGGCCGGGGCGTACCCCTTGCGGACCTTCTCGCCGATCTTCTTCGCCGCCGCGGCCCGCGCCTTCTCGGCGGTGGGGAACGTGGACGTCTGGACCTGTCCGGCGGCGCCGATCCGCCCGTAGCGCACGGTCACGGCCTGTCCGTCGACCGACACCTCGTAGTACTTGTGCGCGCCCCCGCCGTCCTGCGACAGCTCCAGATACGTCGTCGACATGGCAGACCCCTCCCCAGGTCAGGCCCGTGGCGTGTTCCGCGGGTCCCACTGCCTGAACCGTAGGACGAGGCACTGACATTGATGCTGATACTCGGGTTCCGGCGGCCGTGACTCGGGCACTGACTGACGCCCTGCTGGGCTGTCTTCGCGTTGGTCTGTCCGG
>NZ_JBIAZN010000025.1:0-117002 GCF_042899225.1 Streptomyces sp. NPDC000134
AGCGGGCGGGGATCGATCCGCGGTCGTTGCGGGGGAGTGCGACGGGGGTGTTCGCGGGGGTGATGTACAACGATTACGCCTCGCGGTTGCGGCGGGCTCCGGAGGGGTTTGAGGGGCAGTTGGGGTTCGGCAGTTCGGGGAGTGTGGCTTCTGGCCGGGTGTCGTATGTGCTGGGGCTGGAGGGTCCGGCGGTGACGGTGGACACGGCGTGTTCGTCGTCGTTGGTGGCGATGCATCTGGCGGCGCAGGCGTTGCGGTCGGGGGAGTGTGAGCTGGCGTTGGCGGGTGGTGTGACGGTGATGTCCAGTCCGGCGGCGTTCGTGGAGTTCAGCCGTCAGCGGGGTTTGGCTCCTGATGGCCGGTGCAAGGCGTTCTCGGACAGCGCGGATGGTACGGGCTGGGGTGAGGGTGTGGGCATGCTGGTGCTGGAGAGGCTGTCGGACGCCCGTCGCAATGGTCACCGGGTGCTGGCGGTGATGCGGGGTTCGGCCGTCAACCAGGACGGCGCGTCCAACGGTCTGACCGCGCCGAACGGTCCGTCGCAGCAGCGGGTCATCCGCCAGGCGCTCGCCAGCGCGGGGCTGGCCCCGTCCGAGGTGGACGCGGTCGAAGCACACGGCACCGGCACCACACTCGGCGACCCCATCGAGGCACAAGCGCTCCTCGCCACCTACGGCCGGGACCGGGCCGGGGAACCCCTGTGGCTCGGATCACTGAAGTCCAACATCGGGCACACGCAGGCCGCCGCCGGTGTGGCCGGTGTCATCAAGATGGTCATGGCGATGCGGCAGGGCGTACTGCCGAAGACCCTGCATGTGGACAGCCCTTCGTCGCACGTGGACTGGTCGGCCGGCGCGGTGGAGCTGCTGACCGAACAGCGTGCCTGGCCCACGGTGGACCGGCCGTGGCGGGCCGGTGTGTCGTCGTTCGGCGTCAGCGGGACGAACGCGCACATCGTCATCGAGCAGGCCCCCGTGACGGAGCGGGAGGAGACCCCGGAGCCGGTACACGAGGGTCCGGTGCCCTGGGTGCTGTCGGCACGCGACGAGGGTGCCCTGCGCGGCCAGGCCGAGCGTCTGATGTCGGTCGTGGACGAGCACACTCCCGTCGACACCGGCTACTCGCTGGCGACGACCCGGTCGGCGTTCGCCCACCGGGCGGTGGTAGTCGGCCAGAACCGCGCGGAACTGCTGGAAGGGCTGACCGCGCTGGCCGAGGGACGTCCCTCCGCCGGCCTCCTCGCAGGTACCGTCGCCACGGGCGGCGTGGGCTTCCTGTTCTCGGGCCAGGGCTCGCAGCGGCTGGGCATGGGCCGTGAACTGGCCGCCCGCCACCCGGTGTTCGCCGAGGCCCTGGACGAGGTGCTGGCCGCGTTCGATCCGAAGGTGCGCGAGGCGCTGTTCGGTGAGGACGCCGACGCGTTGAACGAGACGGGGGTGACGCAGCCGGCGCTGTTCGCGGTGGAGGTGGCGCTGTTCCGTCTCCTTGAGTCGTGGGGTATCCGTCCCGACGTACTGGCCGGGCACTCGATCGGCGAGCTGGCCGCCGCCCATGTGGCGGGCGTGTGGTCGCTGGCCGATGCCGCGAAGGTGGTCGCCGCTCGCGGCACGCTGATGCAGGCGCTGCCGACCGGCGGCGCGATGGTCGCCATCCGGGCGTCGGAGGCCGAGGTCGCACCGGAGCTGCCGGACACCGTGGGCATCGCGGCGGTCAACGGTCCGTCGTCGGTGGTGATCTCGGGTGTCGAGGCCGATGTGGAGGCGGTCGCGGAACGCTGGCGCGAGGCGGGCCGCAAGGTGACCCGTCTCAAGGTCAGCCACGCGTTCCACTCACCTCTGATGGACCCGATGCTGGACGACTTCCGCGCGGTGCTGGAGGACGTGTCCTACGAGGCGCCTTCGGTGCCGATCGTGTCGACGCTCACGGGCGTCCGGGCCACGGCCGAGGAGCTGACCTCCCCGGAGTACTGGGTACGGCACGTACGCGAGGCGGTCCGTTTCGCCGACGCCGTCCACACGCTCACGGCCGAGGGCGTGAGCACGTTCGTCGAGGTCGGTCCGGGCGGCACGCTGTCCGCGCTGGGCCAGGAGTCGGCCTCCGAGGCCGCCTTCGTGCCGGTGCTGCGCGGGGACCGGCCGGAGTCGGCCGCCGCCACCCTGGCCGTGGGTCATCTGCACGTACGCGGTGTCCGGGTGGACTGGGAGGCGTTCTTCGCGGGCAGCGGCGCCCGGCGGGTGGACCTGCCCACGTACGCCTTCCAGCACCAGCGCTACTGGCTGGACGCTCCCCGTGACGTGAGCTTCGACGAAGCGGCCGGCGGGCTCGGCCTGGCGGGCGCGGGCCACCCGTTGCTCGGTGCCGCCGTGGATCTCGCCGACGGTCAGGGCCTGGTCTGCACCGGCAGGCTCGGTACGGACACCCACCCGTGGCTCGCCGACCACGCCGTCGCGCAGACGACCCTGCTGCCCGGGACGGCGTTCGCGGAACTCGCGCTCGCCGCGGGCGGCCGGCTCGGCCTCGACGAGGTGGACGAGCTGACGCTCGCCGCGCCCCTGGTGCTGCCCGAGCGCGGCGGGGTGCGGCTGCGGGTGACGGTCGGCGGCGACGACGGCTCCGGCCGCCGCACGCTGAGCATCGACTCCTGCCCGGACGATCCGGCCGCCACCGACTGGACCCGGCACGCGACCGGCTTCCTCACCACCGGAACCCCGGACGCTCCGCCCGCGATCACGCAGTGGCCGCCCGCCGGAGCGGAACCCGTCGGCGTCGACGGACTGTACGACGCGCTGGAGGAGAACGGGTTCGCGTACGGACCCGTCTTCCAGGGCCTGCGGGCGGCGTGGCGTGCCGAGGGCGCCGTCTACGCCGATGTCGAGCTGGACGAGGCCCAGCACCAGGATGCCGCGTCGTTCGGCCTGCATCCGGCGCTGCTGGACGCCGCGTTGCACGCCTGCATGCTCGGTGGCCTCCTTGAGGACGCCGGCCGCCCCCGGCTGCCGTTCTCCTGGAGCGGCATCCGGTGGCACGCGACCGGCGCGACCGCGGCGCGGGTGCGGATCACCCCGGCCGGAACCGATGCCGTCACCCTGGAACTGGCCGACGTACAGGGCGATCCGCTGGCGTCGGTCGGGTCGCTGGTGCTGCGGCCGATCGCCGCGGAGCAGTGGGGTGCGCGGCACCGCGAATCGCTGTTCGGGCTGGAGTGGGTGGCCGCGCCGGCCTCCGCGGACGCCGCCGTGCGCGACTTGGCCGTCGTCGGCCCGGACGAGCTGAAGGCCGGTGCGGGCCTCGCCGCGGCCGGTGTCGTCGTCGGGGAGCACCGGGACTTCGCGGCCCTCGCCGAGGCGGGAGTGCCGGAACTCGTCGTCGTCTCGTGCGCCGAGGACGGCGCGGAGCCGGTCTCCGCCGCCCGTACCGCCGCCCGCCGCGCGCTGCGGCTCGCCCAGGAGTGGCTGGCCGACGAGCGGTTCCTCGACTCCCGCCTCGTCTTCGTGACCCGGGGCGCCGTCGCGACCCGCCCGGACGAGGACGCGTCCGACATCGCCGACGCGACGGTGTGGGGCCTGATCCGGTCGGCGCAGTCCGAGAACCCCGGCCGGTTCCTGCTGGTCGACGTGGACGGGCACGACGCGTCCTGGGCGGCGCTGCCCGCCGTCCTCGCCGGTTCCGAGCCGCAACTGGCGGTGCGTGCCGGTGACCCGCTGGTGCCGCGCATCACCCCGTCGCGGCCGTCGGCCGAGGAGGTCCCGCTCGCGTTCGCGCCCGGCGGCACCGTTCTGGTGACCGGCGCCACCGGCATGATCGGCGGGCTCGTCGCCCGGCACCTGGTGACCGGGCACGACGTCCGGCACCTGGTGCTGGCCAGTCGCCGGGGGGCGGACGCGCCCGGCGCCGACGCCCTCCGCGCGGAACTCACCGGCCTCGGCGCGCGGGTCACGCTCGCCGCCTGCGACGTCACCGACCCCGGTGCGCTGGCCGACCTGCTGGCCGCGGTGGACCCCGACCATCCACTGACCGGCGTGGTGCACTCGGCGGGCGTGCTGGACGACGGCGTCATCGGCTCACTGACCCCGGAGCGCATCGACACGGTGTTCCGGCCGAAGGTGGACGCGGCCTGGAACCTGCACGAGCTGACCCGCGGCCTGGACCTGACGGCGTTCGTGCTGTTCTCCTCGGTGGCGGGCACCCTCGGCGGTCCCGGACAGGGCAACTACGCGGCGGCCAACGCGTTCCTGGACGCGCTCGCCCAGCACCGCCGGGCGGCCGGGCTGCCCGCCACGTCACTGGCCTGGGGCCTGTGGGAGTCGACCGGCGCGATGACCGACGGACTCGCGGGCGCCGACCTGGCACGGATGTCCCGCTCCGGTGTCGCGGGCCTCACCGCGGAGGAGGGCCTCGCCCTGTTCGACCTCGGATGCGCGGCGGGCGACGCGGTCGTGCTGCCGATGCGGCTCGACGTCGGGGCCCTGCGCGGTGCCGCGCCCGACGAGGTGCCCCCGCTGTTGCGCGGCTTCGCGCGCCGGCGGGCCACCAGGGCGGCCGGCCACGCCGGCGAGGAGCAACTGGCGCGGAAGCTGGCCGGGCTGACGCAGGAGGAGCAGGACCGGGAACTGCTGCGGCTGGTCCGCGACCAGACGGCGGCCGTGCTCGGTTACGCGGCGGACGGACTCGACGTCACCGGCTCCCTGGCCCAGCTCGGCCTCGACTCCCTGACCGCGCTGGAACTGCGCAACCGGCTCGCGGGCGCGACCGGGCTGAAGCTGCCCACCACCGTCGTGTTCGACCAGCCGACCGGCCCGGCGCTCGCCGCGCACCTGCGGCGCGAACTCGCCTCCGGGACCGGCGGCGGCGCCCCCGACCGCACGGCCGCCCTGGCGGCCGAGGACACCCTCACCGGCCTGTACCGGCAGGCATGCGACCTCGGTCTGTACGAGGAGGGGTGGCACATGGTGAACGCCGCCTCGCTGGTCCGCCCGGTGTTCGAGACGCCGGACCAGGCGGAGCCGCTGCCGCCGGTCACCCTGGCGACCGGACCGGGGGTCCCGCTGCTGTGCTTCCCGCCGACGATGGCGCCCTCCGGCCCGCACTACTTCGCCCGGTTCGCCCCCGTGTTCGCCGGCGAGCGGGACGTCACCGTGCTGCCCCACCCCGGCTTCGCGGCCGGCGAGGCACTGCCCGCGACCAGGGAGGCGATCGTCCGCTACCAGGCCGAGGCCGTCCGGAGGCAGGCGGGCGACCGGCCGTACGTGCTCGTCGGCTACTCGTCGGGCGGATGGATGGTCAACGCCGTCGCCGCACTCCTCGAACAGCAGGGCGGCGCACCCGCGGCGGTCGTACTGCTGGACACCTACATCGCGACGAACTCGTTCGAGAACCGGCTGGAGACGGCACTGCGGGAACGCGCCGCCACCGACCAGGCGTTCGAGCTGATGACCGGGGCGCAACTGACCGGACAGGGCGGCTATCTGCGCGTGTTCGGCGACTGGGAGCCCGAACCGGTCGAGACGCCCACACTGTTCGTGCACGCCACCTTCCCGCCCGGGGAGTCGGCGGCCCTGGAGACCGAGGACCACTGGCAGCCGCAGTGGCCGTTCCCGCACGAGGAGACCGACGTGCCCGGTGACCACTTCACGATCATGGAGCAGCACTCCGAGTCCACGGCACTCGCCGTGCGGGCCTGGCTGACCGCCGACCGCGACGCCGACTGAGACGACCGCTCATCCCGAGCACGAGCACAAGTACAAGCACGAGCACAAGTACAAGTACAAGCACGAGCACAAGTACAAGTACAAGTACGACGACACCACCACAGCAGAACGGACGACGACCATGACAGTTGCCGACGGCAGCAACCTCTGGCTCCGCCGGTTCCACCCCGCCCCCGACGCCCCGGCCCGGCTGGTGTGCTTCCCGCACGCGGGCGGATCGGCGAGCTTCTACTTCCCCGTCTCGGCCGCGCTCGCGAGCGACTGCGACGTGACGGCCCTCCAGTACCCCGGCCGTCAGGACCGGCGCGCCGAACCCAACGTGGACGACATCGGCGCGCTCGCCGACCGGATCGCGCCCGAGCTGGCGCCGCTGTTCGACCGGCCCGTGGTGTTCTTCGGGCACAGCATGGGCGCGATCATCGCGTTCGAGGTCGCGCGCCGGCTGCAACGCAGTGGTCACACGCCCGCGCTGCTGTTCGCCTCCGGCAGGCGCGCCCCGTCGACGCGGCGCGTCGAGACCGTGCACCAGCGGGACGACGACGGGCTCGTGGCCGAACTCAAGGCCCTGAGCGGCACGGACGCCCAGGTGCTCGGCGACGAGGAACTGCTGCGGATGGTGCTCCCCGCCATCCGCAGCGACTACCGGGCCATCGAGACGTACGGTCCCGTGGAGGCGACCGTCGACTGCCCGATCACCGCCCTGGTGGGCGACGCGGACCCGAAGTCGACGGTCGAGGAGGCACAGGCGTGGCGGGCCCACACCACAGCCGGGTTCCACCTCCAGGTCTTCGCCGGGGGCCACTTCTACCTCAGCTCGCGTGCGGCCGAGGTCATCGAGGTGATACGGGAGGCGCTGCGCGACGCCGTGGCCGTCGTATAGGCGCGGCGAGAATGAGCGGGGGGCGGACGGTCTTCCCGTCCGCCCCCCCGCCGGCGCCGGCCGCCCGGCGGGGCGGGGCGGCGACAGTGATTGTCACTGTTTCGTCGTGATGCGGGGCCGGGGCAACCGAAGGTGCGGGACGATGGTCTGACAGGCGGGAGTTTCACCAGGGGCGGTCCTCCGCCCGCTTCGACAGTCTCAGAGGGAGGGGTTGACCGGCCATGGGAGACACAGGCAGAAGGGGTGCCGTCGTACTCGGGGTCACCGCACTGATGGCACCGCTCACGCTGGCGCTCGGCGCCGCGCCGGCCCAGGCGGCGAGCTGCACCACGCAGACCGGCCCGTACCAGAAGAAGGTCGAGAAGTTCCTCGGCCGTCCGGTGGACGGCAAGCAGTCCGCCGCCGACTGCAAGGCGATCCGCGCCTTCCAGACCAAGCACGGCATCCAGCCCAACTACGGCTACGCGGGCCCCGTCACCTGGGGCGTGATGGACCTGATGCAGAAGCAGAAGGCCGTCGGCAAGAAACCGAACAAGTCGGGCAAGTGCCCGACGAACAAGGGCCGTATAGCCTGCGTGAACCTGACCCTCCAGTTGAGCTGGGTCCAGGACGGCAAGGACCTCGTGTACGGCCCGGTGCCGGTGCGCACCGGCCGCGACGGCTACGAGACCCGCACCGGCCTGAAGAAGATCTACTGGCGGCACATCGACCACCACTCGACCATCTACGACGTGCCGATGCCCTACAGCCAGTTCTTCGACGGCGGGCAGGCGTTCCACTCGGTCGGCGTCAGCATGTGGAACCCGCCGGGCTCGCACGGCTGCGTCAACATGACCAAGACCGCGGCGAAGAAGTACTGGTCGCTGCTGAAGACGGGCGACGACGTGTACGTGTACGGCCGCAAGCCGGGCACCTGACCGGGCCGGGCGCCCGCTCGCTACCGGTGCGAGCGGGCGCAACCGCCCTGGTTAAAGTGACGGCATGTACATGTGGAAGCGGACGTTCAGGTTCGCGGCGGTGTCGGCGGTGACCGCGCTGGCTCTGACCGGCTTCACGACCGGCGGTGGCGGGAGCGGCTGCGGCGCCTCCCGCCAGGACCACGACGGCTCCTCGGCACCGGCCGTGCGCGACGGCGAGCCGTCGGGAAGTCCCGCAAGCTCGGGCACCAGCACCAGCACCAGCACCAGCACCAGCACCAGCACCGGACCCGCCCGCCGTTCGCCCACCCCCACGGCGTCCCCCTCCGTGCGGAGGAAGGACGGCACCGCCGTGCTCGTGCGCTGCGCGACCATGGACGACCCGTACGCCACCGTCGGGGTACGCAATCCGAACGGACGCGAGGGCGTCTTCACCGCGCGGATCAACTTCAGGTCCCGCACCGGCTCCACCGTCAGGGACACGGTCATCATGGCGCAGGTTCGGGTCCCGGCGCACAGCACGGTGACCCAGCGCACGTTCGTCACCGGCGCGAACAGCGTGGAGAAGCCCGAGCGCTGCGCCGTCGACCGGCGGGCCGCCTTCGACTGGTGACCGGCCGGGGCCGGGGCCGGGGCCGCCAATCTCAGAGCCTTCTGAGGTGGCGCGGCTAGCGTCCCGTGCATGGTGCGCGATTACCTGATCATCGGGGCCGGACCGGCCGGACTGCAGCTCGCCGCGGCACTCGAACGCGACGGACGTGACTACGTCGTCCTGGAACGGGGCAGCGGCCCGGGGACCTTCTTCACCCGCTTCCCCCGGCATCGGCAGCTCATCTCCATCAACAAGGTGCACACCGGGTACGACGACCCGGAACTGCGCCTGCGCATGGACTGGAACTCGCTGCTCGCCGACGACCCGGAACTGCTGTTCACCCGGTACACCGACGACTACTTCCCCCGCGCCGACGACCTGGTGCGCTATCTCACCGACTACGCCGAACGCACCGGCGTCCGCGCCGAGTACGGCACGGAGGTCGTCCGCGTCTCCCGCCCGCACGGCGTCTTCACCGTCGAGGCCGCCGACGGCCGGACCTGGCGGACCCGCCGGCTGATCGTGGCCACCGGCGTCTCCCGGCTCAACGTCCCGCCGATCCCCGGCATCCGACTGGCCGAACGCTACGACGACTTCGACACCGACCCGGCCTCCTTCACCGACCAGCGGGTGCTGGTCGTCGGCAAGGGCAACTCGGCGTTCGAGACCGCCGAATCCCTGATGGCGAAGGCCGCCGTCATCCACGTGGCGGGCCCGCACTCGCTGAAGATGGCCTGGCAGACCCACTTCGTCGGCCATCTGCGGGCGGTCAACAACAACTTCCTCGACAGCTACCAGCTCAAATCGCAGAACGCCGTCCTGGACGGCACCGTGGAGAGCGTCGAGAAGGCCCCCGGCGGCGGATACCGGGTGCTGTTCCGCTACGCCCGCACCACGGAGAAGCTGCGCGAACTGCACTACGACCGGATCATCCTGGCCGCCGGCTTCCGCTTCGACGCGAGCGCCTTCGACGACACCTGCCGCCCCGCGCTCGTCATCGACGACCGGTTCCCCGAACAGACCGCCGCCTACGAGTCGGTGAACGTCCCGGACCTCTACTTCGCGGGCACCCTCACCCAGCAGCGGGACTTCAAGAAGTCCACCAACGGCTTCATCCACGGCTTCCGCTACGGCGTACGGGCCCTGCACCGCGTCCTCGACGCCCGGTACCACGACATCCCCTGGCCCGCCCGGCCGCTGCCCGCCGCACCGGAGGCGATCGCGGACGCCGTCGTCGAGCGGGTCAACCGCTCCTCCGGGCTGTGGCAGCAGTTCGGGTTCCTCGGCGACGTGGTCGGCGTGGCCGGGGACCGGGCCGTGTACCAGGAGGAGGTCCCGCTCGACCTGGTCGCCGGCGGCGGACTCGGCCCCGCCGAGCACCGGTTCGTCGTCGACCTGGAGTACGGGCCCGGACACGACCACGTCGACCCGTTCGACGTCAGCGTCCCCCGGGTGGTGGAGAACGACGCCGAGCACGCCAGCGACTCCGTCTACCTGCACCCCGTGGTCCGCCACTACCGCGACGGCGTCCTCGACGGCACCCACCACCTGGCGGAGAACCTGGAGAACGACTGGGACATCCCGGCCGTCCACCGGCAGCCGCTCGCCTCGTTCGTGAAGGAGTGCCTTGACTGAGCCGTTTCCCGGAGCCCTCCTGGACCTGCTCGGCGCGGCGGGCGACCGCGTGGTCTTCGAGCACCTCGGCAGGAAGGTCACCGGCGCCGCGCTCCTCGCGGACGTACGGCGGGTCACGCACGGCCTGCGGCGGCGCGGCGTCCGCCCCGGCGACGGCGTCGCCCTGCTGCTGGGCGTGAGCCCCGAGGCGTTCGCCGCGGTCGTCGCGGCCCACACCGTGGGCGCCCGCGTCGTCGGCGTACGGCCGGGGCTGACCGAACGGCAGCAGGCCCACCTCCTCACCGACGTCACCCACCGCGTCACCGACCGCACGGACGACGACCCCGGCAGCCCGCCCGGGACCGTCCTGCGCCTCGCCGACCTGCTGTCGGACCCCGACGACGGCGTACGCCCCCGGGTCACGGCCCGGCCCGGGGACGTCGCCCGGCTCATCCACACCAGCGGCAGCACCGGCCTGCCCAAGGCGTGCGCCCAGACCTACGCGGCGATGACCGCGGCCTGGGCGCTCCGGCCGGACGCCTGGCCGCCCGCCGTCCGCGAACTGGCCGGCCGCCTGGACCGGTTCCTGGTCTTCGGCACCCTCGCCAGCCAGGTGATGATGGAGTACGGGCTGCTCACCCTCGCCGCCGGCGGCACCCTGGTCACCGCCGACCCGCCCGTCTTCCCGGACGCCTTCGTACGGCACCGGGCGACCGCGAGCGTCATCACCGTCGCCCGGCTGACCGCGCTCGTGGCGGCCCAGCGCCGGTCCCCCGTGGACCTCGGCTCGCTGCGCGCCCTGATGGTCTCCGGGTCCCCGCCGGGACCGGCGCGGCTGCGGGAGGCCGCCGAGGTGCTGGGACCGGTGGTCTTCCACGGCTACGGCCAGACCGAGACCGGCATGATCTCCATGGCCACCCCCGCCGACGAACCCGGCTCCCTGGGCGTGCCGCCCGTCGAGCTGGAGGTGCGCGACCCCGAGGGCCGGCCCGTCCCGCCCGGCACCGACGGCGAACTGTACGTCCGCACACCGTCGCAGAGCCGCGGCTACTGGCGCGAACCCGCCCGCACCGCCGAGGTGTTCACCCCAGACGGCTGGGTCCGCACCCGCGACCTCGGACATCTCGACGGCACGGGCCGGCTCTGGCTCACCGGACGCACCCGTGACGTGGTCATCGTCAACGCCAACGTGTACTACACCGGGCCCGTCGAACGGCTGCTCGGCACCCACCCGGCGGTGGCCGAGGCGTACGTCACCGCCGTCCCCGACGACAGCACCGGGGAGGCCGTGCACGCCTTCGTGGTACCCGCCGCCGGCCGGGCCCCCGCCCTCGCCGAGCTGCGCGCCCTGGTGAGCGAGCAGCTCGGCGAGGCGTGCGCCCCGGCCCGGCTCACCCTGATCGACGAGGTACCGCTCACCCCCGCCGGGAAACCCGACCGACGGCGCCTGGCCGAGCGGAGCTGACCTGGAGAAAGGCCCGGCCCCGAGGGGGCCGGGCCTTTTCTCAGTGGCTCTCCGCCGCCACGACGGGCGCCGGGTCCGGGCGGTCGTCCCGCTCGCCGCGGGGCCGCTCCCGATGGTCGATCCACGTCAGCAGCGGCGTCGCCATGACGGTGGTGACGATGGCGACCACGACCAGCGCGCTGAACATCGCCTGCGTCACGATGCCCGCCGCCAGCCCCAGGTTCAGCGCGATGAGCTGCATCAGGCCCCGCGCGTTCATCAGCGCCCCGACCCGCAGCGCCACCCGGTTCGGCTCGCCCGCGATCCGGGCCGCCAGCCAGCAGGCACCGAACTTCCCGGCGATGGCGACCAGGACGCACCCGCCGGTGAACAGCAGCACCGGCCCCGAGCCCAGCAGCGTGAAGTCGGTGTTCAGCCCCGAGTAGGTGAAGAACAGCGGCAGGAACAGCCGCCCCACCGGCTCCAGCGTCTCGACGCTGCGGTCCAGTTGCCGTGAGCGCGGGAAGACCAGACCCAGGCTGAACGCGCCGAACACCGCGTACAGGCCGATCTCGTCCGCGTACCAGGCCACCAGGAACAGCACGCCGACCAGCACCAGCAGCAGGCTCTCCGGCGTGGCCCGTTCGGCGGCCAGCACCGTGCGTCCGCGCAGCTTGGCCACCACCGCCAGGATCGCGAGGAGACCGAAGCCGCCGCCGACCGCCAGCGACACCAGCCCGGCGCTGCCGCCCGCGATGCTGAACACCCCGGCGAGCAGCACCCAGGCCACCGCGTCGTCGACGGCGCCGGCCCCGAGCGACAGCGAACCGTGCCGGGTGCCCGCCAGGTTCCGCTCCGCGATGATCCGGGCCAGCATCGGGAACGCGGTCACCGCCAGGGCGACGCCCACGAACAGCGCCGACACGGTCAGGGAGACGTCCGGGGCCATGGCGCCGGTCCGCTCGCCGACGGCCACGATCAGCAGCACGCCGAGCGCCACCGGCACCAGCACCCCGGCGGCCGAGACCAGCCCGGCCGGGCGGGCCACCCCGCGCAGCCGGTCGACCCGGAAGTCCCAGCCGACGTGGAACATGAACGCGACGAGGCCGATCTGCCCCACCACGTACAGCACCGGCCGCAGGTCCTGCGGGAAGAGCCCGGACTCCACGCCGGGCAGCAGCGCGCCCAGCACCGAGGGGCCCAGGACCACTCCGGCCAGCATCTCGCCGACCACGGGCGGCTGCCCGACCAGGGCCAGCAGCCGGCTCACCACCCGGCACACGACCAGGATGACCACGACGGCGAGGAAGAACGCGGGGGCCAGATCCGTGGCGCTCATCTGCCTTTTCCTTCCGGGTGGGCGGCCGGGCAGCGCCCGGCCGGGGGATGCTCCTCGAAATAACGGGTCGCCAGGCGCAGGTGCCGGGCGTGCAGCACCATCACCGTGCCGAGCACCAGTTGCCGCACCCCGCGGGTGACGTCCTCCACCGCGTCGCGCAGTCGCACGAACCGGCGCAGCAGCGCCAGGCGCGGCCCGGGGGACAGACCGCGGGGGATCAGCAGACAGGGGGCGCGGTGCGGGTTGGACCGGGTGTGCGAGGCGGTGGAGTCCAGGCGGTAGCGGCGCAGCACCTCGCGGACCGCGGCCCGCAGCACCAGCGGCGACAGCCGCCACGCCGGGCACGGCCGGTTGGCCGCCACGCCGAACGGGATGTGGTGGGCGTCCCGTACGGACAGCGCCTCCCACCGGTCCGGGTCGAACACCTCGGGCCGGTCGTAGCCCGTGGCGTGGTAGTCGGGATAGCTGAAGCACACCACCGAACCGGCCGGCAGCACCGTCTCCTCGTCCAGCGGGATCTCCCCGGTGGTGATGCGGTGCGCGATGCCGAACAGCGGGTAGAGCCGCATCGTCTCGTCCAGGACGCGGGTGAGGTACCGGTCGTCGCCGGCGTCGTCCCGCAGCCTGCGCTGCGCCTCGGGGTGGCGGGCCAGCGCCAGCAGGACGTGCGCGGTCGCCTCCGAGAGCTGCACCACGGCCGTGTTGAAGAACGTGCCCTGGAGGTAGTGCACCTGCTCGGGCAGCGACAGCGAGGCCGGCAGCCGGTGCGGCACGTCCCCGGCCGCGACCCGCCGGCGCAGGTACGCCGTCAGCCTCGCCCGGCGCCGCGGATGCCGCAGCCCCGTGCACTTCAGCGCGTCGATCACATCCTCGGCGTGCGCGGTGATCAGGTCCCGGGCGTGCGCCGGGCAGGGCTCCTCGAAGACCAGCTCGTAGGCGAACTCGGCCCACGCCGGCATCACCAGGTCCCGCAGCCGCACCGCGGTGATCCGGGAATCCGGTACGGCGTCCAGGGCGCGGCCGATCGCGCCGGTGGCCGCCGCCGTGAGCGCCGCCGACCCGCCGGCCAGGAAGCGGCGCGTCGTCGCGGCCACCTCCTCGTACCGTTCGCCCGGCTCCAGGTGCTCCTGGTGCACCTCCGGGCCCGGCGCGAGCCAGTACCAGAACAGGTCGGACAGCCCCGCCCCGGCGCTGCGGCCGTCCGCCGCCGGGTGGGCGTAGACCCGCTCGAACACCTCCGGTCCGTGGGTGGCGTCCGGCAGGGTCACCGCGCGGTCGCCGTTGACCTTCTCGAAGATGCGCCCGCGCAGCGCCACCACGGTCCGCGGCAGCCACCAGCCCCGCGCCGCCGGGCCGCTCACCACGGACCGCCCCTGCGGACGACCATGTCGCCGGTCAGATCGGTGTTCCGGCGGCCTCCGCACAGCGCGAGGGTGTGGTCGTACTCGTCGCGCAGCGCCGCCAGGACCCGGCGCACCCCCGGCTCGCCCTCGGCGGCCAGCCCCCACACCACCGGGCGTCCCACGCCGACGGCGCTCGCGCCGAGCGCCAGGGCCACGGCCACGTCGCTGCCCCGGCGCACCCCGCCGTCCAGCAGCACCGGCACCCGGCCCGCGACGGCGGCGGCGACCGCGGGCAGACAGTCCAGGGCCGCCGGTACGGCGTCCGACTGGCGGCCCCCGTGATTGGAGACGAGCACACCGGCCACGCCGTGCTCGACGGCGAGCCGGGCGTCCGCCGGGTGCAGGACCCCCTTGAGCAGCACGGGCAGCGTGCTCCGCCGCACCAGGTCGTCGACGTCCGCCCAGGACACCGCCGGGGACATCGGGATGTCCGTGAGCGCGCCGGGCGGGGCGCCGGGCAGGTCCCGCATGTTCTCCGCGGCGTGGCCCGGCGGCAGGTCGGTGAAGCCGTTGCGCAGGTCGCGGGTGTGCCGGCCGAAGACGGGGGAGTCGACGGTGACCACCAGCGCCGTGCAGCCGGCCTCCTCGGCCCGCCGCACCAGGGCGTGGGTGACCTCCCGGCGCGGGTGCGGATACGTCTGGAACCAGACGGCCGCCGCCCGGTCCCGGCCCCGGGCCGCCGCGACGACCTCCGCGACCGGCGTGGTCGAGGCGGCCCCGGTCACCAGCACGGCGCCCTCCGCCGCGGCGGCCCGCGCCGTGGCCGCCTCCCCGTCGGGGTGCAGCAGCCGGTGGAACGCCGTCGGCGCCACGAACACCGGGGACGTCCCCGGCGCACCCGGCAGGTCCACGGCGGTGTCCCGCCGCTCGCCGCCGCACAGCACCCGCGGCAGCAGCAGATACCGGTCGAAGGCCCGCTCGTTGTCGGCGAGGACGCGTTCCTCGCCGGCCCCGCCCGCCACGTAGTCGTAGTGGACGGGGTCCAGTGCCTGCCGCGCCTTCGCGTGCAGGTCGCGCAGGATCACGGGGTCACCGGTGCGGCGGGGGAGCGGTGGGCGGCCAGGAACGCGCGCAGCGGGGCGCGGTGGAAGGACTCGCTGTCCCACTCGTTCTCCAGGTTCTCCGCCAGGTGGTACTCCGCGACGAACGCGCCGCCCCGGTACCAGCGCACGACCGGATGCAGATAGCGGCCGTCCAGACCCGCCGTGTCCTGCTGGGACTTGCGGCCCGCGGTGACGTCGAAGGGGTCGACGCGGTCGTGGCCCTCCCCGTACTCCAGGGTGATCACCGCGTGCCCCGCCGCCCGGCCGAACTCCCCGGCGGCCACCGCGTCCGGCACATGGCCGACCGGGACCTCCTCGGCGTAGCGCCAGGTGCCGTCCGGGGCGAGCAGCAGCAGGTCGCCGAGGACGCCGAACTGCTGCCACAGCGCGGAGGACCGGTTGACCCGGGTGATGACCGCCTCCACCGCCCGCTCCGGGTCGGTGCCCAGCACGGTCACCGGCCACGGCTCGCCGTCGTAGCGCTGCCGCAGGGTGCGGTGCAGGGCGCGGACCGTGTAGCGGAAGCCGTGGATGAAGCCGGTGGTGGCCTTCTTGAAGTCCCGGCCCTGCATCAGCGTCCCGGCGAAGTACAGACCGGGCACGTTGACCGACTCGCCGACGGCGGTCAGCGCCGGGAAGCGGCCGCCGACCGTCAGCTCCGGCGCGCAGCTCTCGTCGAAGGGGGAGGTGTCGACGCGGAAGCCGGTGGCGAGGATCACCCGGTCGTAGCGGATCTCCTTGACGACGTCGTCGGCCCGTTCGAAGGCGACCGGCAGCCGGAACCCGTCCTCGGCCTTGCGGATCTCCAGCACCCGGCCGTCCAGCAGCGCGTTCTGCGACTTCAGTTGGTAGCTGTCGAGGAAGTTGTTGTTGACCGCCCGCAGATGTCCGACGTAGTGCGTGCGCCAGGCCATCGGCAGCGACCCGGAGCCGACGACGTGGATGACCGCCGCGTGCTCCATCAGGCTGTCGGCCGTCTCGAACGCGGAGTTGCCCCGCCCGACGATCAGCACCCGCTGGTCGGTGAAGGACTCCGGGTCGGGGTCGAAGGAGTCGTACCGTTCGGCCAGTTCGGCGCCGGGGATGTCCGGGACGTTGGGCAGGAAGACCCCGGTGGCGGCCACCACCCGCCGGGCCCGCCAGGTCCGGCCGTCGCGGGCGGTGACGGTGAAGCCGTCGGCGTCGCGGGAGACCCGCTCCACGGCCGTGTCGTAGTGGGCGCGCACCCCGGTCCGGGCGGCGAAGTCCGACAGATAGCGGAGCATGATGTCGGCCGGCGGGAAGTAGCGGCGGCTGTACCGGGTGAACAGCAGCTCCGGGTCGTCGCTCAGCAGCGAGTTCCAGTCCATCCGCAGCCGCAGCTCCGGATCGTCGTATCCGGTGTGCACCTTGTTGGTCGAGATGAGGGTGCGGTGCCGGGGGAACCGCTGGAAGAACGCGCCCGGAACGCCGCCGCGCTCCAGGACCACGTAGTCGGCACCGTCACGTTCCAGGGCGGCGGCGAGTTGCAGTCCCGCGGGCCCCGCTCCGATGATCAGGTAGTCGTGCGCCATGGCCCGGAAGCTATCCACCGCAACTCAGAGGGCTCTGAGATTCCCCGCCTACGTTCGTCACCGTGCCCACCGCCACCGACTCCGTCACCCTCACCGGCCCCCTGGACCCCGTCGCCCTGCGCCGCGCGGCGACACCGCTCACCGTCACCGTGGACGCCGCGGCCCGCGCCCGCATCGAGCGCGGCCGGCGCCTCTTCCGCGCCCTGCGCGAGGACGGCCCGGTCTACGGCGCCACCACCGGCTTCGGCGCTCTGGCCGGCTACGCGGGCCGCGCCGACGAGGCCGACCAGTGCGACAACACCCTCGCCCACCTCGGCGCGGGCCAGGGCCCGGACCTGCCGGCGGACATCGCCCGCGGCGCCCTGCTGCTGCGCACCTGGTCCCTGGCCCAGGGGCACTCCGGTGTCTCCGCCGAGGCCGTCGACCGGCTCGCCGCGATGTTCGCCACCACCTTCGCCCCCGCCGTCCCCCGCTACGGCTCCGTCGGCGCCAGCGGCGACCTCATCCCGCTCGCCTACGCCACCCAGGCCCTGCGCGGCCGGGGCCACGCCTACCTGGACGGCCGCCGGATGCCCGCCGCCGACGCGCTCACCGCCGCCGGGCTGACCCCGCTCACCCTGGACGGCCGGGACGCGCTCGCCCTCGTCAACGGCACCTCCGTCACCACCGCCGCCCTGGCCCTGGCCCGCGACACGGTCCGCGCCGCCCATCGCGCCCTCGCCGACCTCACCTGCCTGCTCACCGACCTCCTCGGCGGCGACCCCGGCTTCCTCGACGCGGACCTGCTGCGCGCCTACGGCCACCCCGGCGCCGCCGCCGTCGGCACCCGCATGCGGCACGCCCTGACCGGCGCCACCCCCTCGGGCACCCGGCCGCTCCAGGAGCCGTACAGCATCCGCTGCTCCCCGCAACTCCTCGGCGCCGCCGAGGACGCCCTGGCGTACGTCGACGGGGTGGTCGCCGCCGACCTGGGCGGGATCAGCGACAACCCGCTGTTCTTCGCCGCGGACGGGACGGCCGGCAAGGTGGTGCACGGCGGGAACTTCTTCGGCCAGCCCGCCGCGTTCGCCGCCGACCTGCTCGCCTCCGTCACCGCCCAGCTCGGCAACCTCGCCGAGCGCCAGCTCGACCTGCTGGTGGACCCGGTTCGCAACGGCGGCCTGCCGCCCATGCTCACCACCGCCCCCGGCGTCCAGCACGGCCTGCAGGGCGTCCAGCTCGCCACCACCGCCTTCGTCGCGGAGATCCGCCGCAACGCCGCGCCGGCCGCCGCCCAGAGCCTGCCGACCAACCTGCACAACCAGGACGTCGTCCCCTTCGGCACCCAGGCCGCGCTGCGCTCCTACGACACGGCCGGCCTGCTCGGCCTGCTCGTCGGGTCGCTCGCGCTCGGCCTGCGCCAGGCCGCCCACGCCGGGGCCCGCCGGCCCACCGCACCCCGGTGCGCCGCCCTCCTGGAGACGCTGGAGGGGGAGATCGCCCCGGTGGAACCGGACCGCCCGCTGGACGCCGACGTACGCGCCGCCGCCCGACTGCTGCTCACCCGTGACCTGCCGTGACCGGCGTGGACTTGGCGGGCACGGGCGGGGGAGCGCAGGGCGGCAGCCGGATGGTGAACCGGGCGCCGTGCCCCGGCCGGCCCGCCGCGGTGACCGTGCCGCCGTGGCCCGTGACGACCTCCCGCAGCAGCGCCAGCCCCAGCCCGTACCGGCCGCCGTCCCCGGCCCGGTGGAACCGCTCGAACAGCCGCTCCGCCTCGGCCGGCCGGAAACCCGGCCCGGTGTCCGACACCGTCAGCTCGACCAGCGGACCCGAGCGGGTCAGCACCACCTCGATCCGTCCGCCCGCCGGGGTGTGGCTGATCGCGTTGGACAGCAGCTCGCCGACGGCCCGGCGCAGCGCCGACTCGATCCCGCCGACGTACAGCGCGCGGTGCGCGCCGTCCACCGTGACGGTCAGACCACGGTCCCCGATCCGCTCCGCCTCCTCGGCCACCACCGACTCGGCCAGCGCGGTCAGGTCCACCGGCGCCCGCTCGGCCGGCCTCGCGGGGTCCGCCGTCAGGCTCGCGGAGAGCAGCAGGTCGTCCAGGACCGCGCCGAGCCGCCCCACGGAACCGACCAGCCGGTCCAGCCCGTCGCGGTGCTCCGCCGGCAGCCCCGCGGCCCGCGCCTGCCGGGACAGCACCTGCGCGCGGGTGTACACCCGGGTCACCGGGGTGCGCAGTTCGTGACTGGCGTCCGCGACGAACCGCCGCTGCCGGGCCAGCGCCTCGGCCAGCGGCGCCACCGACAGCCTGCCGAGGACCGTGCCGGTGACGGTCGCGGCGATCAGCCCCACCAGTTCCGCGACACCCAGCGCGTACCACAGGTGCCTGCGGTCGGCGAGCTGGAAGCGCATGTCGAACACCGCCTGCACCAGGTCCCCGTCCGCGCGGAGCTGACTGCGCACCCGGTAGACCGTGCCGGCCCGGTGCACCACCCGCTCCACCGCCTCGCCGGTGCGGCGCACCGTCTCCAGGTCGGCCCGGACGGGGAACCCCTTCGGCGCGTTGGCGAGCGGGGTGACGTCGTCCGCGTACAGCCAGGTGCACACCGGCGGACTGGACAGGTCGCCGCGCGAGGCGCCGTAGCGCAGTTCCCGCCACACCTGGTCGCTCTGCGCGCGGGTCATCACCGCGTCCGCGACGAGGCCGACCATCACCATCAGTAGCGTGATGATCGCCGCGGTGATCACGGCGATCCGCAGCCGCGCCAGCCGCACCTCCGTCCGCTCCGCGAACTGCGAGAACCTCACAGCGCCCCCAGCTCGTAGCCGAGGCCGCGGACCGTGCGCACCACCTGCCGGCCCAGCTTGCGGCGCAGGTAGTAGACGTAGGTGTCGACGATGGACGAGGCGGGCGCCTCCTGGAAGACCATCCGGCGCAGCTCCGTGCGCGAGTACACGATGCCGGGCCGGGAAGCCAGCGCCCACAGCAGCGCGAACTCCCGGGCCGCCAGGGCGATCCGCTCCCCGTCGGGCAGCTCGACCTCGCGCGGGCCGACGTACAGCTTGCCGGCGCCGATCCGCAGGACGTCGGTGACGTCGAGGGCGCGCCGGCACAGGGCGCGCAGCCGGGCGGAGAGTTCGTCGAGTTCGAACGGTTTGACCAGGTAGTCGTCGGCGCCGGCGTCCAGGCCGTCGACCCGGTCGTGCACGGTGCCCATCGCGGTCAGCAGCAGCACCGGTGTGCGCACCGCACGCGACCGCAGCCTGGCCAGCAGGTCCAGGCCGTCCAGCACCGGCAGCCGCCGGTCCAGCACCAGTACGTCGTACTGCCGGGTGAGCCCCAGGTGCAGCCCGCGCTGTCCGTCGGCCGCGGTGTCGACGTGGTACCCGTCGTCGCGCAGCACCTCGGAGAGCATCCCGACCAGGTCCCGGTCGTCCTCGACCAGCAGCAGCCGGCCTGCCTCCCGTTCCTGTGCGTGTGCGTGTGCGTGCGCCACCGTGCGGCTCCTCTCGCCCCCGCCTCGACGTCAACTCCCGCGCGGGACACGGACGTTCCGTGTCCCCGGCCGGATTGCCGAACGAGGATTCGATCGGCGGGATCAAGCTAGCGCGTACCGCCGCGGGGAGGGAGCCACCGGGAACACCTGTCCGTATCCCGCACTCCCGGCCGTCCCTCATCCGCGTGCCCACCGGTCACACCCCACCCGTCCACCGCTCGCCGCTGGCCGAAAACCGCCGCGCAGATCCGCCGGGGAATCCCCTCGGCAGGCGCGTCCGCGGCCACCTCGGCGCCCAGCCGTGCCGTCTCCATCGTCCTCGGCGTCATCCGGCACTCCGCTCACGCCGCCCGCCCGCCCGGCACGGACCGCCCGCGAGCGGCGGCACGCGGGCGAGGGCCGGACGGTGCGGACGCGCGGGGCGACAGGATGTACCCGTGTGCTGAAGGACGGCCATGCGGGCGAACGGCGGCTGCCCGGCGGCGGCGTCAGGGCGAGCCGTACGGCCTCGGGCCCGTCACCGCCCTTCCGGCGGCAGGATCTCGACGTAGCCGTCGCTCCCGTGGACGCGGACCCGCTGTCCGTCGCGAATGAGCCGGGTGGCCTCCGGCACGCCCACGACGGCGGGCAGACCGTACTCGCGGGCGATCACCGCGCCATGGGTCATCAGACCGCCCACCTCCGTCACCAGGCCCGCGATCCCGACGAAGAGGGGCGACCAACTGGGGTCCGTGAAGGTGGTGACCAGGATGTCGCCGGGGCGCAGGTCGGCCCGCGCCACGTCGTGGACGACCCGGGCCCGCCCCTCCACGGTGCCCGCGGAGACCGGCAGGCCGGTCAGGGCGCCGGCCGGCACGTCGTCGCGCCGGTACGTGCCGTCGAGGGCCTCGCCGTCGGAGGTGAGCACCCGCGGCGGTGTGAGCGCCCGGTGGGCCCGGTGGTCGTCCTTGCGCCGCCGGATCAGGTCGCCGTCCACCCGGTGCGAGCGCACGGCGTCGCCGAGTTCCGGGAAGGTGAGGTAGAAGGCGTCCTCCCGCTCGGCGAGCACCCCGGACCGCACGAGCTGCTCGGCCTCCCGCAGCAGCGCCTGCTTGTACAGGTAGGTGCGGCTGACGATGTCGTACTTCGGGTACTCCCGGTACCCGATGAAGGTCCGCACCCGGTCGATCATCCGTTTGGTCTCCTCGGCCTTCCGGTCTCCGTCCGGCAGGGCCCGGAGGCGGGACAGCACCTCGTGCTCCTTCTCGCGCGCCCTGCGCTGCCCCTGCGCGAAGCGCCGCTCGGCGGCGCCCGGCTCGAAGGCCCGTACGTTGTCGAGGATCAACGGCACCAGCGCGGCGGGGTGTTCACCCCACCGGGGCCTGGTGATGTCGATCTCGCCGACGCAGCGCATGCCGTACCGGCCGAGGTAGGTCTCGATGGCGTCGCGCGCCGCGCCACCGCCGGGCAGCCCGGCCAGCTCGTCCAGGAAGCCGTCGTCCTCGACGCCTTCCAGGAACGCCACCACCTCCGGGTGCGGGCGCACGGCGTCCGCGACGTCGAGCAGCTCCAGTCCCATCCGCGAGGTGACGTTGCCGGGGGCGGACAGGGTGAGGGTGTCGGCCGCGTTCTTCTCGCCCAGCCACTGGCGCAGGTTGTCGTTGAGCCACCAGGTGGCCTCCATCCCCGCCATGATCACCTTGATGCTCAGCGGATCACTGAGGACGCGCTTGTGCTCCTCGAAAGCCTTGAGCAGGAAGTCGAACAGCGCCGGTCCGCTCCGGGTGCGGATGTCGCGTTCCAGGGCGGCGATGGACGCCTGACTGCGGGCGATCAGTTCGGTGACGACGGCCGGATCGGTGTCGACGGGCGCGGGCGGACCGCCGGCCGGTGCTCCGCCGTGACCGGCGCCCGGCCGCCCGGCCGGGCCCGCGTCGGGCAGGGAGGACAGCAGATCCTCGCGGTCGAGGAGGGTTTCCAGGGCGTTCCTGGTCAGCGGATCGCCCTTGCCGATGAGGTCCAGGAGGCCGGCGCGGGCGGCGGGTGCGGCCAGGCGCGCGGTGACGTCCACGAACAGCCGTCCGCCGGCCTCGTGCATCGGCGCCATGGCCGTCATCCGCCACATGGACAGCCCCAGGGGCTTCATGGCGTCGGTCATCATCTGCTGGTGACCGACGGAGAGGTAGACGCGCGGGGCCGTGCCGTCGGTCTCGGGCACCGGGAACAGCGTGGTGATCGGCCGGCTCTGCACGATCTGGAACTCGTCGCCGGCCAGGCACCACTCGATGTCCTGCGGGCGGCCGAAGTATGCCTCGATCCGCCGTCCGAGCCGGACGAGCCGTACCACCTGTTCGTCCGTCAGCGCGGGCAGTCGCTGCCGCCGCGGGTCGATCGGCACGTCCCGCGTGCCGCCGGTGGGCAGTGCCTGGACGGCGTGCCGCTTGGCGGCGATGGTCCGGGCGACGATCTCGTCGTCGCGGACCGTGAAGACATCCGGGTTCACCAGCCCGGACACCAGGGCCTCCCCGAGGCCGAAACCGGCGTCGACGGTGGCGGTCCTCCGGTGGCCCGTGACAGGGTCGGCGGTGAACAGGATGCCGGCCGCGTCCGGGAAGACCATCCGCTGCACGACCACGGCCATCCGGACCGTGCGGTGGTCGATGCCGTTGCGCAGCCGGTACACCACGGCCCGCTCGGTGAACAGCGAAGCCCAGCAGCGGCTGATGTGCCGCAGCACCTCCGCCGGCCCCACGACGTTCAGATAGGTGTCCTGCTGGCCCGCGAACGAGGCCGTCGGCAGGTCCTCCGCCGTCGCGCTGGACCGGACGGCACACGCGGTACGGTCGCCGAGCCGGCCGAGCGCCCGGGTGACCGCCGCCGCGATGCCGCCGGGGACGGCGATGCCCTCCAAGGTCCGGCGGATCTGCGAACCGAGGGTGCGGATGCCCTCCAGATCGTCCGGGTCAAGACGCGACAGCTCGTCGAGGCGGTCGTCGAGCGCGGGCTCCTGCGCCATGATCCGCCGGAAGGCGTCCGTCGTCACGCAGAACCCGTCCGGCACCCGGACGCCGTCGAGCCGGGACAGCGCTCCCAGATGCGCGCCCTTGCCGCCGACGACCTCGGTCCGCGTCTCGGCGGCCTCCCGCAGATCCAGCACGTACTGCTCGGTCATTGTGATGCGATACCTCCATGGCAGCCGTGCCCCGCCGCACTGCACCGGTCGATGGAACTCCCGGCGCCCGAGATCCGGGGAACCTGTGCCCGGCGCCGTCCTCGTCCGTGGCCGCACCGCTCGTCCTGACGTTCCCGTCGTTGACGCAGGTGGTGGCCACGGCGGACGATTCTGCGGCACCGCCCGGGGCTTGTGGCAAGCCCCCATGCGTGCTATACGTTGGGAGAGGCAGGGAGAGGAAACTCCCTGCCTTTGTCGTCGGCGCTCATGGATGTGAGGGGGACGGACGGCTTCCCGGGCGAACCCGGTCAGGGCGTGAGCTGCTTGGGAGTGCCGCCGGACACGGTGATCCTGCGGGGCTTGGCGTGCGCGGCCAGCGGGATGCGCAGGGTGAGCACACCGTTGTCGTAGGCCGCCTCGGCCGCCGCGGTGTCCAGGGCGTCGGACAGGGTCAGATGGCGGGTGAACCGTCCGGCGGGACGCTCGGTGAGGACCGGCCGCGCACCGGCCGGGACGGGGGAGGGGCGCTGGGCGCTCAGGGTGAGCGAGGTGCCCTCCGTGGTCAGATCGATGCTGGAGCGGTCCATGCCGGGCAGGTCGAACTGCAGGTAGAACGCCTCGTCGTCGCGCCAGGCGTCCACCGGGATGACCGAACTGCCCGCACGCGTGAGCTGATGCGTGAGCCGGTCCAGCTCCCCCAGAGCGCCGGTACGCGCAAGCATGCCTGTTTCTCCCTTCGCTGTGACACGGGCACTGCGCCTGCGGTCCCGTCCCGCAGACGGCCCACTTCCGTATAACGCAACCGGGCTTTGATCGACAAGTCGGAGCTGTGACAAATCGATGGCTTCCGACTCAAGTCCGCGGCTCTGCGGAAACCGTGTGTGACCTCTCCCTCACGCAGTAGATTCGTCCCCGCGCGGACAGCACGGGCCGCGCGCCTTCCGGACCGGCGCGATGGGGAGGAACACGGTGCGTCCCGGAGACGAACTGGCCGGCCGTTACGTCGCGAAAGAGGTCATCGGCACGGGGCGGAGCGGCGAGGTGTGGCTCGCCCACGACACGGTGGTGGGGCAGGACGTCGCCCTGAAGCCCGAGCGGATCGAGGGAGACCGCGAGACCGCGCTGCAACTGCTGGGCGAGGCGCGGGCGCTGGCCAAGTTCCGCGACCATCCCCACGTCGTGACACTCTTCGACGTCGTGACCGAGGCGCCGGCGCAGGACACCGCCACGACGTACTGGTTCGTCATGGAGTACGTGCCCGGCGGCCTGGCCCGGAAGCCGCCGCTGCCGCCCCGGCAGGCGGCCCGTATCGGCGCCCAGCTCGCCACCGCGCTGGCCGCACTGCACGAGGCGGGAGTCGTCCACTGCGACGTCAAGCCCGCCAACATCGGCCTCACCCGGTACGGCAAGGCCAAGCTGCTGGACTTCGGCGCCGCGTACCGCGTCGGCGGCGTCGAGACCATCACGGCCAACCGCCCGTACGGCTTCACCCCCGACTACGCCGCTCCCGAACTGGCCCGCGGGAACGTCCCCCGGCCCGCCTCGGACGTGTTCTGCCTGGCCGCCACGCTCCACGCGCTGGTCACCGGCGCACCACCGCGTGGGGACGCGGAAGGACGGACCGGAGGCGAGGACGGAGAACGGCTGACGTGCTGGAAAGCGGAACAGGGAGTCGTGGAGATCGACGCCCGTGCCGTGGGCGCCCTGTACCCCGTGCTCTCGGCCATGCTGCGACGCGATCCGGCGCGACGCCCGGACGCGTTGGAGGCGGGGCGGCTCCTGGCAGCCGTGGCCGAACGCGGGGACCGGCGCCCCCGCGGCCGCCGGTGGCTGCTCACCGCGGCGCTCGCGGTGAGCGCCGCGGTGGCGGCCGCGCTGCTGACCGTCCCGGGCGGCCGGGCCGACCGGGACGACGACGCCGTGACCGGGGCCGGCCGCGGCTCCGCCCAGCGGCAGCTTCCCGGTGACCCCTCACCGGGCGCGGCGCGGTCCCTGGTCGGCGATCCGCACACGGCCGACGTGTGCGCCCTGGCCGACACCGCGGCGTTCGACCGATTCGGCAAGAGCCACGTGGATGTGGACTACGGCAACTTCGACCGCTGTGACGTGCTCGTCCAGACCGATGACAGGAACCGCATCGATGTGTCGTTCCAACTGCGCGACGGCTCGCCCCCGGAGGTGTCGCTGCCCTCCCGGACCATCGGGGAGATCGCGGTGCGGGAGGAACCGCCGGCCGAGGACGAGTGCGGGCTCCTGCTGTCCCACGGAAAGCGGGGCGAGGCGGGCGATGTCGTCCGGGTCCGCGTCGACGTGGGCGAGGGTACGGTGGCCGGCGGCGCGGCCACGCTGTGCACGGTCGCCGAAGCCGCCGCCCGCAGTGCCGCCGACGCGCTCAACCGGGGCCCGCTGCCCCGCCGCCGACCCGGCTACCCGGCCGACTCCCTGGCCTGGGCGGACGCCTGCGGGCTGCTCGACGCCAGGGCGCTGTCCGCCGCCGTGCCGGGCATCAGCGCCGGCACGCCCGAGGCGGGCGTGGCGAACTGGAGCTGCGAGTGGTTCAGCGACATCGACGACCTGGAGGCGGGGATCGCCTTCTTCCGCGACCAGCCCAAGTCCGCGCGTGACGGCGACCCCGTCCGGCTGGGCGGCAGAGACGCCGTCGTGGTGCCGGCGGGCAACGGCGACCGGACCTGCACCGCCTTCGTCCTCTACCGCGAGTACAGCGGCCACGACGCCGAGACCGCCGCGGAGATGCTGCGCCTGTACGTCGGCGGCCTGCGGCCCGCCGCCGAACTCTGCGACATGGTCACCGGCCTCGCCGCCGCCGCGGCCGCGAAGCTGCCCGCCGATTGACTGCGCCCCGGCGCTTTCGGGACGGGTCCCGGACCGGTCGGCGCAGGCTGGAGGGCGCGTGGGGCCGGGGCCGGTCGACCGCGGCCCCACCGTGCCGTTCCGCCGGCGTCGCACGCCCCGCGCACCGAGGAGACCAGTGATGCCTTTCTCCACCAGCCTGGCGCGCGGCGTCGCGCCCACCGAGCCCGGAACCTTGCACGCGCGCACGGTCACCGGCGACCTCCGCGTACCGCCCAGCCCGGGACGGACCGTCCGCTTCGGGCGGGGCGAGCCCCCCCACGTGGACCTGGAGGTCGGTGTCGACGATCTCCGGGTGAGCCGCCGGCACGGAGAGCTGACGTTCCGTCAGAACCGCTGGTGGCTGCGGAACACCGGGCTCCAGCTCGTGCGGCTGCCGCGCGGCCGGTGGATGCACACCACCACCGAGCCCGTGCCGCTCACGACCGGATACACCCCCCTGTTCGTCACGGGCTCCGGCTACCGCGAGCACCTGGTCGAGCTGTACGTGGCCGACTACGACGACCGGGGCCCGGTCTCCCGCCGCCGGGCCGACACCCTGCGGCCGCAGACCTGGGCCCTCGACGACGACGAACGGCTGCTCCTCGTCGTCCTCGGCCAGCGCTACCTGCTCTACGAAGAGGACCCGCGGCCCCTGACGTACTCCATGGCCGCCCGGCAGCTCGTCCACCTGCGCCCGGACGGCAACTGGAACGAGCGCAGGATCGAGTACCGGATAGAGGCGGTACGCCGCCGGCTGCACGGCACCGGCTTCAAGTACGCGCTGATGCACGACAGATCCGAGGAACGCCCCTCCGACAACAGCCTGCTGCACAACCTGCTCAAGGGCCTGGTCGAGTCGACGACGCTCGTGCCGCCGGACCTGGACCTGATGGATGTCGCCCCCGGCGGGCCGGACGGAACCCCCGTGGGGCAGCCGTGACGCCGGACGGGGGCACATCCCGTCCTACGCGGCGCCGGGGCCGACGTCCGCCGCGGTCAGCGGAGCCCGTGCGACCGCGGACGCCGACCGCTCGTCGGCTCCGGCGTCGACACCGCCGGTGCGGGTCTGGCCGTCCATGTCGTCGGTCACGAAGGCGTGGCCGCCGGTACCGGTGTCGATCGCCGGGCTCTCCGCGCCGAGCCGGTACAGCGATCCGTCGGAGGCGAGCAGCGGGTCGACCGCCCTGACGGAGCCGGAGGGTACGGACACGCCGAGGGTCGCCGATCCGGTCGGCCACGCGATGTTCCCGGCGTAGGTCATGCCCTGGGGCTTCCTGACTTCGTTGATCAGCTTGCCCCGGCTGCCGGTGACGACGTTGTCCGCGATGACCGAGTCGACCGGTGCGAGACCGTAGTTGGCGCCGATCTCGATGTTCGACACGTTGTTCACGAAGGTGTTGTTCACGACGGTCGCCCGGTAGACACGCCAGTGCGCGCTCAGCGCGCCGGAGGTGTCCACGTCACCGCCGTCGATCTGCAGCGCGGCGTCGTAGCCGCTGCCGGTCAGACCCTCGAAGTAGTTGTTGTAGACCTTGTGGTCCTGGCCGTAGAGGCGGATTCCGCCGGTCCCCGCCTTGCCCTGGCCGAGGAAGAAGTTGCCGTAGAACTCGCCGCGGTTCCCGTGCCGCTGGGACAGCACGCCCTGGGAGGCACGGAAGGTGTTGTAGCGGACGACGTTGTCGTTGCTCTTCACCGAGACGATCTCCGGGTCACCGTCGCAGTTCTCGAACAGGTTCGACTCGACGACGGTGAATCCGCTCGACCGGGATATTCCGCTCCAGCCGACCCGGACGGCCTCCATCTCGTTGTCCGCTCGCGGGCCGATGTCGCTGAAGCGGTTGTGGTCGATGCGGTCGTGCTGTGACTGCTGGGTCTCGGAGCCGTCGATGGTGATGAAGTTCCCGAGTTGGTGCTTCTCCTCGAACAGGTTGTGATCGATCCGGTTGTGGTGGCTGTTCGCGCCCTGGACGATCACCCACTTCAGCGAGGATTCCTCGGTCAGGCGGAAGTGGTTGCGGGTCAGCCGTATGTTGTTCGAGCTGGTGATCTTCAGTGTGGCGCTGTTCGTGAACTTCAGCCCCTCGAAGGTGACGTAGGAGGAGTTCGCCACCTCCAACTGTCCGTCGTCGATCAGCGCCTTGCCGCGGTTCTCGGCGACGACGGTGACGGGCTCGGCGGCCGTTCCGTTCCTGCCGGTCATTCTGCCGATCGAGTAGGTGCCGTCCGCGAGCACGATGCGGTCCCCGGCCCGCGCGTCCGCGAACGCGCCCTTCAGCGCCTCCGAGTCGGCGACGCGGACCGTGCGGCCGGGGTCCGGCCCTCCGCCGTCTCCGCCGCCGCCGGCCCCGTAGATGTCCGTCTCGGTGATGCTGGTCCAGTCGTTGGTGGTGTTGCCGTGGCCGACGATCCGCACGTAGCGGGCCGGGGTGTCGGCGAAGTCGTACTCCTGCTGCTCACGGGTGCTGCCGCTGCTGGTCGTCCGTGCCAGGACGGTCTTCCACGACGACCCGTCCTCGGACAACTGGACATCGAAGGTGTTCTTCCTGCTGTCCCCCTGGTGCCAGGCGATCGACACCGACCCGACGGTGCGCACCGATCCCAGGTCGTAGCGGACCCACGCCCCGTCGCCCTCGGACGACCAACGGGTGCTCAGATCGTTGTCCAGCGTGTTGGCGGGCACGTTGCCGTCATCGGGACTCGCCGAGACGCCCACGACCTCGGCCGGCGAGCCGCCGCCGGGATCGGTCGGGTCCTCACCCGCCGGCTCGATGCCGTACGTCCGGACCCAGTCGACCTCCAGCACGGCCGGGCGCAGACCGCTGCCGCCGGTGAAGTTGTCGAGCTGGATGTTCAGATGTCCCGAGGGCATCGTCTGGATGTCCCCCCGGCCGGCGTCCGCGCCGCCCGACTCCCGGAACCACTCGACGCCGTCCACGTATCCGACCAACGCGTCCGGCGACCACTCGAACGCGAAGTTGTGCCACTGCGTCATGTCCACGGGGCAGAGGTCGTTGTGCTCCTTCTCGTCCGACGGGCTCTTCGGGTAGTGCAGGAAGGCGGTGAGGCACTGCGCGGCGGGGTCGGAGGTCTCGACCCAGTCGTACTCCCCGTTCTCCAGCCGGTTGCCCGCGGAGGGCCAGATCAGGTGCAGCACATGGTAGAGCCCGCCGTCCGAGCCGGTGTTCCGTGCACGCGAACGGATCTCCCACCGGCCGTACTGGGCGTCACGCTGCTGCCTGAGCCACCCCGTATCGCCGTTCGCCTCGCCGCGCATGGTGAGCAGGCCGTCGGCGACGGTGCTGTTCTTGGCGCATCGGCGGCCGTTCCCCGCGTGCCCTTCCCAGCATCCCTCGGTGCCGCCGACCTCGCCCGTGGGCACTGCCCACTTGGAGGGGTCGACCGCGCCGGTGTAGTCGAACTCGTCGGAGACGGGCAGCGGGGTGCCCCAGCCGTACCGCTCGGCGGCCTCGGTCCCGTTCCCGCCGCCCACGTCGCCGCCGTCGCCGCCGTCGCCGTGCGTGACGTCCAGGTCGTAGATCTTCACCTGGCCGTAGTTGTCGTCGCTGCACGGGTCCGAGTTGCCGCAGTTGGCCTGGGTGTAGGCGCCGGCCTTGAAGTAGGCGCCGGAGTAGTCCTTCGACAGCGTGGTCTGCAGCTCGCCGTTGTAGTAGACCTTGGTCCTGCCGTCGCTGACCTCGAACTTCGCCTGGAACCTCGTACCCAGCTCGTAGTCGTCCGTCACCAGGTGGTGATGCGATGTGTCGCCGTCGGTGATGTAGAGCCTGCTGCCTTCCAGACGGAAGACGGTGACGTCGTCATCGGCGTCGTGGATCTGCCCGGCGACGACGTACGGCCGCTCCTCGGGAACGTCCGTGATGGCCTGGTCGATCACCATCGTGTGAGTGCCGGACGTGGAGGACCAGCTCGCCTTGGTCCGGCCGGAGTCCGTCATCTCCCGCAGTTCCGAACGGGGGTTGCTGGAGCCGCTGGTGGTCACCCCGTTGACCGGGGCCCGGAACCGGACGGCCGAGCAGTCGTCGGAGGCGACGAACCAGGGGTCGTTCGCGTACGTGGCGAGTTCGGGCTGATAGACGTTGGTGGGGGACTCCTCCTCGCCCACCGGCAGCCCGACGTACCAGTTCGTCAGGTCCAGCACGTCGGCCGGGTACGCGCAGGAGCCGCCGCCATCGTCTCCGCCGCCGTCGGCCCCGTAGATGTCCGTCTCGGTGATGCTGGTCCAGTCGTTGGACGTGTTGCCGTGGCCGACGATCCGCACGTAGCGGGCGGGGGCGTCGGCGAAGTCGTGGCTCTGCTGCTCGAGCGTGCTGCCACTGCTGGCCTTCCGGTTCACGACCGTGCTCCACGACGATCCGTCCGCGGACAGTTGGACGTCGAAGGTGCTCTTCCTCCTGTCCCCCTGGTGCCAGGCGACCGACACCGACCCTACGGTCCGCACCGAGCCGAGGTCGTAGCGGATCGACACCCCGTCGCCCTCGGCGGACCAGCGGGTGCTGAGATTGTTGTCGATGGTGTTGGCGGGGACGTTGCCGTCATCGGCGCTCGCCGTGACGCTCTTGACCTCCAGCGGAGCGGGGGCGGCGGCCGACGCGACCGGGTGGAACACACCCGACACTCCGACGGCGGCCGCACCCGCCAACAGCGCGTGGAACATGCCTCTCATAGGGCCTCGCTTCGATCGACGGCCCCGGTCGGCCGAGACGGCTGCTCCGGGGCCGGACGGTTGTGGTCGATGACCGTGCGGTGGGGCACCTTGAGACGGTGCACCACATGCGGGAGTACCGTGCCAGACGGGTGACGGGACCCCTCCCGCAGTCTCCGAGGACGCACCCGGTCCCTGGATCACCGGGCGCGACCCGCCCTATGGTGACGCCATGAGTGATCACCCGGAAGCACCTGTCGCGCCCGTCGAGGCGTACGAACCCCCTTACTACGTCGCCGTCTTCAGCACGGTGCGCACCCAGGAGCAGAGCGGTTACGGCGAGACCAACGCCCGCATGGAAGAACTGGTGAAGGACATCCCCGGCTTCCTGGGGATGGACCACGCGCAGACTCCTGGCGGGCTGGGCATCACCGTCGGGTACTTCCGTGACGCCGAGGCCCTCGCCGAGTGGCGGAACGACGCCGAGCACCGCGCGGCACAGCAGCGCGGGCGGGCCGAGTGGTACCGGAGCTACACCCTGCACGTGGCGAAGGTGGAGCGGAGCCACGGGTTCACGCGCGCACAGGTCCCGCCGGGCCCGGCGGCGGGCTGACCGGCCGACGGTCCTCTTGGTACGGTGCGCCGATGCCGGAGATCAAGAAATTCCAGGTCACCTTCGACTGCGCGGAACCCGAGCGGCTCGCACGCTTCTGGTGCGAGGTGCTGGGGTACGTCGTGCCGCCGCCACCGAAGGGGTTCGACACCTGGGAGGACTACACGCGTTCGCAGCTTCCCGAGCAGCGCGGTTCGTGGTTCGCCTGCGTGGACCCCTCGGGCGTGGGCCCGCGGCTCTACTTCCAGCGCGTCCCCGAAGGGAAGCGGGTCAAGAACCGGGTGCATCTCGATGTGCGGGTCGGCACCGGACTCGTGGGCGAGGAACGCCTCGCCGTACTCGAGGCCGAATGCGCGCGACTGGTCGCGCTCGGCGCGGTACACGTGCGGACGCTGTACGACGGCAATGACGCGTGCATCCCGATGCTGGACATCGAGGGCAACGAGTTCTGCGTCGACTGAGCCTGTGGGCCGGCGTCAGCGGGCACCGCCGGGACTGCGGTGATCCCTCGACCGCCGGCCCCTGTCCGGTCTCGCTCCGGACCGTACCGGGCGGTGTTCAGAGGCCGATGGTGCCTGGTCCCGCGCCGCGCGTCACGGCGTCCTTGACGGTCCCCGGATCGTCGACCGTGTAGTCGTAGTAGTCCGCCGGGTCCTCGACGCTGCCGCCCGTGACCGGTTCGCCGGTGTCGCCGGCGAAGACGTTGTTCCGCTCGACGATGCTGCCCTCGGGCCCCGAGTAACTGTTGGTCATGGGCTCCTCGACGTCCTCGAAGTAGTTGCCCTCGATGAAGCAGCCGGAGTCCGCGTTGCAGGCCGGGCCGGTGTCGCTGTTGTCGAAGAAGTAGTTGTTGTAGATGTGCACCGGGTCGCCGAAGCGGGTGCGCGGATTGCGCTGCGGGGTGCGGTCGTACCAGTTGTGGTGGTAGGTCACCTTCAACCGGCCGGTGTCCTGGGCGGAGTTCTTGTCGGAGTGGCCCAGCAGCATGTTCTTGGCGTGGTGATGGGTGTGGTTCCAGGAGACGGTGATGTAGCTGGAGCCCCGTTTGATGTCGAGCAGCCCGTCGTATCCGGCGGACAGGTCGTTGTGGTCGATCCAGACGTGGTGCGAGAACATCTGGACGTTGATGGAGTCGTCACTGGCGTTCTTGAACGTCAGGTTGCGGACGATGACGTTGTGCACGGCGTTCGCGGGCGGTGCGGTGACGCTGTCGTTCACCGGGAGGCCGATGTTGAGGCCCCCGCCGGTGATGCCCGAGCTCGCGCCGACGCCGACGATCGTCTTGTCGGAGCTGACGTCGTACATCCCGGCGGGCAGCGTGATCATGCCGTTGACGCGGACGGTCCGGGGTCCGTCGGCCTTGACGGCGGCGATCAGGTCGGCGGCGGTGGAGACGGTCACGGTGGGTCCGCCCGCGCCACCGGTGGTGCCGTTCTGCCCCCACGCGTCGACGCTCGCGAACCCGGCGGGTGCCGGCTCCGCCAGTACGGCCGGGACGGTGGTGCCGGGGGAGGGGGTGGCGGCCGTGCCGGTCAGCGCGGCCAGTGCCGCGAGGAGGAGGGTGCTTCTGCGGTGCATCGTGTGCCTCCTGGGTCTCAGGCGATCCGGCCGACGCCGACGCCGGCCGGGACGGTGGTGGGGACGGCGGACGGGGCGTCGAGGACGTACGGGTAGAAGGTGCGCGGTTCGATCACGGTGCCCAGCGTCTGGGGTGCCCCGGAGCCGACGTAGAGGTTGTCGCGCTCGACCACCCTGCCGGGTCCGCTGTCGTCGTAGCCGGAGTAGATCGGGTGGGGGACGTTCTCGAAGTAGTTGCCCTCCACCAGCACGCCGGCGTTCTCGGTCGAGGCCACGCCGTAGAGCCGGTTGGCGCGGTAGTGGTTGTTGTAGACGTGCACCGGCTCGGCGAAGCGGACGCGCGGGTGGCGCTGATCGGTGCCGTCGAAGAAGTTGTGGTGGTACGTCACGCGCAGCTTGCCCCGGTCGGCGGTGTAGTTGTCGCTGTGGCCCAGCAGGCACGTCTTGCTGTGGTCGTGGAAGTGGTTCCAGGAGACGGTGACGAGGTCCGACTCCCGCTTGATGTCGAGCAGTCCGTCGTACCCCTGCGAGAAGTCGCAGTGGTCGATCCACACGTGGTGGGCGCGATTGGTGACGCTGACGGAGTCGTCGGAGGCGTGGGTGAAGCGGATGTTGCGGATGATGACGTTGTTGCCGGGCCTGGTGGTGGAGCCGAGTTGCAGACCACCGCCGGTGATCTCGGCGGTGGAGCCGATGCCGAGGACCGATTTGTCGGCCACCACGGTGATCATGCCGTCGATCTCGATCCGGCCGGAGACCAGCACGGTGCAGGGGGAGTTGCGGCCCACGTAGTCGGCGAGCTGGGTACCGGTGCTCACGGTCACGGTGGGTCCGGCGGCACCGCCTGTGGTGCCGGTCAGACCGTACGCGCTGACGCTCGCGAAGCCGTCGGCGCTCTGCGCCGCCATGGCGGCGAGCCGTCCGGGGCCGGTGGCGGACCAGGCGTGCGGGGCCGCGCCGACCACCGGCAGGGCGGTGGCCGCCGCGGTGGCGGCGGTGCCCGCGAGCAGGCGGCGACGGGTGATCGGGGACACTTCTGACACGAGGGCTCCTTCAGATCCGGCCGGCGCCGGCGCCGGCGGTCACGAGGGCGGGGAGGTCCGCGGGGGCGTCGAGGACGTACGGGTAGAAGGTGCGCGGTTCGATCACGGTGCCCAGCGTCTCGGGCGTCCCGCACCGCACATAGACGTTGTTCCGTTCCACCACCCTGCCGGGTCCGCTCTCGTCGTAGCCGGAGTAGATCGGGTGGGGGACGTCCTCGAAGTAGTTGCCCTCCACCAGCACGCCCGCGTCCTCGGTGGACGCCACGCCGTAGAGGGTGTTGTTCCGGTAGTAGTTGTTGTAGACGTGCACGGGTTCGCCGAAGCGGACGCGCGGGTGGCGCTGGGCCGTGCCGTCGAAGAAGTTGTGGTGGAAGCTGATCCGCAGCTTCCCCCGGTCCTGAGCGCCGTTGGCGTCCGAGTGGCCGATCAGCATGGTCTTGCTGTGGTCGTGGAAGTGGTTCCAGGACACGGTGACGCAGTCCGCGCCGCGCACGATGTCGATCAGGCCGTCCGCGCCGGCACTGAAGGTGCAGTGGTCGATCCAGATGTGGTGCGAGGACTGCTGGATGCTGAGGGCGTCGTCGTCGGCGCCGGTGAACCGCAGGTTCTGGATGATCACGTTCTGTCTGCGGTACATATCCAGGCCGCCGCCGGTGATCTCGGCGTCGGTGCCCAGCCCGACGACGGTCTTGTTCGAGCGCAGGCCCTGCTTGCTGCTGATCCGCAGAGTGCCGGCGACCTGGATGACGTAGGGCTCGTTGCGGTCGCAGTAGTCCAGGAACGTGTCGGGGTCGGTGACCGTGACCACCGGACCGCCGGCGCCCCCGGTGGTGCCGGACAGGCCCAGTGCGGGGACGCCCGCGAAGCCGTCGGCGGTCCGCGCCGCCACGGTGGCCCGACGTGCTGACGTGCGGGAGGCGGCCGGCGTACGGCCGTGCGCTCCGGTGGCCGGCAGGGCGGCGAAGGCAGCGGTGGCCGCGCTCGTGAGCAGGGCTCGGCGGCTGAGGGGAGGAAGGTCGCTCATCGTCGGCTCCGTCCCTCAGATCCTGCCGGGTCCGGCCCCGGCCGGGACGACGTCCGGGACCTCGGCCGCCCGGTGCGGGGTGTAGGCGTAGTACGTGCGCGGCTCGACGACCGGGCCCCGCGTCTCGACGGGGTGGTTGCAGTCGACGAGGACGTTGTCGCGGGCGACCAGGCGGCCGAGATCACCGCTGAAGTCCACGCGGGCCGGGTTGTTGACGCTGAAGAAGTAGTTGCCCTCCAGCACCACACCGGCGTCCATGGTGGAGGCGACGCCGTAACTGTTGTCGCGGTAGTAGTTGTTGTAGACGTGCACCGGCTCGGCGAACCGCACCCGCGGATTGCGCTGGTCGGAGGCGTCGAAGTAGTTGTGGTGGTAGGTGACGCGCAGCCGTCCGCGGTCCTGGGCGGCGTTGTCGTCGTCGTGCCCGAGCAGCAGGGTCTTGTCGTGGTCGTGGAAGCGGTTCCAGGAGACGGTGACGAAGTCCGAGCCGCGCTTGATGTCCACGGCGCCGTCGTCGCCGTTCGAGAAGTCGTTGTGGTCGATCCAGATGTGGTGCGAGAACATCTGGATGTTGATCAGGTCGTCCGTGGCCCCGTCGAAGGACAGGTTGCGGATGATGACGTTGTGCACCGCGTCGGCGGGAGGCGAGGTCACCCGGTCGCTGACCGGCAGGCCGATGCGCAGGCCTCCGCCGGTCAGTCGGGCGGTGCCGCCCAGGCCGAGGACGGTCTTGTCCGAGGCGACCGGGTGCATGCCGTCGCTGGAGCCGACGGGCAGCGTGATCGTGCCGCTGACCTGCACGGTCAGGGGTTCGGGGCGGGAGATGTAGTCGAGGAACTGCGCGGCGGTGGTCGCCGTGACCACCGCGCCGCCCGCGCCACCGGTGGTCCCGTTCTGTCCGAGTGCGCCGACGGACGCGAATCCGTCGGCGGAGGCGGAGGCGGAGGCGGGCGCGGGGGAGGAGGGGGAGACAGCCGAGGCGGGGAGGGCGCCGGCCGGCGGGGTGGTGGCGAGGACGGAGACGATCAGCGCGGCGGCGATCAGTCCGGCTCGGGACGCACGGCGTCTGAATAATCGCATGGAGGGATAGCCCTTTCTGTACCGTCATTCGGATACGCCGAAGAGGGTGCTCTTACCGGGGCTGTGCTGAGCAGATGTCGGCTCACTCGACAGCAAGCGCTTTCCTCGGAACGTAGGGGCGTTGTCTTGAGCGCGTCAACAGGGGGGTGCCCGGACGAAAACCAACGTTTTCCGCAGGAACGAACAAGTGCCTGTTGGGACGGGCGACGCCCCCCGGGCGCCGTTTCCACCGCGCCGGTCCCGGCGCCGGGCCGACGCCGAACCGTCGGCCGATCCTCTCCGGGACCCGGCTCCGGGGCCCGCCTCCGGTTCCTCGGGGTCCGATCCGGGCCTCGACGCGACGATGCCCAGCCGCCGACGCTCCGCCCGAGCATGGGCAGCCGTTCCTGCCTGTTCGGGCACCGAACGTGCCCGATGGCTTCCTGACTTGGCGTCATCGTCGCGTTTAGCGTCCGGGAGTGAGCCTCTGGACTTCTCTTGAGCCCGCCTCCGCGACCGTGGACCCGGGCGGTAGGACGACTGTGCGGCTGCGGCTGCGCAACACCGGTGACGTGGTGGACGAGTACCGCTTCGAGGTGGTCGGCCCGGCCGCGCCCTGGACCGTCGTCGAGCCGCAGTCGCTGCGGTTGTATCCGGGGACGACGGGCTCGGTGGACCTGACCTTCGCGCCGCCGCGTTCGCCGGACGCGACGGCGGGGCCGAACCCGTACGCGGTACGGATCACGCCGACGGAACACCCCGAGGCGACGACGGTCCCGGAGGGCAACCTCACCATCACGCCGTTCACCGAAGTCCGGGCGGAATTGGTGCCGCCGACGGTGAAGGGCCGTTTCCGGGGCCGTCCGAAACTGGCCGTGGACAACCTCGGCAACACCAAAGTGACCGCGTCGGTGAGCGGCAGCGACAACGGCGACCAGTTGTCGTACGACATCCGTCCCGGCAATGTGCAGATCGAACCGGGCCGGGCGGCGTTCGTACGGACCACGCTGAAGCCACGGCAGATCATCTGGTTCGGGTCGGCCGAACAGCGGCCCTACACCCTGGCGGTGCAGCGGTCGGGCGTGACGCCGCTGGGTGTGGAGGGGACGTATGTGCAGCGGGGCCTTCTGCCGCGCTGGCTGCTGGCCTTCCTCGGTGTGTTCATGGCGCTGGCGATCACCTTCCTGACGCTGTGGCTCGCCTACAAGCCCCAGGTCCGCAGTGCCGCCACCGCGCAGGCCCAGGTCGCCGACGTCAGCACCCTGCCGCCCTCGTCCGCCCCGGCGGCCACCGAGCTGCCGAAGGCCCCGTCCGCCGAAGCCTCCGTACCTCCGGCCGCCACCCGGGCACCGAGGGCGGACGGAGCCGGCGCCGGGGCGGGCGCCGGGGACGGGGGCGGGGGCGGCGGTGCCGAGCAGGAGAAGGAGAAGGAGAAGAAGGCACCGGAGAAGACCGCGGCTACCGTCGTCCAGCAACTGGCCGCGGACAACCCGGGCGAACCGCACATCTGCTACCGGGTCTACGCGGCCGGCAAGGGCTGGTCCGACGTCGCGTGCGACGGCGACACGGCGGGTGAGCCGGGCGGAGGGACGCCGCTCAGAGCCGTCAACATCGCCGTGTCCGGCTCCAAGGGCACTTCCGGTGGCGCCTACGTCCACGACCCCGCGTCGACCAACGGCGAGGGACACTTCCCCGACCCGTGGTCGAACGCCGCGGACGGCGTCGACAACTACGTCGGCAGCACGAAGGACGGAGCCCCGAACATGCTGGGCTTCACCATCAACGTCGACGCCGGCGCCGGTGCCGTCTGTCAGAACGCCTACGTCCACGACGACGCCTGGATCGGCCTGCTGTGCGACGAACCGGGGACCGGGTACGACTTCACCTACGCCGGCACCCACGACAACGAATCGTGGATCGAGGCGGTCAAGCTCACGGTGTGATCCGAGCCGCCCACCGGGCGGCGCCCCTACACCCCTGTCCTGATCTCGATCGGCTCGGGGCTCTGGAGGACCCGCAGCGAGAACCGCCACAACTGGCCCTCGCAGGCGCTCACGTAGACGACCTCATGGACGCTGTCCAGCGTGACGCCGAGCGGGGAGAAGTTGCCACCGACGTATGCCGCCCCCGCGCCGTCCAGCGCGAGGCCACCGCTGCGCCGCGCGGAGGACTCGGCCACCAGGCGCGGCTCGCCGGACGCGTGGGCGGATCTCCGTGCCGCGGGCCCGGTCACCGGCCGTCGTGCGGACGCCCCTGTCGGCGAACTCGGCCGCGCTCCGGCCCGACGCCCGCGCTCCCGGCCGGAGTCCCGTCCGGGGCGAACGGGTGGCGGAAGGTGAAGGCGTGCGGCGTGGAGCCGTGGTCGTGGAGGTGTTCCAGCCTGGAGACCCCGTCCCGCCAGGTGGGTGTCACATCGTCGGAGGCCCACCAGAACACGTAGTTGGGGTGTCCGGTCCTCTCGAACCAGTCGTGACGCCGGTTCAGCGCCTCACGGTGCCGGCCGGTGTAGACGGCGTCGAAGGCGGGACGCAGACCGGTCCAGAGCGAGAGGGTCGCGGCCAGGGCGGTGGTCTCCGCCGTACGGCCCTTGCCGTACCAGGCCGGTACGGCGAACTCTCCCCACGCGCCCCAGTCCGCCTCGAAGAGCGAGCCCCGGACACCGTCCGCCGCTTCGGCGTGCCCGAGGTAGCCGGGATGCCGGCTGATCCTCCGGTAGACGGTCTCCCCGACGGCGTAGAACTCGCGGGTGAGCGGCGCGGGATCGGAAAGGGGGGACTTCAGGACGCCGAACGTGTACAGAGCAAGCTGGGGCATGCGTCTCTCCCTGGTCGGGGTGCCTGGCGTGGACCCGGTCCGGTGGCACAGGCATGGGGACGGGTGTTGGTGCGGTGTGACCGCCTCGCGCCGCCGCGGGTGGCTCAGCTCGGACAGACCCGGGTGCGACCACCGACGGCCAGGTGAAGGTAGCTGCCGTCGCGGCCCCATGTCGAAGTTGCGTTTTTGCCGTGCAAGTGGCCTCCGGCGCCCCCGCCGTCGGCCGTGAAGAACCGGTGTGACGGGCACGCGAGGGCAGAATCTCTGCCTGTGTCGGCGCCTCCCGGTCCCTGGCGTCGCCGCTTCACGAGTGCAGAGATGGACGGAGAGCCAAACTCCGTTCAGACTCAGGAAGTGGGACCGCATGCGGTCGCGATCGGAAGAAACAGACGGCACAAGTCCGGGTGACCGCCGGGGGGTTCCCTCCCGGAGTGCGCCCGCGCCGCATCCGCTGACCTCTGCGGACCTCACATCGATCCAGCGTCTGGCAGGCCCCACGGCCGCCGCCGGCGACCAGCACGTCCACGACGCCGGGTGCGGCCACGGCGGTACCGGGGGTCCCGATCCCGCCACGCAGAGCGCGCTGCTGAACTCCGCCCTGTCCTCGCCGAGCCGGCCCCTGTCCGGGGCCTTGCGTGCCGAGGCGGACTCCTTCTACCGGAACGACTTCTCCCCGGCCCGCATCCACGACGACCCCCTCGCCCAGCGTGCGACCGAGGCGCTCGGCGCACAGGCCATGACGGTGGGAACCCACGTCTTCCTGGGCCGGGGCGCGGCCGCCGACCGGGAGGTCCTGGGCCACGAACTCGGGCACGTCGACAAGAACTTGAGAGGAGACCGGGAAACAGGCAACGACAACGGTGCCGGAGTCCGCGTCACCGCCCCCGGACAGAGTTCCGAGCGGACGGCCGCAGCCGACGGAGCCGCGTTCGCCGCGGGCGCCGATACGGCCCCCTCCCTCACCACCCGGCTCGGCGGTTCGGCACTCGGCGCCGTACAGCGGGCGACCGACCCCACCGCGGTGTCCCGGACGCTCTCCTTGCAGAGCTCGGCGGGCAACAACGCCGTCGCCCGGCTCCTGGGCTCCCGGACCGCTCCCGCCCGGCGTGCGGACGAGGGCGACAAGAAGACGCCCCGGCACTCCGCCAAGGACATCGAGTAGGACGGACGGACCCGGCCGCCGCCCGCCCGCATCGGCGGCGGGCCGGAGGAACTGACCGGCCGCGAACGAGAGGCGGTCGCCCTGGCCGCGCACGGTCTGTCCGACGAGGGGATCGCCGACCGCCTGGTCATCACCCCGGCGACTGCCAGGACCCACATCAACGGGGCCATGGCCAAGCTCCACGCCCGCGACCGCGCCCGGCTCGTGGTCCTCGCCCACGAATCCGGCCTGGTGACTCCGCGCAGCTTCTGACCCCCGCACGCGGTCCCGCGGGCAGGGCGGGCGAGTGACACCCCGGCGTGACAGCCGGAGCGGGGTGCGTGACACCCCTGGTGGTGGCAGCGGGACAGTCACTTTCGGTGATGTGCCTTCGAGGCTGCCCTCCTGTACATCGCCCTGTCGTGGCCGCCGTTCTAGGCTCCGTGGCGTCGATCGGGAGGGGTGGGGAAAGAGCGTGCACGAGTTACGCAGAGCGACGGAGCCGCGGCCGGCGCCCCGGACCGCTGCCCGGCGTGGGGCGCCGCCCACGGGCCTGGCCGCTCTTCAGCAGCAGGCGGGGAACGCGGCGGTGACCCGCTGGGTGCAGCGCAAGCCGGCCGACGCCTTGAAAGAGCACTACGCCACGAGGCCCACGGAACACCCCGAGTGGGACACCTACCAGAAGCTGACCGAGGCCGCGGGCATTCCCCAGGCCGAAGCCGACGACGCGTGGCAACTGCTGCTCGGTGGGATCGACTCACAGGGCGCGCTGAACGCCGAGGCGGCGGCGAGGACGGGCGACCGCCAGAAGCAGCGCGAGATCCGTGCGACGAACACGTGGTACCAGGAGTTCGTCAAGCTCATGACCAAGCACCTGGAGATCAAGACGCCCACCATGGCCCTGTGGGCCGGCGGCATCGAGGTCAACGACTACGCGCACGCGAAGGGCCACACACCGCTGGCGCGGACCCGGATCGGCAGCGTGCTCAACGTCCTGGAACTGCATCCGGACTGGAAGCTGACCGGGCCGATGTGGAGCATCCTGTCCAAGGCGTTCGTGTCGCTGGCCACCGGCCCGGTGCACATCTTCGTGCGGGCCTACGATCCCGACAGCATCCTCATCCGGCTGGAGGTCCCGGAGCTGCGGCTGGTCCAGCGGCTCAACCCGAACGTCCAGATGATCTGGCACCCCCTCTACACCGGTCCGGACGGGCGGACGCTGGAGATCTCCGAGGACTTCCGCCTCGTCGGCAACGCGGAGTACGACAAGCGCGACACATGCGTGCGCGTCCTCTTCCAGTACCTCAGGCTCTTCCACGACGGGAGCAACGCCAAAGCCGCCCCCGCCCACAAGAGCATGGAGCAACTGCTCGCCGCGAACGGCCACAAGGACGGCGTCTGACCCCAGCACGGGTTCGCGGGACGGCGCCCGGCACCCACCACAATTTCCCGGGCCGCATCCGGCAGGCCGACCGCATCGGCGCATCGGGCGGACGACCTACGTCGCCGAGACCGAGTTCTTCGGCAGTCCCTCATCCCCGCCTCGGCCGCGGCGGAACCGCGCCGCCTGGTCGCCTTCCAGAAGGTCACCCTCCCCGCGGGCGGCACGAAGCGGCTCGGCCTGACGATCCCGGTCCAGGACCTCACCGTCCGGAGGTCGGGAGCGACGACACTCGTCCCAGGTGGCTACACCTTCGCGACGGCACGCTCCTCCCGTGCCGTCACCGCACAGCGGACCCTCACCCTCGGCTGACTCCCCGTCGGCTTTCCGCCACGTATGTGCGTACTACACGTGACTTCCTTGCTGCCAGAAGGATGGTTCGTCCGCATGCGAAGAGGTTTCGCACCTCAAGGGGAGGGGCTTATTCCTGCCCGTGTGGATCATGACTTCGAGGGCAGCTCCGCCAACTTGTGTGTCTCCTGTGACAGGTTGTGTCTACTTCGTGACCGCTGGGGTCTGCGAGGTCTGTCTTCCCGTGGGGGGAAAACCTTGATGCGACGCACTGAAGGTGCGCACCTTTCGCGTGCCCGGAAGAAGCTGAGATCGACCGTGTGCGCGGTTGCCGCGTCCGGCGCCGTGGCCCTGACGTTGGCGGGCGCGGGCACCGCGTCCGCGGGTACGGGCCCGAGCCCCGCTCCCGCCGCCCGGCCGCTCGCCTCGGCGGAGCCCTCGGAAGCGGGCAACCCGCTGACCGCACGGGCCCAGGCCGCCGGTGTGTGCTCGGACGCCTACCAGATCGGCACGACCTCCTACGCGTACCGGGGCACGGAGACGATCGCCTCGGTCAAGCAGTTCTACTCGCCCCAGTGCGACGAGAACTACGGCTACGTATGGGTGTGGAAGTCCTTCCTGGACAAGAACATCGACTTCGACCTCCAGGTCGGCGTCTGGTCCTACGACCGTGAGGCACTCCTCGGCGCCCGCTACGAATTCGCCACGCACAACCAGGAGTTCTGGGGCAACGGCGCCGACACCGTCGACGACTGCACCTCCGGCGACGGCGCGCTGACCGTCGCCGGCGAGCAGGGCACCTACGCCGCCAGGACGTCCAAGCGCTGCTGACGGCCTGACGCCGCCGGCCTGCCCGCGCCCCGCACCGCGCCCCGCGCCGGCCGGACCCGCGCCGGCGCGGCGCCGTACTGCCGCGCCGTCCCGACGCCGCCCGGCAGCGGCGCGGGCAACGGAACGACCGCGGGTGGCAGTCGTCCACCGGCTGCCACCCGCCGGGTCCCGCTCCCGCGTCACCCTGCCCCGAGCACCCCTTTCCGATCTCCGAGGAGAGTCCCTCGTGCACTTCGTCATGCCCAAGAACCCGCGGACCGGACGCGCCAGACGTTCCGCCGCCACCGCCGTGGTCGCCGTGGCCGCGGGCTCGGCCCTGCTGGTCGCGCTGCTGCCGGCCCAGGCGCTGGCCTCGCCGGTCAGCGAACCGTCCCCGCCACCGGACGCCGCGTCACCGGTGGGCCGCACCAAGGCCCCCGCGAGCACACCCATCGGTACGGCGGGCAAGGACCGCAAGCTGGTGACGGCCGGCATCCTGCAGTCCACCTTCCAGGGCCTGGGCCTCGGCCAGGTCCCCTGGTCGGAGTTCTTCAAGGCCCCGCTGTCGGACTCGGTGGGCGCACAGCTCAACTACGGCAACGGCAACCTGCTCGTCTCCGTGAACGCCTTCGACATCGCCGACGCGGGACCGGGCCTGTCCCTGGGGCACGCCTACAACGGCCTGAACACCAGTTGGAAGGCCACGACCGGCAGCGACTACCTGATCCACGAGCCGAACACGACGTCGGTCTATGTGCAGGGCCCCTCCAGCACGATCGCCGTGTTCGAGCGGGACGGCTCCGAGTTCACCCCGGCGCCCGGCTACAAGCAGGACCTGACCGAGTCCTCGGACAAGAAGTCCTTCACCCTCACGTCGCGCAAGAACGGGCAGAAGACGACGTTCTCCCGGTCCGGCACGACCGGTGACGCCCGGGTGAGCAAGGTCGAGGACAAGAACGGCAACGCCACCACCATCACGTACTCCGGCGCCTTCACCTCGAAGATCACCGCCGCCTCCGGGCGCACCCTGACCTTCGCCAACGACGGCCAGCAGATCACCAAGGTCACCGACAACACGGGCCGGTTCGCGTCCTACACATGGTCCGGGCAGGACCTGAAGACGTTCACCGACACCGACGGCAAGACGACCGTCTTCGAGTACGACACCTCGCACCGCATGACCAGGGCGACCACCCCCGAGGGCCGCGAAACCCGCTTCACCTGGGACACCAACCGGCTGGCCTCGATCACCCGGGTGGTCGACAAGACCGCCGGCACCGGCGCCACCACCGCCTTCCGCTACATCCTGCCGCAGCCCGGCAGCGAGGCCGAGGGCGTCGTCCGCATCACCGACCCCCGCGGCAAGAACACCCAGAAGACGGTGGACTCCCGCTGGCGCGTCACCAAGACCACCGACCCCCTGGGCCGGGAACGCTCCAAGACCTGGGGGCCGGACAACAACGTCACCAGCGCCGTCGACGGCATGGGCGTGGGCACGACCCCGGGCAACACCGTGAAGTTCGAGTACGACGACGCCTTCAACCCCAAGACCGCCACCCAGCCCACCGGCGCCCAGGCCACGATGGCCTGGACCCAGAAGGCCGGCGGCCACTACCCCGAGACCCTGACCTCCGCCAGCAGCGAGAAGGTCACCAACGGGTACGACACCTCGGGCAACATGACCTCGCAGACGGACACCACGGACGGCTCCGACGGCGCCAAGTGGAGCTACGACTACAACCCCGAGTCCGGCACCATGGACTGCGGCGGACTGCCCGGCCAGCGGTGCGCGGCCACCGACCCCGAAGGCAACAAGACCTCCTTCAGCTATGACACCCGGGGCAACCTGGTCAAGGTCGACCGGCCCTCCGCGCAGGGCGACGTGACGTACACCTATGACGCCCTGGGCCGCCCCGAGACCGTCACCGACGGCCGCGGTGTCGAGACGGTCTACGCCTACGACCGGCGCGACCGGCTCAAGAGCCAGACCGGCGACGGCAGGACCGCCGCCTTCACCTACGACGCCGACGGCAACATCATCACCCGCACCACCCCCGCCGGCGTCAGCGGCTACACCTACGACGAGCAGAGCCGCGAGCGCACCCGCACCCTGCCCGCCGGCGGCGGTACCTCGGTGACCTACGACGCCGCGGGCAACGTCAAGACCGCCACCGACGCGGGCGGCACCGTCACCTACGACTACGACGACGCCAACCAGCTCACCGCCCTCACCCAGCCGGGCGGCGCCCGGACCACCTACGACTACGACAAGAACGGCGACCGCACCACCACCACGTACCCCGGCGGCACCGTGCAGACGACGGACTACGACAAGTCCAGCCGCGCCCAGAAGATCGAGGTCAAGAACGGCTCCACCGTCCTGTCCACGATCACCTACGACTACAACAAGTCCGGCAAGGACAGCGACAAGATCTACAAGCGGACCACGGACGGCGCCGCCCTCGCCTACACCTACAGCTCCCAGGGCCGCCTGACCAAGGCGGTGGAGACCAAGAACGGCTCCACCACCGCCGGCTGGGCCTACTGCTACGACAAGGCCGGCAACATCACCGGCCGCTCCACCGGCACCAGCCTGCCCGCCTGCGACAACGCCCAGTCCGTCCGGGAGTACGACAACGCCAACGAACTGACCTCCCTCGACGGCAACACGAACTTCTCCTACGACGGCGACGGCAACGAAACCTCCGCCGCCTCGCCCACCGGCACCCGCACGAACGGCCAGTGGACCCCCTTCACCCAGATGTCCGACCTGACGGCGGCCGGCACCGCGGCGCGGTACACCTACGCCGGGACGGACAACAACGACCGCCTCACCCGGGGCAGTTCGGCCTTCACCAACGCCGCGACCGGCATGACCCGGGAGAACACCACCGGTTTCGTCCGCGAACCCTCGGGCACTCTGACCGCCATGACCACCGGCGGGGCGAGCCAGTACTACCTCACCGACGTGCAGGGCAGCGTCATCGGCCTCGTCGACGCGTCGGGCAAGCGCACGGCCACCTACGGCTACGGCCCCTACGGTGAGGCCCGCACCACCACCGGCACCGACCAGCCCTACCGCTACACCAGCACCTACCTCGACCCCAGCGGCCTCTACAAGATGGGCGCCCGCTACTACGACCCCCAGCTCGGCCGCTTCACCCAGCCCGACCCGTCCGGCAAGGAGGGCAACCCCTACGCGTACGCCGCCGGTGACCCCGTCAACCACTTCGACCCGAGCGGCCTGGACTTCCTCGGGCTCGACAAGGAGGGCTGGGGCAACGCCCTGAGCATCGCGGGCACCGCGGTGGGCGTGGCGGCCATGGCACCCGTCGGCGGGCTCGGAGTGGCCGTCGGCGCGGCGGCACTGAGCACCGGCCTCGGCGTCGCCGGAGGAATCCTGGAGGGCGACTCGGCGGGCCAGGTCGCCGCCACCGGAATCCTCAGCGCGGCCAGCGGGGGAGTCGGGGTGGCCATGAAGGCCGTGGGAGCGGTCGGCAAGACCGCCACCGCCGTCGACATCGGCTACGAGGCGGGAAGCTACGTCGGTGGCGCGGCCATCGGCGGATGGGACTGGACATAGACGCTCGACGAGAGGAAGGAAGGACCGAGACGTGGAGAATCTCTACCTGGCCGCGGAGGGTGACGGCAGCTTCTGGCCGACCGGAGTGGTCACCATCGTCCTGATCGTCATCGGCTGCGCGCTGATCGGCGTCTGGCGGACCCGCAGCGCGAAGAAGCGGGACCGGTCCGGGAAGTAGCGGCGCGGACGTGCCCGCACGACAGCGGTGGGGCCCCGACTCCGACACGGAGCCGGGGCCCCACCGCCTTCGCGCGCACCGCTGCCGTCCGGGCCCTGTGCGGGGGCGGGAGCCTTCACACTTCGCCGGCCTGTTTCGTCGGACATGGGTGAGGGCGGGTGCGGACAGGGCCCCCGGGCCGTGCCGGCCCCGCCGACGACGGGTTCTCGGCAGGAAAGGCGGAGATCGATGCGTATCAGGAGCATGCTCAAGGCCGGTGGTGTCACGGCCTCGGCCCTCGCCGTCTGTGTGGCCGTGGCCACGGGCGCCCGGGCCGCCGGTTACGAGATGAAGACCGACGACGGCAACCCGGGCGGCAAGCTCTCGTTCGACAGCGACGGTGACCGGGCCGAGGTATGTGACATCCAGGCGGACGGCTGGAGTGCGGTCGCCTACGTCATCGACTCCAGCGGAAGCACCCGCTACGCGTTCCGTGCCAGCGGCAACGGCAACTGCGCCGAGCGCAGCGCCGACGACGGCGGCCGGTACAACCTCGGCGACGGCGACTACTACACCTTCCGGGTCTGTCTCGATCACGACGGTTCCGGCTCCGGTGACGACCGCTTCTGCGACTCGGCGCGGTGGCAGGCGTGAGGACCTGAACCGCGAGGCACCTCAGGGAAGCCGACGGCCCGCCGGCGGTGACAGGCGGGCGGTGGCGAGGACCCGGGCCGGGGGCTGGTGGCCCGTGCGGCCCGGGTGCGCCGGGGTGGTGGCCGGGCGGTGGGTCAGCCGCCGATGTCCGAGTCCTGGGCGGCGGTGACGATCGCCGTGGCGTCCTCGGGCAGGAGGTATCCGGCGGTGACGGAGTTCTGCGCGGCCGTGCGCACCTTGTTCACGTAGTCGGTGTGGGTGGGGTAGAGGCGGCTGAGGTCCGGTTCCGCGGTGAGCGGGAAGTTCGGGTCGGACGGGTCGCCGTCGTTGTGCCGGTCCCACGGGTCGCTGTCACCGTTCCACGGGTCGCGGGCGCCGTACAGACCGCAGAACACGCCGCTGTCGGTGGTGTCGCGCAAGCCGGTGAGGGTACGGGTGGGCACGGTGACGTCCGGCAGGCGCACACCGCCGGTGGCCAGGCCGGTGGCGGGGTCGCGCAGTACGGTGCTCAGCGGCTGACCGCTGGGCGGCCGGGCCCCGCCGCGGGCCCAGGAGGCCAGGTGGCGCAGCGCGGCGTTCATCGCCCAGTGGCCGGGGCCGTCGTTGAACGGCGCGGAACCGCCGGCGCAGTCGGCCGACGGTGCGGCCGAGCCCGCCGACTTCACCACGGTGGGCTGGCCGAGGTCGTACGCCCACTGGTCGCCGTGCGCGGTGCCGGCCAGTTCCCAGTGCACGACACTGCTGGTGTCCGGCTGCCGTGCGATCGCGGCGCCGGGCACGTCGGTCTCGGTGAGGACCACGAACGTGGGTACCGGCAGATCCGTCCTGATCCGGGACGGGTTGGGCATCAGCAGGGTGTCGGCGAGCTCACCGCTGATCGGGGCGGCGACCGCGCTGTTGCTGTGCACCATGAAGCCGTCGTAGACCTTGGACACCGGCTGGACGGCGTTGGCGTACGTCGTCATGAAGCCCGCCGACTGCGACTCGCCGTCGGCGAGCACCGTGCGCACCGGGAGCCCGCCGAGCGGATCGGGTCCGTTCGGGCTGCGCAGCGCCTGGCCCGCCTGCGAGAAGATGTCGTACGCGAAGGCGTCGCCGGGATGGACCAGGGTGCCGTACCGGGCGGGGTCCCAGCCTTTGAGGCCCTTGATGTCGCCGAGCCCGCCGTTGACGCCGACGGACTGGGCGGAGACGCCGACCCAGGCGTAGCCCTGGCGCAGCAGTTCCTCCCGCTGGAACCAGTAGTCGGGGGAGAGTTCGATCTGGCCGCTGACGTTGAGCCACTCCACGACGACCGTGCCGTTGAACTTCGCCGGGTCGGCGGGGCGGCGCACCAGCATGCGGCTCTTGTACGCGGCGGTGCCGGACGCGCGGACGTTCCAGCGGCCGTCCGAGGCCCACAGGTTGGACTTGGCGTAGGAGGTGGCGGTGCCCGAGAAGAAGTACTCGCTCTCGGTGTAGCCGAACGAGCCGAGGTCCTCGGCCGCGGCGAGGAACGGGAAGCCGCGGCTGCCGGCCGGCGGAACCGTGATCGTGGGGTTCGCGGCCGCGGCCGCGGCGGAGGAGGCGCTGGCCGGGGCGGCCAGCGGGGTGCCCAGGAGGGCGCCGCAGAGCAGCGTCCCCAGAGCGGTGGCGGTGACGGACCGCCGAGTCAACCGGGCGAATATGTGCACGGGATGCCTCCGGAAGAGGTGTGCCAGTGGGCCGACCGCAGTCTCCGCGTAACGCCAGGGGCTGCCATCGGCGAAACCACCGGTGTCCCGGCAGGGGCGGTGCCCGCGCCGCGGGGAGCCGGGCCGACGGGGACCGGCCCGGGAGCCGGACCCGGCCGTGCTCGGACTCCGCCGGATCAGTCGGCCGAGGGGCGCCGGCCGATCGTGAAGGTGGCGTCAGGGGCGGCGTGGTCGATGGGCCCGCCGAACCGCGCGGCGGCCCGTGCCACCGCCTGCCGCGGGGTGAGCGAGCGGCCGACGTGCGTGACGATCAGCCGGCCCGCCCCGGCCGCGCGGGCCGTGTCGCCGGTGTCCTCGGGCGTGTGGTGCACCTGCTCGCCGTCGGCCGGTGCCTGCGCGCTCTCCGCCTCGCACAGCAGTACGTCGCAGCCCTCGGCCAGCTCCGTCAGGCTCGGGCACGGCGCGGTGTCCCCGGAGTACACCAGCGACCCGCCCGCCGCCTCGACGCGCACGGCGAACGCCGGGATGCCGTGGGACACCGCCCGGCTGGTCAGCCGGAGCGAGCCGATGGCTGCCTGGTGCCCGTCGTACAACTCGGTGACGGCGAACGCGGACTCGATGGGGCTGCGAGCCGGAGTGTTGGTGAGGAAGCCGGCCAGCCGGTCGGCGATGCCGGGCGGGCCGTAGAGAGGGATGGGCGCGGCGAGGCGGATGTCCGCGTACAGGGCACCGTAGTAGGCGGTGAGCAGGTCCGCGCTGTGATCGGCGTGCAGGTGCGAGATCCAGATCGCGTCGAGCCGGTCCAGCCGCACATGGCGCTGGAGCGGGCCGAGCGTCCCGCTGCCCGCGTCCATCCAGATCCGGGTCTCCCCGCTCGACACCAGGTAACCGGAGCACGGGTTGTCCGCGCTCGGGTAGGGCGTCGCGCACCCCAGGACCGTGAGGCGGAGCAACTCGTCTCTCATCCCGGGATCGTATGCGATCACCGTCGGGCGGGATGTGGGCGGGGCGGCGACGCGTCAAGGGAGCGAGGCGGGTCATACCCCCTTGGGGTGGTTTACGCGAGCCGGGACCGCTGCCGGGGAGGGGGAGCGCCAACACTGGCCGGAGGTGGCGCAGGCCACCGGGGAAGGGGGGCGGCATGGCCGGCGGCACGGTGTTGATGGCGGTGGCGGAGCGTCCGGAGGACGGGGGCGCGGCGGCCGGGCAGTGGGCGCGGATCGCGGAGGAGATCCGGGCGGGCGGCCTGCGGGTGCGGTGGGCGGTGAGCGCCGCCGACGCCGAGGCGGTGCTGCGCACGGAGGCCGGTGTGTCCGCCGCGGTCGTCGCCTGGGACCTGCGGTCCGGGACGGGAGAGGACGAACCGGGGGGCGCGACGGTGCTGCGCCGCATCGGGCGCCGGTTCCGTGAACTGCCGGTGTTCCTGGTCATGGCGGGGGAGGGGGTGTGCGAGCTGCCGCTGTGGGTGTCCCAGACGGTGGTGGGCTATGTGTGGCCGCTGGAGGACACCCCCGTGTTCCTCGCGGGGCGGATCGCCTCCGCCGCGCGTGCCTACCAGGACGCCCTGCTGCCACCGTTCTTCAAGGCGCTGCGGCGTTTCGACGACGCCCACGAGTACTCGTGGCACACCCCGGCGCACTCCGGCGGTGTCGCCTTCCTCAAGTCCCCCGTGGGCCGGGCCTTCCACGACTACTTCGGTGAGCGGCTGCTGCGCAGTGATCTGTCGGTCTCGGTGGAGGAACTCGGCTCGCTGTTCGAGCACACCGGACCGATCGGGGATGCGGAGCGCAACGCCGCGCGGGTCTTCGGCTCCGAGAACACGTACTTCGTCCTGCACGGCGACTCCACCTGCAACCGCCTGGTCGGCCACTTCAGCGTGGCCCGCGACGAGATCGCCCTGGTCGACCGCAACTGCCACAAGTCGGTCCTGCACGGCCTGGTCGTCTCCGGCGCCCGCCCCGTGTACCTGGTCCCGTCCCGCAACGGCTACGGACTGGCGGGCCCGCTGCCGCCCGCCGAGGTCGCGGCCGAATCGGCGGCGGCGAGGATCACGGCGAGCCCACTGACCGAAGAGGCGGTGTCGTCGCGCGCCCAGTACGCGGTCTTCACCAACTCCACCTACGACGGGCTGTGCTACGACGCGGTCGCGGTGGCCCGCGCCTTCGCGGCCAGCACGCCCCGCCTGCACTTCGACGAGGCGTGGTTCGCGTACGCCCGCTTCCACCCGCTGTACGCGGGCCGCTACGGGATGTCGGTGGACGAGGAGAGCTTCCCGGGCCCCGACCGGCCGACGGTCTTCGCCACCCAGTCCACCCACAAGCTGCTGGCGGCGCTGTCCCAGAGCGCGATGGTGCACGTCCGGGCCGCGGAGCGGGCACCGGTGGAGCATCACCGGTTCAACGAGACGATGATGATGCACGGCACGACGTCGCCGCTGTACCCGATGATCGCCTCACTGGACGTGGCCACGGCGATGATGGACGGCCCGCAGGGGCGGTGGCTGGTCGACGAGGCGATCACGGAGGCGGTCCGGTTCCGCCAGGAGATGGTGCGCATCGGGCGCCGGATCGCGACCGCCGGGGACCGGCCGCCCTGGTTCTTCGGGGTGTGGCAGCCGGAGGAGGTGACCGATCCCTCGGACGGGACACGGATGCCGTTCGACGAGGCCCCGGCGGAGCTGCTGGGCACCGAGCCGACCTGCTGGCACCTCGAACCCGACGCGGACTGGCACGGCTTCCCCGGCCTGACCGACGGCTACTGCATGCTCGACCCGGTCAAGGTCACCCTGACCTGCCCGGGACTCGACGCGGCCGGCGTGATGGGCGACTGGGGCATCCCGGCGCGCGTCCTCACCGCCTACCTCGCCACACGCGGCATCGTCGTGGAGAAGACCGACAGCTACACCGCGCTGGTGCTGTTCTCCATGGGCATCACCAAGGGCAAGTGGGGCACACTGCTGGACGCCCTGATGGACTTCAAGGACCTCTACGACACCGACGTCCCGCTGGAGCGGGTGCTGCCCGCCCTGGTCGCCGCGCACCCGCAGCGCTACTCGGGAGGGAGTCTGCGTGCCCTGTGCCAGGAGATGCACGACCATCTGCGCGGCGCCCGCCTGACCGAGCTGCTCGAAGGAGCCTTCACCGATCTGCCGGAACCGGTCGCCGTGCCCCAGGCGTGCTTCCAACGCCTGATCCGCGGCGGCACGGAACAGGTCCCCCTGGCCCACGCACCGGGCCGCATCGCCGCGGCGATGGTCACGGTGACACCGCCCGGCATCCCGGTCCTCATGCCGGGCGAGAGCATCGGGGCGCAGGACGGCCCCCTGTTGCGCTACCTCGGTGCCCTTGAGTCCTTCGACCGCCGCTTCCCCGGCTTCGGCAGCGAGACGCACGGGGTGACCCGCGCGTCCGGCTCGGGCGACTATCTGATCGAGTGCCTGCGCCCGGACGGACGGGAAGGAGCCGCCGACGCCGTGACACCGGCACAGCGGCAGGGGGTCGCGGACCGGTCGGCCGAGCCCCGGTGACGCGACTGTCAGGCGAGGGCGTCCTCGACCGTGTCCCGGATGTCCAGGAGACCGCTGACCCCGGTCATCTCGCAGAGGCGGAGGACCTGGCGGGAGGGCGCGGCCAGCCGCAGGGTGCCCGCGCGGTGGGTGAGGATCAGCAGGTTCAGGAACGAGGAGTCCGCGAAGGTGACCTGCGAGGCGTCGAGGACCACCACGGGGTGCTTCCCGGCCGCGGCGCCCACCGCGTCCGCCAGGGGTCTGATGGATTCCAGGTCGAAGGAACCGCGGGCGGTGATCACGAACCCCCCGGGCTGTTCACGCTGCCACACCTCGGGCCGGTGCGAGGCGCGACCGGTGCTCGGTCCCGCCGACGGGTTTCCGCCGGGGCTGCTCGTGAGGGCCGGCACCGCGGCCTCGTCCCAGGGCACCTTCGCCACTCCTCCTCGAGGCTCTCCCGCGAGAGCGCTTGTCATTTATTGCATGAAAACTATGTCATGTAAATAGCTTCTGGCAAACCATGTCCTCTAAGATGCTGGTCATGGTCGGAGTGCCTGAATCACATACCGGATGGACGTTCATCACCAGCCACGCGCGCGTCCTGGCAGCTATCGCGAACAATCCGAATACACGCATCCGCGAGATCGCGGCCCACTGCCGGCTGACCGAGCGGGCCGTGGCGCGGATCATCTCCGACCTGGAGCAGGACGGTTACCTCTCCCACACGCGCGAGGGGCGGACCAACACCTACCGCATCCAGCCGGACAAGGTGCTGCGCCATCCGGCCGAGGCCGGTCTCACCGTCGCCTCCCTGCTGTCCCTGCTGGTGCAGGACGAGACGGATCGCGCGAGGCCGCCGGCCGTACATCACTGACGGATGCACGCGGGCGGGGTGGCGGACGGGGGCCGTGCCGCCCCTGTCGGGCACACATGGACGACCAGGGCATCGATGTGGCGGTGCTGTCGCTGTCGAGCCCTGGTGTGCAGGACCTGCCCGAGGCCGAGGCCATCGCCGTGGCCCGGGACGCCAACGACCAGCTCGCACAGATCGTCGCCTCCCGCCCCGACCGCTTCCAGGCGTTCGCCGCGATCCCGGTGCAGTCGCCCGCCGCGGCCGCGGCCGAGTTGGAAAGGGCCGTGACGCGACTGGGGTTCCCCGGGGCCATGCTGTACGGCCGTACCGGGAACCGGCTCGCCGACGATCCCGCCAACGACGAGCTGTACGCCGCCGCCGAACGCCTGGGCGTCCCCCTGCACTTCCACCCGCAGATGCCGGTTGAGCCGGTCATCGACGCCTACTACTCCGGCCTCGGGCCCATCGGCACCGCATTGGCAGGGGCGGGCATCGGCTGGTACTACGACCTGGGCGTCCAGTACCTGCGCATGATCTTCAACGGGACCTTCGACCGGTTCCCACGCCTACAGGTCATCGCCGGACACTGGGGCGAGGTCGTCCTCTTCTACCTCGACCACATAGGTTTCTTCGCCGAAGCCGGCGGTCTGCGCCAGCCGCTCGCCGACTACTTCCGGCAGAACTTCTGGGTCGCCGGCAGCGGCACCAACAGCCCCCGGTACCTGAGGTGGACCGCCGAGGTCATGGGCACCGACCGGATGCTGTACTCCACCGACTACCCCTTCACCTACGGCTTCCGCCCCGGCGGCTTCCCCTACGTCGACACCAGCGAAGGCCGGGCCCGGTCCTTCCTGGAGAACGCGCCCTTCACCGAGGAGCAGAAGGCCGACATAGGCCACCGCAACTGGGAACGCCTCACCGGCTCGGCCCGGGACCGCGCCATCGCCTGAGCGGCCCGGCGGCCCAGCGGCCGACTGACCACGGCCGTCGGTCGGCCCCGCCGGCCGCGCCTCAGGCGCCGTCGGTTCTCCGCCCGCGAACGGCGTTTCATCCGCCGCGCTGTCCGCCCCGCCGGTCAGCGGCGCCGGTAGGCGGTGGCCAGCACGGAGACAGTGACCCGGCCGGGCACGGACCCCTCACCTTCCAGGGCCGCACGGCTCACATGGCGGGCACTCGGCGTCATCGCCACCAGGTCCAGGGATTCGGCCCTGGTCAGGTCCACGCAGTACTCCACCTGTTCGGTGACGGCGACGGCGAAGAAGGGGTCGAGCGCCCGGTGCAGCCGCTGTTCCTTGGCCGGGTCGATCGTGACCATCGCGGGCAGTGTGCCGCGCAGTTCGGCCAGGTGCCGCCCGGTGGGGCGGACCACGATCAGCCGGCCGCCGGGGCGCAGTATCCGGTGGAACTCGGCCGGGTTGCGCGGGGCGAACACGTCCAGCACGACGTCGGCCACGCCGTCGGCCACGGGGAAGGGGCGGAAGACGTCCCAGGCCAGTGCGGCGGCCCGGTCGTGGACCCGGGCGGCCGAGCGCAGCGCGCGTATCGAGGTGTCCAGGCCCAGACCACGGGCGTCGGTCAGACGGTCCAGCACACCGGCCAGGTAGTAGCCCGTGCCGCATCCCACGTCCACGACGGTGGCCCGCTCGGCCCCGGCATCGGCGGCCAGGCGGGCCGCCGTGTCGCGGAGCGGCGCGTAGGCGCCGGTGGACAGGAACCGGTCCCGGGCCCGGACCATGGCCGTGTCGTCGCCGCTGGTGGCGCGGGCGCCCGTCAGCAGACCCGCGTAGCCGTGGCGGGCGATGTCGAAGCTGTGGCCCACCGGGCAGGACAGCGCGCCGCCCTGGGGCCGCAGGCGGCGTGCCTGGCACGTCGGGCAGCGCAGCAGGTCGAGGGAGAGTTCGAGGGCAGGGGGAAGCGACACGGGCACGAGGCACTCCTGGCAAGGGCGGTGAAGGGACGAGACCGTGCCGGTACGCGCGCTCAGGACATCACTGCCTCGGCGGACAGCAGGGCAGCGTCGCGGGCGTCGTGCGCGCGAAGGGCACACCGGTAAGGGCGGCGCCGTCCGGCGTCGCCCTCAGCGTCTTCCGGTCACAGGAAGCAGCAGTGCGGAATGCTCATGAATGCCATGCCAGTGAGTTTACGATCATCGACAGGTGATCCGGGAGGTCTTTTTCTCCGAGACGGACAGGGCCGTCGATCGTGGTCCCGGAGGTAGGCATGGCCGGGTGAGCCAGCCCGGCGCGGCAGTCCCCGGTCACGGCCCGTTGCCGAACTGCCCGCCGACTGCGGCTGGTCGAACCTCCCGCTGTCGGACAGCCGTGATCAATCGACGTGCCGGGTCACCGCTGACCGCGCAAGCGGTCCACCCGGCGACGACCACGAAAGTCCGCAGCGCTTCGACATCCACGCTCGTCACCGTGCGTCCACAACCGCTGGTTGTGCTCGGTGCGGTGCGCGGTTGTTTGATCGAGCGCTTCGCACGGTGGTGGGATGAGCGCATGTCTACCCGTACCGAGCAGATCATGTATGTCAAAACCCCCGAATCCGCGCGCTATGTTGAGCGGGTCATGGAAGTAACCGATGCGACGTCCCGGCTGAACGTCCTTCCGTTCAGTGACAGCGAAGGCCGCGCGGAACTACTGTCTGTTGTGTTCGGTGGCCCGCTCGCGGAATCGGTGACGATCTACCCGCCGTTCTTCACCGAGTACGGGCTGAACACGACGTTCGGGGAGAACGTCTTCGTCAACCAGGGGTGCACCTTCATGGACAGGGGAGGCATCCGCATCGGGAACGGCGTCATGATCGCCCCGAAGGTCAGCCTCATCACCGGAGGCCATCCACTGCCCCTGGCCGAGCGTCGCGCGTATCTCTCCTTCGCGCCGATCGTCATCGAGGACGACGTCTGGATCGGGGCGGCTGCGGTGGTCACGCAGGGGGTGACCATCGGCGCCGGTGCGGTGGTGGCCGCCGGTGCGGTGGTCACCCGTGATGTCCCGGCCGGAACCATGGTCGCGGGAGTGCCCGCCCGGGTCATCAAGAGGATCGACTGATCCCGGCCGGGCCGCGCGAGCCCACCTTCACCCCGGCGCTCGCCCGAGCGGCCAAGGACCCGGCACTTCACCGACAGCAGCCACGTCGTCCGCGCGTTCGGGATGCAGTACCGGACGACACCGGCGCGGTTCGCGCGCCGACGGGCCTGACGGCTGGGCCGCCCTTCACCGGGGGGCGTGGCTGGAGCGCGGGAACTGGGGCTGGCTAGGCTGTTGATCATGCATTCGGCCATGACCAGCGGTGCGACCGCTGAACCCGCCATCCTCGACGTCGCGGAGCTGACGTCCGATCCGGAGCCGGCGGCCGGGTTCGCGGAGTCGGCCCACCGGATTCTGGCGGATCTGGTCGGCGGGGGCGCCGCGTTGGGCTGGGTCGAGCCGCCCTCGCCGGACGAGGTCGCGGACCTGGTCGCCCAAGTCGTCCGCGCCGTGCGGGCCGGGGACGGGTCCCTGCGGGCCGCGTATCTCGGCGGCCGGCTGGTCGGGTTGGGGTACTGGCTGCGTTACACCCGGCCGACCCATCGGCCGCACGCCGATCTGGAGAAGGTCGCGGTGGACGCCGCTGTCCATGGTCGCGGCGTGGGCCGGGCGCTGGTGGCTGCCCTGGTCGCCGATGCCCGGGAGGCGGGGATCGAGGTCCTCACCCTGGACGCCCGTGGCGACAACACCCACGCCCTGCGCCTGTACCGGTCGTTGGGCTTCCGTGAGTACGGTCGTCTGCCCGACTTCGTCGCCGTGGGCGAACGCCGCTACGACAAGGTCTTCTACCTGCTGGACTTCCGCCGGCACGGCTGACGAAGGGCCCGCCCTCCCGGTTCGGACCGGTGAATCCGGGCCCACGGCCTCGGGGCCGCCGGTCCGCAGCGGTCAGCGGTCCTGGGGCGCCCGGTCGTCGCTGTCGGCGTCGTCCGGGCCCAGTCGTACGCAGCACGCGCCGGGCTCGGGGGCCAGGACGGCTCGGACGCCGTTGACCTCGCTGGGCAGCACCCGCGCCGCGTCACCGAGCGTGGAGTGTCTGATTCGTACAAGAGGAGGGTGGCAGCGGTCCGTTATCGTCACCGCCATGAACGACACCGGTGAGACATCACGTCATCTCAGCACCTGTATCGACCGTACCGCCAACGACGTCTACGCCTACGCGTCGAACCCGGTCAACCTGCCGGCCTGGGCCCACGGCCTGGGAGGGAACATCGAAAGGGCCGGAGACCATTGGGTCGCGGAATCCTCGCCCATGGGGCGGGTGGTGGTCACCTTCGCGCCGCGCAACGAGCTGGGCGTGCTCGACCACGACGTCACCCTGCCTACGGGGGAGACCGTCTACAACCCGGTCCGCGTGATCGCCGACGGCGCGGGGAGCGAAGTGGTGTTCACCCTCCGCCGCCGGCCGGAGATGAGTGACGCCGAGTTCGAACGCGACGCCGGTATGGTCGCCGCCGACCTGGCCCGCCTCAAGGAGTTGATGGAGTCCGGCTGAGGACCGAGGCCCCTCGCATGCCGACCGTAGCCGCGGCGCGCACTGCCGCGCGCCGCGGACGTGGGGGTCAGGTCGACGCCGAGGAACACTCGGCGCCGACCGCGTGATACGGCTCCGGTCACTTCTCGCTGCCCGGGTGCCTCCCTCCGGTCCTTCCCCAGGACCGGTCAGCAGCCGATGGGGGAGGAGTCGACGGCCACGTCGTCGAACCACAGGGTGTCGTCACCCGTTCCGTAGCTCTCCCAGCCCAGCCGCAGCGCGGTCGGCCGGGGCGGCGTGGTGCGGACCAGCCACTGCTGGTCGATGTCCTGGGTGGGGACGCCGTCGGCGTGCAGGCCGGGGACCTGTTCCGTGCCGAGCCAGGTGTCGAGGCCGATGGCGGTGGTGGAGATGGCGAACCGCAGGCACTGCCAGTTCCCGGTCGGCAGCGGCCGGCTCTGTGCCACACCGGCCGGACTCTGCGCGGGCAGGGTGGCGTCGTCGGTCTCCCGGTTCCACTGAAGAGCGCCGTTCTGACCCCCGACACGCAGGCTGCGCCCGCCCTGGGAGGAGTCGGGTAGGGAGACGAAGGTGACGTGGGAGGAGGGCAGCGCGGTGCTGTGCCGCACCCACATCCGTAGGTACATCACCGGACCGACCGACGACAGGTCCGCGGCGGCGGTGACGAAGGCGTGGTTGCAATAGCCCGCCTTGCCGTCGACCCGCAGAGACTTGCTGCCGCTGTGCGCGACCGCGGAGTCGACGGCGGCCGTGCCCGTGCCCTGGCAGTCGGGTGCGGTGAAGCGCCAGTCACCGGACGGCGCGGAGCCGGTCTGATCCTCGAAGTCCGAGCAGATCACCGCCGATCCGTCGCAGTCCGCACCGGGCGGCGGCGTCGTCGGAGGCGGTGTGGTGGGCGGCGGGGTGGTCGGCGGCGGGGTGCCGTTGACGCTGCACGGCACGCCGTTGAGGGCATAGTCGCTGGGCGTGGGGGCGGACGAGCGCCAGGTGCCCTGGAGACCGAAGTCGGCGGTGCCGCCCGTGGCCAGCGCGCCGTTCCAGTTGGTGTTCACGGCGGTGACGGAGTTGCCGGTCTGGGTGACGGTGGCGTTCCACGCCGAGGTCACCTGCTGGTCGCCGGTGTGCGTCCAGGTCAGACGCCAACCGGTGAGGGCCGCGCCGAGGTTGGTGATCTTCAACTGCGCCGTGTAGCCGCCCGTCCACTGGTTCACGGTGTAGTCGACCCGGCAGCCGGACTCCGCGCCGCTCGCCGACAGGGCGGTCAGTCCGGACGCGAGGAGGGCGACGGCCGCGAGGAGTGCCGCGACCGTCCAGGAGCGGCACTGGCGGGGTGGGCGGCGCAGTAAGCGCCGAAGTGGGGCGCGCATGGGTACCTCCGGTGAGGAGAGGGGTCGGGGGAGCGCAGTTCGTGGGGAAGCCTGCGGCGTACTGAGCCGGTTCATGATCCAGCGGGATCTCAGAGCGCGCGACCACCGCCTGGCGGCCGATGGTCGTCGCGGGGACCGGGGCCGTCGCGCAGCCGTGTGAGCAGGGCCGACAAGAGTGTCAACGTTCCTCCTCGTGTACGTACGAAGCGGAGCGGAGAGCCGTATGGGAGCGCTCCGGAGAGCGTATGGGAGCGCTCCCATACCTCCATCGGTCCGAGAACGTACACCGGTGCGCCGACCGCGCCTAGAGATTCGACCGCCGAACTGTTTCGGTTCACCCCGTCCACCGGCTCCGCCCCGGCGCATCCGTGAGGCGGCAGGCCGCCTGGAACGACGTCCGAAAGTCACCGGGCACGGTGGCATGGTTCTCCCCGCGCGGGGCACATGAGCGCTGATCGACGCGCCCGGCGGTAAGCCGTGACGTCGGTTCCGCACGGCGCGGTCGGCCGCCTGCGGGAAGGACGTGTGGGAAAGAGGTCACCGTGATCATTCCGGCGGAGAAGGAACTGCGCGCTGTGCTGGACCGGTTCACTCAGGCGCGTATCGCGCACGACGTGTGCCCCACCGGTCGCACCAGCAGGGCTCTTGAGGACGCGACGTACACGCTGTGCGTGATGACCGGAGCCCGCACCGCCGAGCAGGCTCTGCTCGCCGCCGACGCGCTGTTGGAGCAGTACAGCGCGAGCAGGGCGGACGCCTTCCAGCAGGAGAAGACGCTGGCCGCGTAGCAGTGCCCGCCCGAGGAGCCTCGGCGAGCACTGGGCGCCGACCCCGTCGCGGGGGTCGGCGCCTCGCTGTGTTCCGGCTGAGGACTGCCCTGTGCGTGATCCCCGGGTGGTCGCCGAGCGGCTACCCGAAGCCGCGGCCGAACACGTCGGCGTCGACGCCGTGTCGACCGGGGAGACCCCTTGAGAACGAGAACGGGTGCTGCTCCGGCCGTCGGCGCCTCACGTCGTCGCGGCAGGCGTCCTCACCACACGTGTGAGCAGGGGGACTCAGGGTTCTGTGACATGGCGATCACGTCGTCGAGCCGGTCGCGCACCGCGAGCAGGTCGGTGATCCTCTCGTCGATGCGGACGCGCTCGGCCGCCATCTGATCGAGGAGGGCCGGGGGTGCTTTCTCCGCGCCCGAGTCCACGCAGGGCAGCACCTCGCGGACCACTCTGCTCGGCAGGCCCGCGGCGTACATCTGCTGGATCAGCCGGACCCGGCCGACGGCGGAGTCGGGATAGTGCCGCTGGCCGCCGGGGCTGCGGTGGGCCTGCAGCAGACCCTGTTCCTCGTAGTAGCGCAGCGCCCGGACGCTCACTCCCGCCTGCTCGGCGACCTCACCGATGCGCACCGGTCCTCCTCCGCCCCGGGCGGCCCGCCCGACTTGCACCTGACGTCAACGTCAGGTTCTAGCGTACCGGGTGTCGGCATGCGCCGGACATTCACCCCACTGATCCCACGGGCGGCCGGTTCGGGCCGCGTGGAAAGGCGGTACGCCATGCGCGCAGTGCGCTATCACGAGTACGGCGGTGTGGAGACCCTCGTGGTCGAGCAGGTGCCGGACCCGCATCCCGGGCCCGGCGAGATCCGCGTCCGTGTCGCGGCGGCCGGCGTCAACCCCGTGGACTGGAAGGTGCGTTCAGGCGCGGTGCGCGAGGTGCTTCCCGTGGACCTGCCCGCGATTCCCGGGCGTGACGCCGCCGGTGTGGTCGACGAGACGGGCGAGGGGGTGCGGGGCGTGGACATCGGCGACCGGGTCTTCGGACTGGGCGGCGTCACCGGGGCGACGGCGGAGCTGGCCGTGCTCTCGGCCTGGGCCCACGCACCCGCCACCTGGACCGACGAGGAGGCCGCGGGCGCCGGTCTGGCATCCGTGACGGCGATGGGCGGGCTGAGGGCGCTCGGTCCCCTGCGGGGGCGCACGCTGCTCGTCGAGGGCGCCGCCGGTGGCGTGGGCAGTGCGGCGGTCGAGATCGCGGTGGCTCGGGGCGCCACCGTGATCGGGACGGCCGGCGAGCGCAATCACGAGTTCTTCACCTCTCTCGGAGCCGTTCCCACCACGTACGGCACCGGCCTCGCGGAACGCCTCGCCGCCCTGGCTCCCGACGGCGTCGACCTCGCGCTCGACACCGCGGCCTCCGGGTCCCTGGCCGATCTCATCGCGATCGTGGGCGACCCCGCCCGGGTGTCGACGGTCGCCGACTACGCCAACGCCCAGCGCCTGGGTGTGCACGTGGCCAACGCGGAGAACGACTCCACACTCCTCGCCGAAGCGGGCGAACTCGGCCGGCAGGGCCGCTACACACCGCGTATCGAGCGGACGTACCCGCTCGAACGGATCGCGGAAGCGCACGCGTATGCCCAGCGCGGACACGTGCGGGGGAAGATCGTGGTCCGCCTGTGAGCGCCGCGCCTTGGCGCCCGTGACGCGCTCACAGCAGCGCGAAGTCGCGGGAGCCGCCCCGGTCGCCCGGACGGCAGGCGGGTCTTCCGCCGTCTGCCGCCCGGCCAGGCCGGCATGTCGCGCACGCCGCCCCGGCCTGCGGCCCGGCCGTGATCGTGCACCGCGACGTCGGGAAGCAGGGCCGGATGTCGACTGGACGGCAGGGGATATCCCGCTTCGCGCTTTACGGGCGACACGTTGTGTGGGACATGACAGGGGCAGCCATGCTGTCTCCGATCCCACGAGGGGTGATTCCATGAAACGTCACAGATGGGTCCGCACGGTCCTGGCCGCCGTGACCGCCCTACTGGCAGCCTGCGCGGCGATGCTCGGCCCGGCCGCCGCGGCGCCCGCCCAGGAGCCCTCCGCCGGGGCGCGGACCGCGCGGGAAGCATCGCCGCTGGCCGCCATCCCGCCCGGCCTCTACCGCATCTACAAAGCCAACTATCACGACTGCCTGGCGGCGGGACCGCAGATCGACTCGGCCACCAACGACACCGCCCTCTACATGCGCGGACTGGGCGCGTGCACCGACTTCTACTCGATCTGGCTGGTCCAGCCGTCCAGTTACGGCTCGCAGTACACGGAGGTGCGCAGCTACGCCTGGAACCGGTGCCTGGAGGCGGAGGTCAACAGGAACGGGGTCCTGACGGGCATCGCCCGCCTCGCCACCTGCAACGGCAGCTCCCGCCAGGCATTCGACTTCCTGGGCGGTACCTCCAGCGGGCGGGCCTGCGTGGCGGCCTCCTACTACTGCCGGAAGGTGCTGTACCTCAGTCTCGGCTTCTTGCCGGGGCAAGTGAGCGCGTGGCTGGCTCGCATGGTAGATCCGGTAGACGACAGCGAGTACGAGTACCCGCAGCAGCGCTGGGAGATGGTACCGGTGCCCCTCGGGTGAGTCGCCGGACTCCTTCGTTCTTCCTGGTGCCGCCCTGGGGGGCACCAGGAAGGGCGGTGCCGCTTTCTCTCGCCGTACACGCCGAGGACGTACGCTTGCCGATCGCCGGTGAAAGCCCGCGTGGACAGACAGGCGCCGTTGCTGTCTCCTGGGCGACGAGTGGGAATCCCTGCTGGCCGGCACCGACCTGGCCGGCCGGGACCTGGTCAACCTGACCACCAGCACCCCCGCCCAGGCCCGCACCCGGGCCGAGTGGGCCCGCGAGCGCGGTGCCCGCTACCTGGACGGCGGGATCATGGCCGTCCCCCCGATGATCGGCGTCCCGGAGGCCGGCGGCTACGTCTTCTACAGCGGCTCACGGGAGCTGTTCGAGCAGCACCAGGAGACCCTCGGCGTCCCGGCCGGCACCACCTACGTCGGCGAGGACGCGGGCTTCGCGGCCCTGCACGACGTGGCCCTGCTCAGCGCCATGTACGGGATGTTCGCCGGGGCCGCGCACGCCTTCGCCCTGATCCGCAAGGAGGACATCGACCCCGTGGCGCTCGCCCCGCTGCTCGCCGACTGGCTCGTCGCGATGGCCCCGGCAGTGCACCGGACCGCCCACCAGATCCGAACCGGCGACTACACCGAGGGCGTGGTCTCCCACCTCGCCATGCAGGTGGCCGGCACGCTGACCTTCCTGAGCACCGCCGAGCAGCAGGGGGTCAGCCCGGAACTGCTCAGTCCCTACTTCGAGCTCATGCGCCGCCGCCTGGCCGAGGGCAGCGGCGAGGAGGACCTGACGGGCGTGATCGACCTGCTGGTGCGCTGACCGGCCCCGCGTCCACGCGGAGGCGGAAAGCTCTCGGGCCGCTACGAGGTCACGGTCCTCGTAGCGGCCATCGGCGCGTGGCCGTGCGCGGTCCGGTCGGGGGCGGCGGGCGGACAAGCCCGTGGTCCTGGTGGCTCAAGGGGTGACCGCATGTTCGGTGAACCGGCCGCAGGAGCGGAAGCCCAGGCGGCGGTAGACGGGCTCGCCGTCGGCCGACGCCTGCAGGACCGCGATGCGGTGGTTCCGCTCGCGGGCCGTGCGCAGGGCCGCGAGCGTGATGGCACCCCCGTAGCCGCGTCGGCGGTGGGTGGCGAGGGTGGCGATGTTGTAGACGCCGGCCACTCCCGCGTGGTGGAACACTTCGGCGGAGCAGACCGGACGGTTCTCCGCGTAGCCGACCAGGTACCGGGCCGGGCAGTGCGCGGCCAGTGCCTGCGGGGCGGCCCGTGCGAAGAAGCGGCGGACGGTTTCGGCGGGCGGGTCCCAGTTCGCGGCGAGGACCGTGGCGTAGTCGGCGAGTTGTCCGGGCGTGGTCACCCTCCGGATGTCCAGTCCCGGGACGGCGGGCGGTGGCGGCATGACGTCGTCCAGTCCGGCCCACATCGCCGTCTCGCGCTCGGACGCGGGCAGACCCGCCGCCGCCAGGCGGGCGGTGAGGTCCGGTGGTGTCGAGGCGGGCCCCACCCACCAGGAGAAACGGCGGCCGGTGCCGGCCAGCGTCCGAACGGTGTCGGTGATACGTGCCGTGGCGTCGGCGTCGGTGAAGCGGGCGGCGGCCACGATGTTGAAAGTGTCGTCGTCCAGGCCACTGTCCGCGACCAGGAGGTCGCGGGCCTCGTTGACGGTCGCACCGGTCGTACGCCGGTGCAGGTGACAGGCGTGTTCCGCCAGGTTGCGTTCCATCCTGTCCGCCAAGTCGGTTCCATCGAAGAAGTGATCATTCATGCGATGGACCCAAGCAGCACCGGGCGAGGACCGCAGGCCATTTACACCGCGGGCCATTCACACCGCGGGCCATTTGCACGGCGCCCAAAGACGGTCGGGCCGGGTCGGCCCGCTTCCGCGGCACGGTCGGTGGTCGAACGTCCACGCCCCGCCCGCAGCCCTGGGGGCCGGGTACCCGGTACGGCTGTGATGAGCAGGGCATCGGTGGGAAGGAGGGTCTGTAACGTCGGGAGGATGAGTGGAACAAGACCGGATCGGGCTGGCCGAGGTACTGGCAGCGGCAGAGAGAGCCGCACCGGTGCACTCCCTCGATGTCGTGGCGCGCAACCTGCGCGAGCGGTTCGGCGCGCGTTACGTGTCGTTCCTGTTCGTCGATGTCGTCGGACGGCGCCTGCTGCGGGTCGATGAGGTGGGGGCGGCACCGAGGGAGCGCGGCGTCGATCAGATTCCCCTGGACGGCAGTGCCTACGACGAGGTCCTGCGCACCCAGAAACTGGTGCTGGGGCCGCGGAACGCCCGGGAGCAGCGGGTGCTCGCCCCGGTCACCAACCGGGGCGACGCCATCGGTGTCCTGGAACTCCAGCTCACCCACATCACGCCGGACATACTGGAACAGGTCGAGGAGGCCGCGCACGCGCTGGCGTACATCATCGTCACCGACCGGCGCTTCACGGACCTCTATCACTGGGGCAACCGCACCGCCACGGTCAAGCTGGCCGCGGAGATCCAGCGCCAGCTCCTGCCTTCGGCGCCCTCCTGCGAGGCCGCCGAGTTCGCCCTCGCCGGCGCCCTGGTCCCGGCCTCCGACATCGCCGGTGACACCTATGACTACAGCCTCGACCAGGACACCCTCCACCTGTCCATCACCGACGCCATGGGCCATGACGTCGACGCCTCCCTCATGGCCACCCTCCTGGTCAACGCCTCCCGCGGCGCCCGCCGCGCCGGTACCGACCTGGCCGAGCAGGCCCACCGGGCCCACCAGGCCCTCATCGAGCACGGCCGACGGACCTTCGCCACCGGACAACTGCTGCGCATCGCCCTGGACGGGAGCGGCGCCCAGCTCGTCAACGCGGGCCACCCGTGGCCCCTGCGGCTGCGCGACGGCACGGTCGACGAGATCAAACTGCACATCAACCTCCCCTTCGGCGTTCCCGCGCAAGGGACCTACCAGGTACAGGACATCGATCTGCGCCCCGGGGACCGCCTCGTCTTCTACACCGACGGCATGCAGGACCGCCAAGCGGAGGTCGTCGACCTGCCCGGGATCATCCGCGCCACCGCGGCCGAGCACCCCCGGGAGGCCGTACGCGCCATGGTCGCCGCGGTCGCCGACGCCTGCCACGGCCAGGTGAAGGACGACGCCACCGTCCTGTGCCTGGACTGGCACGGCCCGGATTCCGCGCCCCCCGGCTCGAACGCCTGACCTGGAGGCGGGGGAGCGGGCGCGGGCTGTCGACCCGGGCGTTCGGTGCGCGCGATGAAGCCATGCTCAGGTCAGTGGGCGGGTGTAAAGACGGCGAGGCCGCGCTCGGCGTCGCGATACCTCCCTCGGGGGCGAGCCCAACCTCGTCGACATCTCACGCCCGCAGCGGGAGCGATGCCATAGTGAGGGCTGCTTGTAGGACCCGGCGGCCCTGACGTTCGCGGAAGTGAGACCCCGTCAATTCCCCCCCCACCACGGCCGCCCTCCTCATGACCACACCGACGCGGGGATTCCCCGGCGAAGAGCCGGCCGGGCCGCCCACGGCCGGGTCCGGGCGCCTACGACGCCCGGCCGGCGCCGTGGGCCCTGCCGGTCGGCCCGGACGGCACACCCGCCGGCGGGCCCCGGCGCCTCACCGACGAACCGGCCGACCACCCGTCGTGGTCCGGTGACTCCCGCCGCCTGCTCTACCTCTCCGGCGGCCACCTGCGCATGGTCGACCGGGACGGCACCAGGCGCCGCACCCTCCGGGTTCCGCTGGCGGCCGGCCGCAGCCTGCCGCCCCGCACCGACGTGACCCGGGTGCACGCCGGACGGCTGTGGAACGGCACGGGGGACACCGTTCGCGAGGACGTCGACATCGTCGTCACCGGCAACCGCATCACCGCCGTCGAACGGCACCGCACCGGCGCCGGGCGAGCCGGAGAACGACGGATCGACGCCTCCGGATGCACCGTGATCCCCGGCCTGTGGGACTCCCACACCCACCCGTACCAGAACATCTACGGCGGCAGGCAGAACAGCCTGATGCTCGCCTACGGCATCACCACCAACGTCTCCCTGGGCGGCTTCGCCTACGAACAGGCACGCCTGCGCGAGGGCATCGACGGCGGCGCCATCGCCGGACCCCGGCTGCTCACCACCGGTGAACTCATCGACGGCAGCCGGGTCGCGTACAGCATGGGCCGTGCCCACACCACCGCCGACGGACTGCGGCGCACCCTCCTACGGGCCGTCGCCCTCGACCACGACTTCGTCAAGACCTACGTCCGTGCTTCCGCCCAGGTCATGGCGGAGGCGTCCCGTACCGCCCACGACGGGCTCGGCGTTCCGGCCGGAAGCCACCTGCTGTCGCCAGGCATCCAGGTCGGCCAGGACCTGACGACACATCTGACGGGCCCGGACCCTGCGGACCGCCACCGTCGTGCCCGCCGGGATGTTCGGCGTCGAGGACGACCTGGGCACCGCGGAACCCGGCAAGCTGGCCGATCTCACGGTGATCGACGGCAATCCCTTCCAGGACTTCACCGACCTGACCCGCGTCTCCTGGGTGATGCGCGACGGCATCGTGCACCGCCGGAAGGACGTGGTCGGCCCCCACCGGCTCGCCGCCGGGCGGACGGCCGGCGACGACGAGCACTGGCACGAGGTCGGCCGCGTCCTCCGCCGCGAGAGCTGCTGCGCGAACTGACCGGCGCGGATCAGGGGCACAGGGCGGCGTATCGGGTGTGTCCGTTGGGACCGAGATAGCCCGCGCCGACGGTGGTGACCTCACCGGGCCGCACCGTGTAGCACGCCCCCTCGGCACCGTCCTGGTAGACCACCTTCACGGTCACCGTCGCGGCGCATCGATTGTCGGCCTGGGTGTACCGCCAGCTTTCGTACAGGACGACACAGGAAGGCGCTTGTTCGGAAGGGGCCGAGGGGGCGTGCTCGCGGGCGCGGCGGTGACCGCGCCGGTCACCAGGAGTGCCGCCAGGGAAGCCACTGCGGTGGCCGCGCGGCGCACCGGGTGGCGAAGACTTCGATGCCGATTCTCCATGTGATCACTCTCCCGAGCAGGTGTCCATTTCATGAACACTCAAGTCGCAGTTGGCGGCGCTTCATGTTCAACAACCGAAGCTTTCGCCGCTGGGCGCGGCGGACGCAAACCGCCCATCGCACATTCGGTCAGGTGATCCCTTTCCGGTCCTCACTCCGCTGAATTGCGAAAACGCGAAGCGCACGAGGGCGGTGAGGAGGTGACGGTTCAACCGTTTCACGTGCGCCGGACGACATGTTCCGTAAGGCGCAGGTGACAGCCCTCGGGGTGGTGATCGGGTCGCTCGCCGCTGCAAGAACGCCCGTGGGCGATCGGTCCGGTTCCGCGCCACGTCCCGGGTGGCGCGGGTGCCTCACGGGACCAGGGAAAGCCGTCGCGAGACTGCCGAGGAGCCGTCCACACGTGCTTCGCGTCACGGGTGGAACCGCCACCGGCCCTCGGAAACGACGTCCGCCTTGCCGTCCCTGACGCGAATCGCCGTCTCGTCGTCGATGAAGTAGATCGGGAAGTCCGCCCGCGCGGCGATGCGGTCCGCCCAGGCGTCGTCCCGTTCGGGGAAGTCCGGTGAGTACAGGTGAGGCTTGAGATACCAGTCGAAGAGGCCGAACGGCGGCTCCACGGTCGTGGTGCCGAGGGCGTGCAGGTCGGCGGTGTCGCCGATGACGTCGGCGGAGTGTGCGGTGAGATGACGGCTGAAGATCATCGATCCGGCGCTGAACCCCACGTAGACCCGGCTCTCCAGCGCCTGCAGGAAGCCGTCGGCCAGGCCGGTGCCGGTGATGCTGCGCGCGAGGTGGTAGTGGCTGCCGCCGCTGACGTAGATGACGTCGGCGTGCAGCAGCCGGTCGAGCACCATCTGCCGGGGCAGGCCGTTCAGCTCCAGGATGTCGAACTCCCGCCAGCCGAGGCCGTGCAGCCGGTTGATGTCCGCCACGAGCCACCCGTGGTCCCCGGGCTCGGCGAGTGACGCCGTGGGGACGTACACCACGTTCGCCGATCCGAACGGCTTGCCCAGCATGTCCCGCAGGGCATCCCGCAGTGTCGCGTTACGCAGACCGGATGCCGTCAACAAGAAGTTCATGCGGCGAGCCAAGCACGGCTCACCGGGCGCGCGCAAAAGCTCCTTGTGCCTTGTTCCGCGTCGATCTCCCTGACGACGCCCGACTGTCGGCGAACGGGTGAGAGGACCGGGCGCCGATCCATGTCAGGGCATGCGGTGCCAGAAGTCGAGGCGGTGTGTGCGGCGGTAGTCGACGGGGCCGATACGCCGTGGTGCGAGGGACTGGGTGTACGGCCGCCCGGCGTCCCCCGGGCGGTGGGCCGGCCAGGCGGGCGACCCGGGGCCGTGCGGTGCGCCGGTGCGGGCGAACGCGGCCCAGTAGTCGGTCATCGCCGCCGACAGCCTGTGCTGCTCCGCAGTGAACTGCGGCTCGGCCGCCTCGTCCTCGAACAGGTACGGGATGTCCGCGGAGTGGTAGGCGCCGAAGTCGAAGTCACCGGACAGCGGCAGGAACATCGGCGCCTTCCGGTCGGCGAACTCGTAGGCGTACAGCGGCACATGCCGTCCCAAGGCGTCGTGCATGGCCTGGGTGCCGCGCGCCCACATGCGGTCGGTGATCACGGCGGACCAGGCCAGGGCCGGGGAGGAGAAGGCGGTCGTCGGGTACTCGTCCCGCACCCGTCCGGCCGACCGCGCACCGAAGGCGGTACGCAGCGCGCGATCGTAGTCGGCCTCGGTGAACGGCCTGCCCACCGCGTCGTACGTCATCCCGACGAAGAGGCGGTGCTCGTCGAGGGTGGCCCCCGACAGGACGGGCACACGGTGCAGACGCCCGGCGCGCAGGGCCGTGGGCGGCAACTGGGGCAGCGTGGCGTTCCCGTAGCCGAAGGACTGGAAGGCGTTCATGATGTACGGCACCTCCAGGATCGTCTTCACCGGCAGGGCGCGCAGACAGGCGAGGGTCTGTGCGGGCCGGTCGCCGGGGCAGCCGAGGGACGAGATCATCTCGGTCGTGATGTCCTCCATCTCCCGACCGCTCCGCCAGACGTACCACGGGTATCCCGGCACGTCCGGACCCATCGCGCCGGCCGGCATGTCCATCATGCCCTCACCGCTCGCCATGACCGCCCGGTGGAAGAGGCCCTTGGACGCGGGAGACGTCAGGTGCCCGGCGATGGCGGACGCGCCGAAGGACACCCCCGCCACGGTGACATTGCCGGGGTCCCCGCCGAAGGCGCGTGCGTTGTCCCGTACCCACCTCAGCGCCGCCTGCTGGTCCTGGAGTCCGAAGGTGCCGGAGCCGTCCAGTCCGGGCAGGGCCAGGCCGCCGAAGACGCCGAGACGGTAGTTGAGGCTGACGACCACCAGTCCCCGCCCGGCCAGCCGGCGCCCGTCGAAGAAGGAACCGCCGCCCACGGCACCGTCCCCGTGGACCCACACGAGCACGGGCGCGGGCCGCCGCCGGTCGGCCGCCGGCGGTGTGGTGACGTCAAGGACCAGGCAGTCCTCCTCCGTGCTGGCGGTCTGCGCGTACTGGGAGGGCACCTGCGGGCACAACGGCCCCGGTTTCGTCGCGTCCCTGACGCCCTTCCACGGCCGTACCGGCCGGGGCGGGGCCCACCGGTGAGGTCCCTCGGGAGCGCCCGCGTACGGGACGCCCCGGAAGACGCGGTACGCGCCCGACCGGGCCCCGGCCACCAGCCCCGCCTCCGTGCGCACCGTCTCTCCGACGGCGGTGCCGGCCGGAGCGGAGGGCTGGGCGTCGGCGGCCCCGTGGGCGGGGCGCGCGGCGGAGGCCGGGAGGGCGGACATCAGCGTGGAGAGCGTCAGGGCGCCGACCGTCATCACGACGTACGACCGACGGGGCGTGGGGCGATTCGTCACGGCGAAAGCCTTCCTCGTGGCTATGGCCCCCGACGCGCGGACGCGCCGCCGGTGACCTGATCGGCCGGGGTGCGCGCCCCAGTTGGGGGGTCCGGTCGTGGAGGAGGCGCGTGATCGCGTCCGGCGGCCCGCGCGTTGCGATCACGCGCTTCAGGGGTACGGCCCCTCGCACCCGGCGAGGGCCGCATCCCGAGGGAGCCCGCCATGGCGCCGACGACGCCCGATTTCGGCCCCGGCATCGACAACTACGCGTCCTACGACCCGCAACGCGACTGCGACCCCGGTGCCAAACCCGGTCTGCTCGACTTCCGCGACCTGGTGCTCGCCGCCTACCCCGGCACGACCGACCTGGGGATCAGCAGAGCCTGCGGCAGCGGAGGCCAGAGCGAACACAAGGAGGGCCGCGCCTGGGACTGGGGCGTGAAAGTCCACAGCCAGGGCCACCTGGCCGACGACCTGATCGACTGGCTGCACGCCACCGACCGGCACGGCAACCCGCACGCCCTCGCCCGCCGCTTCGGCATCATGTACATGATCTGGAACCGGCGCATCTGGATGGCCAACCGCCCCGACGCCGGCTGGCAGCCCTACCGTGGCGCCAACCCCCACACCGACCACATCCACTTCAGCTTCTCCTGGGCCGGCGCCCGCAAGGAGACCAGTTGGTGGAACGCTCCGGTGGTGCCGGATCGGCGGCAGCGGTTGGCGGTGGGGTTGTCGGTGGATGGTCGGGTGGAGGTGTTTCATGCGGCGGTCGATCAGATTTATCACACGTATCAGGTGGCGGTGGGTGGTGCCTGGTCGGGGTGGCGGGCGTTCGGGGGGCCGGGGTCGGCGACGGTCGCGTTGTCGGCGGCGCCGGACGGGCGGTTGGAGTTGTTCGCGATGAGTGGTGGGACGTTCGTGCATCGGTATCAGGTGAAGGGGTCGGGGGAGTGGGCCGACTGGTACACGTTCGGGGGTGGGGGTGAGCATCTGGCGGTGGGCAGGAATCATGACGGCCGGTTGGAGGTGTTCGCGTCCAATTCCTCGGGTGTTCATCATCGTTGGCATGAGGCGCCTGGTGGTACGTGGCACGACTGGCGTCCGTTGGGTGGTCCGGCGGGTGCGCGGTTGGCGGTGGCGTCGGCTTCGGACGGGCGGCTGGAGGTGTTCGCGCTCACCGATGACGTCTTCCGGCATACGTGTCAGACGGATCTGTCGGGGACGTGGCGGCAGTGGGTCGATTTCGGGCTGGGTGGTGAGCATGTGGTGGTGGGTGGCAATCATGACGGGCGGCTGGAGGTGTTCGCGTCGAACGTGTCGGGGGTGCATCACCGTTGGCAGAACACGCCGGGTGGTGACTGGTACGAGTGGCAGCCGCTGGGCGGTCCGTCCGGGGCGCGGCTTGCCGTGGTGGAGTCGCACGACGGGCGGCTGGAGGTGTTCGCCATGAACGATGATCTCCTGCAGCACAACTATCAGGTGGACCGGGCCGGGGCCTGGCGCACCTGGCAGGACTTCGGCGGCGGCGGTTACTTCATCCGGGCCCTGCGCAACCGCGACGGCCGTCTGGAGATCGTCGCCAACAACCCCGGCGGCGTCCACCACCGCTGGCAGCACCAGCCCGGCAGCACCTGGCACGACTGGCAACCCCTCTGACACCACCGGCTCACAGATGCCAGTGGATGTCCTGGCCCGGGGCGTAGCGGCACATCGTCCCGGTGGAGACGGCGCGGCGCAGATGCGCGGCGAGGGCCGGGTGCTGTTCGTCCAGCCTGCGCAGGGTGTCGCGGATACGGGCGGTGACATTCTTGCGGGCGCGTTCGCGCGGGTCGTCCAGACGGCGTGGGCGGCCCGCGAGACCCGTGTGACGCCGCAGTTCGCCCAGCAAGGCGGCGCGCTCCCGGTCGTAGGCCACCGCGCGGGCGTCGTCGCCCCGCGCCACCGCGCGGTCGATCTCCGTCTCCAGTCGCTCCAGGTGACAGCGGTAGCGCCGACGGGCCTCTTCGTCCAGGACCTCGTCGGCGCCCAGGCCGTGCGCCGTGGCCACGGAGTCGTCGCCCGGGTTCAGCAGTCGGACCGCGGCGATGTCCTGGCCGGGGAGGCTCAGCAGGACGTGCAGGTCCCGCAGGCCCTTCGCGTCCGGCAGGTGCACGGTGCGGCCCTCGTACGTCAGGCGCCACACCTCGCCGGTGCGCCGGAACTCGCACACCGAGGCGGCCGGCCGGCCCTGCGGCGGGCGGGCGGTGAGGTGCCCGACGCGGGTGAGCAGATGGGGCATGCCCAGATGCTGAGCCTGCGACGTCGCCTCGTCGAGCAGGGCGGCGAGGTCGGGGCCGCCGTCGGTGTCCCGCTCCGCGAGCGCGCGGGCCAGTTCGATCCGGGCCCGCAGCGACCAGGGCGGTGCGTGCAGCCGCTCGGCAGACCGGAGAGCCGCGGTGAGCCGGCGGATCGCGCAGTCCCACTGCCGGCGGGCGGCGTCGAGGACGCCCAGCCACAGCGCCGCCGGGCCGCCGATGTCCCAGCCCAGCAGGGAGACCAGCCACTGGCCCTCGTACGGGGCCAGCGCGGCGCGGGCGTCCTCGCACCACGCCGGGTCGCCCGAGGCGGCGGCCGCCTGTGCCTGGTAGCGCAGCCAGAGCGGGGCGAGGCCGCGGTACAGCGCCGTGTCTCCGTCGACTCCCGCGCCCGGCCGGGGAACGGGCACGCGCGGCCGCTCCCCGGCCTCCAGCTCGGTGAGGGCCTCCAGCAGGAGGACGTACGGGTGCTGACGGCTCCGCAGGGCGTCCAGTGACCGCCTGGCCTCGGTGAACTCGCCCCGCAGGACGAGCAGGGCCCACCGGTGGTGGGAGAGGAAGTGCCGGTGGTAGGTGGGGCCGGTGACGCTCAGGGACTCCGACTCGTCGAGCAGGCGCGCCGCCTCGGCGAACTCGCCCGCCATGGCGTGGACGACACTGCGGTCGATGAGGGAGGTCAGCCGCAGGCGCGGGGAGCCGTCGGCGGCGGCCACGGCCACCATGGTGTGGAAGTCCTCGAGGAACCGCGGGTCGTCCGCCTCGAGCGCCGCGACCCACCGCATGGACATCGCCACATGCTCGGTCCAGCGGTCGCCGCGGCGCCGGGACACCGCGACGAGCTCGGCGGCCAGCTCGCGTCGGCCGCCCGCGCCCTGCGGCCCCCACTCCGCCTGCATACGCGCCCACAGACCGATGTGCAGGGCGTCGTCGTCGCCCGCCGCACGGGCCTCGGCGATCACCGCCGCCGCGACGCGCCGGGCCAACCGGGACTCCGAGAGCTGGAGTCCGGTGTCGTCCGGGGCCGCCGGTACGGCCTCGTGGCCCGCGGGGCCGTGGCGTCCTTCGGGCGTCGTCCTGCCGCGAGCGCGAAGCTGCGCGTGCGCCCAGTGAAGGGCGCGCGGCCTCAGCAGGGTCGTGTCGCCGCGTCCGTCGGCGCCGTAGAGCGTGAGCGCGGCGCGGCCCAGCAGCAGCGGTCGGCCCAGGTCCCGCACGAGCGCGGCGGCGTCCGCGAACACCCGCCATGAGCGCGCCTGTTCGCCGGCCGACTGGAGCGCCAGCCCGAGGTCGAGGCCGATCAGCGCGCGCCGGGCCGGGTCTGTGCCGGCGAGGCGGTCCAGGGCGCGCTCGTAGTGGCCCACCGCCTCCTCGTGCGCCATACGGTGCTCCGCGTGCCGCGCCGCGGACAGCATCAGATCCACGGCCTCGTCCCGGTCCAGTTCCTCGAACGCGAGGGTGGCGTGACGGGCCAGTTCCACGGGGAGTATCACGTCCACCGAAGCCGCCGCCGTGTCGCGCAGCGCGGGTACGGCCGCGGCGTGGAGCCTGCGGGCCCGTCGCGCGTCCAGGCAGCCGTACAGCGTCTCGCGCACCAGGTCGTGCTTGAAGACGACCACTCCCGAGCACTCCCGGTCGACCAGATGGGCGTCGGCCGCCTGGGCCAGCCAGCGGCGTACCTGCGTCGGCGGGCTGTCCAGGAGGCGGGCCAGGATGTCGGTGCGGAACCGCCGCCCCAGCACCGACGCGGCACCGAGGCAGGCCGCCACCGGGTCGTCCAGCAGCCGTAGCCGCTGCTGGAGCGCGGCGTGCAGACCCGGCGACACCGCCGTCACCTCATGACCGCCGGCCCACAGCCGAGCGGTCTCCTGGACGAAGAAGGGGTTCCCCCCGGTGCGGCGCAGGACCTCGGTGACCAGGGTGTCGTCCGGTGCCCGACCGGCCGTGCGGTGCATCAGTTCGGCGACGTCCGCCGCTCCCAGGCCCGGGAGCGAGAGCGTCGTGGCCCGGGTCATGAGCGAGCGCAGCCGGTCGCGCGACGGATGGTCGGGCCGCTCGATCTCCACGTCCCGGCACGTGGCCAGGATCAGCACCCGCTCCAGCGACAGGTGCTGGGCGGCGAACTCCAGCAACGCCACCGAGGCCGAGTCGGCCCAGTGCACGTCCTCCAGCACGACCAGCAAGGGCTGCTGCTGTGCGGCGGTGACCAGCAAGGTGGTGACCGCGTCGAACAACTGGAACCGAGCCACGTCCCCGGCCTCGGCCCCACTCCCTTCGAGCAGGACCTCCAAGGCCACCCCGGCCGCTTCCGAGGCGACCTGCCACGTCTCCGTCCGCGCGGACCTGCGCAGGTTCCGCACGACCTGCGTCCAGGGCCAGTACCCGGGAGTGCCGTCGGCGTCCCAGCACGCCCCGCGCAGCACGGCCAGACCCTCGCTCCGCGCCTCCTGGACCGCCCGCCCGGCGAGGGACGTCTTGCCGATCCCCGCCTCACCGGTGACCAGCAGCACGCCACCGTGCCCGGCGACCGCGCGCTCGACACCCGCCCGCACCGCGCGCAGGAAGTCCTCGCGCCCCAGGAGCAGCCCGCCGGGCGCCCGTGTGCTCATGTCCGGCACCGGCCACCACATCCGCTCCCCGAGCAACCCATGCCACCACCCCCGCGGCGTTCCGGGGTCCCGTCGGCCGCAGCCGTCGTCCCTGGTCCGGAGCGTAGTGGTTGTTCGAAAAGCGGATCAACTGCGTGCAACGCCCCGACGCGGCGCACGAGTTCACCGGCGGGCGGGTACCGATCCTTTCAGTCGGCCCTCTGCTGACACCGCCCCTTCGGCAGCCCCGTTCACCGGTCCGGCCCCGCTATCACGCGGGTCTGACAAGAGCCGGCGGGCGTCGGCGTCTTTCGGTCGGCGCGGTCCGGCGCGCACGTGCCGCCTCCCCGGAGCAGCGAGCGCGAGGACGCCCGCGAACCCCGTCGACCTGCGCGATTGCGCCGTAACCGGCTTGGCCGAATCCCGCCGCCGGGCCGCCCCGTCCGTCCGATGCTCCGGGGACCGGCCGGCCGGCGACAGGCGCTGGTCATCCGTGCCGGCCGCGGCCGCGAGGGGGAAACCTTGCCCATCGACGACGACACCATCACCGCGCTGTCCCGGCGCCGCATCGAGCTGGCCCGGCAGGCGGGCAGCGACTGGCGGTTCTCCGAGAGCCTCAAGGAACTGAGCGAGGAGATGGCCCAGGAGTACGCGGGTCGTGCCCTGGTGGAGCTGATCCAGAACGGCCACGACGCGCTCGGTCCGGGCGGCCGGGGCCGCGTCGCCGTTCTGCTCGACCTGCGCACGCCCGGCCCCGCGGGGGACGCCGGCGGTCGGCAGTGGCCGGATGTCCACCGTCCCAGCGCGGGCCGGCCTTCACGCCGACGAGCACGGACCGGCCTGGAGGACGGTACGGCAGTCGAGCCAGGCGTCCGTGCTCAGCAGATGCCGGAGTCGGGTGAACAGGGCGAGCAACCGAGGGCCCCACGTGTCACGGAAGACGGAGTCGATGACGGCGAGGTCGAGTTCGTTGGCCGCCGACAGTTCGGTGAAGTCCCGGCGCGACTGTGGCCCCGGTACGTGGGAGCGGCCGGTGAACCGGTCGTGGAAGGCGGCGTCGGCCCGGTGGAGAGCCGGGTACGTGGCCTTCCGGTCGCATGCGGCGTACAGGTACACGAGTGACTCGGCCTCGGTGCCGATCACCGCGGCGAGGTCATGGCGGCGGTCAAGCGGCAGCAGCGCTGTCGGAAAGCCGTCCGTGCCGTAGAACGCGTGACACAGGCCGGCCAGTTGGAGGGCCGGACGGGCCTTCCACGCCGCCAGCCGCGCCTGTACGCGCTGGAGGTGGGCCAGGAGCGTGCCGCCGGGGTGGACGATGCTTTCGGCACCGCACTCACGCAGCAGCGTGACAACGCGGTCGGTCGTGGCAGCAAGAGCGGGCACGGTCTCCGGCTCCCTTCGGCGACAGGTCGGTCGGCACCCGCCCGGCGCCTTCGCCGGTCCGGAGCCGTACGAAGACGCCGGGCGGGTTGCCGCCGGGGCCTGCGACGATCGTCCGGCGGCTGGCTCTCCAAGTCAATCCTGGGATTTCCTCCACTCACCCCAGATATGGCTTGGGTGCTTCCCCGCGTGCGGCACCGGCACAGCACCCCGAGTCGGCCTCGTCCGACGCGCCGGCGGGACGCCGAGACCCCGCTACCGGGAAGCCTCGCCGGCACGCCGGTCCCGGCCGTGCCGGCAACACGTCGGAGTGGGAACGCGGACTCGGGGCACAAGACTGCTTGTACCGCCCACGCGAATGCCGGCAACAGGAGAGTTCCGATGCTCATGGCACACCCCGCAGTACTGCGGAACCTCATCGACCAGTACGAGGCGCTGCGCGTCCTGCACGCCGAGGACGGCAGCGAGGAGGTGCGCCGGCGCCTGGACGACGTCACGTACACGCTGTGCGTGTCGACCGGCACGCGGGACATCGATGCCGCCCTCGCCGCGGCCCGTCGCCGTCTGCCCGGTGCCCGCGCCGAGGACGACGCTCTCCTCACCGCCTGACCGCGTCACGTCCGCTCCGCCGGCGAAGCACGGTGACGGCCGAGCCCAGGGGCTCGGACCCGGAGGACCGACCGCACGGTTCGACGTGCGCCCCTCACGCTTCTCGCTTGTGGACACGAACCACGGCGGTCGCCCGATCCGGGCGGCCGCCGTCCGCCTGCCGTCCCGGACCCCGGCCCGCGAACGGGTTCGGTACTCGCCCTACGAGGCTGCGGTGTCGTCGTAGACGAGCAGGCCGTCGGGACGAAGGCGCAGCCCCGGCGTCGGCGGGTGCGGTACCAGTCGGCCGGCATGCATCAGGTGCAGTACCGGGGTGCTCCTCGCGACGGAGGCGAAGTCGGCGATCAGGCGCCGGTGGCAGCGCCACCAGACCGCCTCGCTGCACATCACCGCGGTGCGCGTCGAGGAGGCTTCCCCGAGCAGCCGGTCCATGGCCGCCACGAAATCGGGCTCGCGCGTGTAGGCGGCGTACCCCCTGAAGGAGGCGTTGCGCCAGATGACGTCGGGGGAGTCCGGCGGGGCTTTGCGGAAGCCGCCCAGGGCCTGCTCCCAGCGGTAGGCGAGGCCGGCCTCCGGCAGCCATCGAGCCAGCCGGTCACGGCCGAGGTCGGGGTCGCGCCGACTTCCGGGCCCGATACGCACGTCCACGACCGCGGCCACGTCGGCCCCGTGCAGCAACCCGGTCAGCTTCGCACGCCCGGCGGTGCCGTGGCCGAAGGTGAGCAGGGGGCGGCCGGTCACCGCGGGCACCGCGTACGTACGTCGGCCCCGTACGCGTCCTCCCGCAGACGCCGGTCCACCACCGCCGGCCGCACCGGGCCCCGGCCACGGGGTGTCCGCGGCTCCCACACATCGGCGATCCGGTCCACCACGTCGGCTCCGTCCCAGGTACTCGCCCGATCACGCCCTTCCTGTTGCCTCTGCCCCTCACCCGCCGTCCGACAACACCGCGCGGCGCCGTGTCACCCGTCCTTCGGCCTCGCGGACGGACGTTCCGGGCCGACGATGTGAGGAGATACGTGCCCGAAGCCCGGCCCGGTCGCGACAGCGCGCTCGACGGTCCGTGCCCCGGTCGCCGGACGCACGGGGCGTCGCGGCCGTGTAGGAGGCCGCGACGGGGTAATAGGGGACGGATGGAACAGCGCACCGTCGCCGGTCTCTTCACCCGTGTCTTCGGCCCCCCGCCGCACGCGGGTGCCCCGTCAGTGGTGCTGGTGCACGGGCTGGGACTGTCGGGACGCTACTTCGCACCGCTGGCGCGACGACTGGCCGCGAACGGGGTCACCGTGCTCGTGCCGGACCTGCCCGGCAGCGCTCGGTCCCGCGTCTGCGTGCGCCGGATGCCCGACGTGGTGCGGACCGCCGAAGCCCTGGCCCGCTGGCATGGCCAGCTCGTACGGGGACCGAGCCTGGTGGTGGCCAACTCGGTCGGCTGCCAGGTCGCCGCTGCCCTCGCCGCCCGCCACCCGGGTCTGGCCCACCGGCTCGTACTGCTCGGCCCGGCGCTCACACCGGGGGTGTCCGCCTGGCGCCACGGAGTCCGGCTGCTCGCGGACGCGTGGCGGGAACCGCCGGCCCTGATCGGTCTGGCCGCGGCGGATTACCTGCTCACCGGGCCCGTGCGATTCGCCGTGTCCCTGCGCCACGCGCTGAGGGACGCCGCCATGGCGTTCGAAAGCCACCTGGCCCGGGTCGACGTACCGACGCTCGTGGTACGCGGGGCCGGTGACACCGTGGTCTCCGCGGCCTGGGCCCGGCGCGCGACACGGTTGCTCCCCGACGGGCGCGCGGTCGAGATGACGGACGCCGCGCACGCGGCGCACTACAGCACTCCGGATGCCGTGGCCGAGCTGATCGAGAAGTCCACGACCGGGGCTGACGCGTGACACCCGGTTCCTGACCCCGGAGCTGCGGAGCGTCCTCGTCGCCCGTGGCACAGCCGCCGAGCACCGTCGCGAACAGCACGCAGGAGCAAGGCGTCAATCGGGGAGCAACGGGAGGAGCCTGGGGTTTACCCTGTGAGGGCCACGGTGCTGCTGCTCGTCCGTGGATTTCCGCTTTCGTCATCGAGGTGCGACGCAGAGTGCAGGATGTCCGATTCGACCTCTCGGCCTTCGGTCTCAGTGAGACCGCCCGGTGTGGGGCCCGCCTGCGGGAAGCCGTCAGCGGCGCCGACTCACCGGGCACCGCGGCGCAACGGGTCGCCGACTTTCTCCACGACAGCCTGGTCGACGGACGTGACGAGCCCGCCTGCCGCGCGGTGGGCGTCTTCGTCAGCGACCCGTGCGACGCCGACGCCGCCCCCGCCAACAGGACGCCGGTGACCGAGGGAGACCCGAGGCGGTACGCCCTGGCGGGATACCGCGGGCCGCACACCCGCCGGCCCGGCGGTACGGCGGAATCCGACGCGCCGGGCAGGCCCGTACCGTCGTCCGGCACCGCCCGCGAGGCACCCCTGATGCACCGGCTGCTCGAACGCCTCGGCGGAACGGCCCAGGACGCGGACGGCAGCGCGCCGCCTGACGGCGACGCCGACGGTCCGGCGGTGCACGTGACCGACGTCCGGCCGGAGGAACTGGGGGAGTTCCACCCCGAGCGGGACGTCCGTTCCGCACTGGCCTTCGGCGGGACCCTGTCGCCCGGTCGGCGTTACGCCGTGGTGCTGCTTTCCCGTATTGCGCTGCCCGCCGGGACCGCGGCGCTCTTCCGCACCCTCGGCGGCAGCACGCGCCTGGCGCTGCTCTCCGGCCACCCGGCGTCTCCGGCCGTGCGGACGGACGCGGTCCGTGCCCTTCTGGAGGACCTGGAGAGCCTGACGGGACAGCGGGCCGCGGAGCTGCAGACGGTCGTCACCGAGCTGCGCTCCGCCGCGGCGGAGCTGCGCCGGTCCCAGTGGGAGCTGGAGCAGCGTGAGCGGGAACTGCGCGAGGAGGCCGCGATCGTCGAACTGCTGCAGGAGGTCGGCGGCGTCCTGGCCGCGGAACTGGACCTCGACGCGCTGGTCCAGCACGCGGTCGACGCCGCCACCCGCCTGGCCGGGGCGGCGTTCGGCGCCTTCTTCTACAACGTGCTCGGTGAGACGGGGGAGTCGTATCTGCTCTATGTGATCTCCGGCGTGGACCGGTCCGCCTTCGACAAGTTCCCCATGCCGCGCAACACCCAGGTGTTCGAGCCCACCTTCCGGGGCCTCGGCGTGATGAGGTCCGACGACATCACCACGGACCCGCGCTACGGCCACAACGCGCCGCACCACGGGATGCCGGAGGGGCACCTGCCGGTGCGCAGCTACCTGGCCGTACCGGTGATGTCCCGGGGGACGGTGCTCGGCGGGTTCTTCTTCGGCCATCCGGAACGAGGGGTCTTCACCGAGCGGCACGAGCGCCTGATCACCGGTGTCGCCGCCCAGACAGCCGTAGCGCTGCAGAACGCGCAGACGTACCGCCAGGAGCGGGAGGCGGCCATGGAACTGCAACGCCACCTGCTGCCGAAGCTTCCCCATGTCGACGGCATCACCAGTACGTCACGGTACCTGCCCGCCGCACGCGATCGCGGCGCAGGCGGTGACTGGGTGGACCTGATACCCCTGACCGACGGCGCGTTGGCGCTGGTCGTCGGCGACTCGATGGGCAAGGGCGTCAAGGCGGCGGCGGTCATGGGCCAGATCCGCACGGCCTGCCGCGCCTACGCACAGCTCGGCCTCGGCCCCGCCGACGTGCTGGAGCAACTGAGCGCGCTGCTCGACGACATCGCTCCCGGCTCCATCGCCACCTGCGTCTACGCGGTGCTCGACCCGCGCCGGGACCGGCTGCGTCTGGCCGTCGCCGGGCACCTGCCGCCGGCCCGCCGCGACCCGGAAGGCAGCGTGAGGTTCCTGGACGAGGAGGTCGGGCCGCCGTTGGGCGTGGGCAGGCGCCATTACCAGGAGCAGGACGTTCCCCTGCCGCCGGGGTCGCGGCTGCTGCTGTACACCGACGGGCTGGTCGAACGCCGTGGACGCCCCATCGACGAGGGACTGCGGCTGCTGGGGGAGCTGCTGGCCGGGCCGGTGGGCGAGATCGAGGCGGACTGCGACTCCTGGCTGAACGCTCTGACCGACGGCGAACACGAGGACGACATCGCCATGCTGTACTTGCACCGGCCCGAGGAAGCGTCTCAGCAGGCGACGGTCGCGCGTGAGTACGCCCCCGTCTCCAGCGCCGTCCCCGACGCCCGCGACCTGGTCTCCAGGACCATGCGGGAGTGGGGACTGCGGCACCTGATGAACGACATGATGCTGATCGCGGACGAGATGGTCGCCAACGCCGTCCGGCACGCCAGGACACCGCTGCGGGTGGAGCTGAGGCGGTCGGGTGAGCGGGTGGTACTGGAAGTCACCGACAGCAACCCCGAGGAACCCCGTCTGATCGTGTCCCAGCCCGGGGAGTTCGGCCACCGGGGCATATTCCTGGTCGACGCCATCGCGACACGATGGGGCACCCGCCGGATCGACGGAGGGAAAGTGGTGTGGGCGGAGGTCAAGGCCTCGTGATCACGCACCCCGGCCGCTTCCCCGACCGGCTCCACGGCGCCCGGCCGACCCCTCTGCCCCGCTTCCAGGAGAGCTGCCCCCGATGACTACCTCACCCGCTCCCGACGCGCACGGTCCCGTCGCCGGCACACCTCTGGCCGAGCCCGGCGGTCTGCTCCCCGCCGGGCCCACGCTCTCCCTCGCCTCGCACCGCGGCCCACGCCACGCGGTCGTCACCGTGGACGGCGCCATCGACTACCACACGGCGCCCCAGTTGCTGGGACACGTGTCCACCCCGGAGATGCGCGACGTTCCGCTGCTGATCCTGGACCTGGCCCGCGTGGACTTCTGCGACTCCAGCGCGCTGGGAGCCTTCGTCGACGTTCAGCGCCGCCGTTCGGACGCGGGCCACCGGTTCGCGTTGACCGGGGTGCAGCCGGAGGTCAGACGGATACTCGAACTCACCCGTCTCACGACGGTCCTGCCGCTGCACGCGACGGTCGAGGACGCGCTCGCCGCGCACTGAACCCTCGCCCGGAGCGGGACACGGCGTCCTGTTCACGCGAGGACACCGCGACCACCGCGTCCCAGTCCGGGCGCCGGCCCTCAGACGGTGCTGAGCAGACCCTCGCGCAGGCGGCCCAGCAGCCGCGAGAGCAGCCGGGAGACGTGCATCTGGGAGACCCCGAGACGCTCGCCGATCTCCTTCTGGGTGAGTTCCTCGACGAACCTCCAGTGGATGATCTGCCGGTCGCGCTCGTCGAGTTCGCTGAGCATCGGGGCGAGGGCGTGGAAGTCCTCGACCAGTTCGAGCGCGGCGTCGTCGGCGCCGATGAAGTCCGCCAGCGCGGCCTCGCCGTCCTCGCTGCCGCCGATGGCGGCGTCCAGGGAGGCGGAGTTGTAGCCGTTCGACGCCAGCCGGGCCTCAGCGACCTCCTTCTCCGGCAGGCTCATCAGCTCGGCCAGTTCCTTGGTCGTGGGGTTGCGGCCGAGCCGGCTGCGCAGCTCCTCGGTGGCGCGGGCCAACTGCACGCGGGCCTCCTGGAGGCGGCGCGGCACGTGCACGGCCCAGGAGGTGTCCCGGAAGAACCGCTTGATCTCGCCGACGATGTACGGCACGGCGAAGGAGGTGAACTCCACCTCGCGGGAGATCTCGAACCGGTCGATGGCCTTGATCAGTCCGATCATGCCGACCTGGACGATGTCCTCCATCTCCTCCGGACCCCGGCTGCGGAACCGGCCGGCCGCGAAGCGGACCAGGGACATGTTCATCTCGATCAGCGTGTTGCGCGTGTACTGGTACTCGGGTGTCCCCTCCTCCAGCGTCGCCAGCCGGTCGAAGAACAGCTTCGACAGCTCCCGCGCGTCTCTCGGCGCGACCTTGGAGGGGTCCGCGACCTCCGGAGCACCCACCGTCTCCCTCGCAGTCTGCATGGTCGTCGCCATTTTCCGCCCCTACCAGTAGATCGTCCTCGTTGCCGGTTCCTCGTCCGGCGAGCTTGCGTCTACCCCGGAGGTGAGCATGCATTCCTGCGGAATTTTATTTTTTCCGGGAGGCCGGACCGCGACGGACGGGACGCCGCGGTGCCATGATGCCGCCGCGCCGGGCCGTTCGCCGTTGACCTACAGTTGCGGGGATATGGACGAGGGACTGCGGATACGTGAGGCGCTGGAGCGGCTCCGGGCGCGTGTGGCGCGCGAGGACCGGCTGATCGTCGGGCTGTCCGGCGGTGTGGACTCCTGCCTGCTGGCGGCCGTGGCGGGGGAGGTGCTCGGCGAACGGGCGGTGGCCGTCACGGCGGTGTCGCCGAGCCTGCCGGCGGCGGAGCGGGAGTTCGCCCGCTCGTTCGCCCGGACTCGTGGTCTGCGGCACATCGAGGTGTGCACCGACGAGCAGGACCGCCCGGAGTACCGGGCCAACGGCGGCGACCGCTGCTACCACTGCAAGAGCGCGCTGTTCGACGCGCTGGCCCCGCTGGCGGAGCTGTCCGGGGCCGCCGTCGCGCTGGGCACCAACCTCGACGATCTGGGGGACCACCGGCCCGGTCTGCGGGCGGCCGCCGAGCGCGGTTCGGTCGCCCCGCTGGTGGACGCCGGCCTGGACAAGGCGACGATCCGCGCCGTGGCACGCCTGCTGGAACTGGATCTCGGTGTCGCGGACAAGCCGGCGGCCGCCTGTCTGGCCTCCCGGGTGGCCTACGGGGACCCGGTCACCACCGAGGTGCTGGCGCGCGTCGAACGGGCCGAGGCGTCGGTGAAGGCGCTCGGTTTCGCCGACTGCCGGGTGCGGGCCCACGCGGAGGGCACCGTTGCCCGGCTGGAGCTGCCCGCGCGGGACATCGACCGGGCGGTGACGGTGCGCGATGAACTGGACGCGGCGGTACGGCGGGCGGGTTTCGTGTTCTGCGCCCTGGACCTGGCCGGCTTCAGCAGCGGCCGGATGAACGTGCTGCTCGGCATGCCGTCGGTGCGGGAGGCGGGGGCGTGAGCGGGGAGCCGCAGGCTGGACCGGGTTTCGAGGATCTGGGCTTCGCGCGGGTCGACACCGCGCGGGAGGCCCGGCAAGGGCTGCCCGAGGTGGTGTACGGGCCCGGCAAGACGCCCGCCGAGGTCGTCGCGATCGTCCGGCGTCTGCTGACGGCCAACACCGGGCCGGTGCTGGTCACCCGCGTCGACACCGGTACGGCCTCCGAGGTGCTGGGCGAGGTGCCCGGCGGACGGTGGGACGAGGCTGCCCGTCTGCTGGTGTGGCGGCCCGCGCCCGCCGGGGATTTCCGTCTCTGCGTGGTCAGCGCCGGCACCTCGGACGGCCCGGTGGCCGCCGAGGCGGCGGCGGTGGCCTCGGCCGTCGGCCTGCGGGTCGAGGTGATCCGCGATGTGGGTGTCGCGGGGCTGCACCGGCTGCTGGCCGTCGCCGACGAGCTGCGCCGGGCCGATACGGTGATCGTCGTGGCCGGCATGGAGGGCGCCCTGGCCAGCGCGGTGGGCGGACTGGTCGCCGCCCCGGTCGTCGCGGTCCCCACCTCCACCGGGTACGGGGCCTCCCTGGAGGGCGTGACCGCGCTGCTGGCCATGCTGTCCTCCTGCGCGGCCGGGCTGACGGTGGTCAACATCGACTCCGGGTTCTCCGCCGCCATGGCGGCCTTCCGGCTCGCCCGCGCCACCCGGCGGCCGGCGTGATCCTGTGGCTGAACCCCGCCACCGGCCTCTCCGGTGACATGCTGCTGGGCGCCCTGCTGGACCTGGGGGCGCCGCTGGACGAGGTGCGCGCCGCGGTGTCCTCCACGGGACTGACCGACTGGAAGCTGGACGCGCAGCGGGTCGACGTCGACGGAATCCGGGCCACCCGGGCCCGAGTGGACGTGGCCGACGAGGCGACCGAACGGCGAGCGGCGGAACTGCTCCAGCGGGTCCGAACGGCCTCGCCGCCCCCCGTAGCCGCCCTGGCCGCGCGGGCCGTCACGGCCGTGGCGGAGGTGGAGGCCGCCCTGCACGGTGCCGATCCGGCCGAGGTGCACCTGCACGAACTGGGCGGCCTGGACACCGTGGTGGACACCGTCGGCGTGGCGGCGGCGCTGCATGTGCTGAGGATCACCGAGGTGCGCAGCGCGCCGGTCGGCGTGGGAAGCGGTGAGGTGCGTACCCGCCACGGCGTCCTGCCGGTGCCCGCGCCCGCCACCATGGCACTCCTGACCGGCGCCCGGGTGCGGGGCATCGACGTGACCGGTGAGACGGTGACCCCGACCGGCGCCGCGCTGCTGAAGGCCGCCGGCACCGGTTACGGCCCGATGCCCGCGATGCGGCCGGTGCGCACCGGCTACGGCGCGGGCACGAAACGGTTCCCGGGCCGTCCGAACGTACTGCAGGCCGTGCTCGGCGAGGCCGACGCCGCCGCACCGGCCGGTGAAGAGCTGGTGCAGTTGGAGACCAACCTCGACGACGTGACCGGAGAGCTGCTCGGGCACCTGGTGGCCCGGCTGCTGGACGAGGGCGCCCTGGACGCCTGGGTGGTGCCCGCGGTGATGAAGAAGGGCCGCCCCGCCCACGTCGCCCATGTGCTGTGCCGCCCCGGCGACACCGGCCGGCTGCGCGAGGTCCTCTTCGCCGAGACCGGCACGCTGGGCGTGAGGGACAGGCGCGTGCGCCGCACCGCGCTGCCCCGTACGGTGGCCACGGTCGACGTCGGCGGTCACCCGGTGCGCGTCAAGCGCGGACCCCACGGCGCCAAAGCCGAGTACGAGGACCTGAAGGCGGCGGCGGAGGCGCTCGGCCTGCCGCTGCGCGAGGTCGCGGCACGGGCGGCGCGCCCGGACGACCGGCCCGGGGCGTGAGGCGCGCCGACAACCGCCGGCGCGCCGACAACCGCCGAGTCACCCGATGGCGCCCCACGACGCGGCGACGGCGGGCCGCACGGCAGGATTCTCGCACCGGAGCGGCGGTGACCTCATTGGGCCCAGGTGACCGGGACGTGGCAGGGTGGGCCGTTGGCTTTTCCGTGGCGTGCGGTGTGATGCCGCACGCGGAGGGTGCCGCCGTCCTACGGGACCGCGGCACCCCGAGGCAAGGAAGGATGAGTGGCGAAGGTGGAGGAGCTCGGTGCGGCCGTGGCGACTGCCCGGCGACTGGCCGAGGACGTTCTGGCCCCACGTGCGGCAGCCGTGGACGCGGAGCGCCGCTGGCCGGCCGAAGGGATGGCCGCGCTGCGTGCTGAGCTCGGGGGCCTGGTCGTCCCGGAGAGCAGCGGCGGCATGGGCCACGGGCTGCTGGCCGTCGCCCAGGTCGGGGAGGCCACCGGACAGGCGTGCGCGTCGACCTCCATCTGCTTCGGCATGCACCTGGTCGCCTCCGCGGTCATCGCCGCGAAGGCCACCAATGATCAGCGTTCCCGCTACCTGAAGTCGATAGCGGCGGGTGAGCACTTGACCACCTTGGCGCTGTCGGAGCCCGGCACGGGCGGAGAGTTCTGGATCTCCCGGACCCGGATGACCACACACGCCGACAACCTCCGGCTGACGGGCGCGAAGAGCTTCGTGACCAACGGCGGGCATGCCGACTCCTACGTGCTGTCCACGGTCGCCGCGGACACCGAGGCCCTGCCCGGCCAGTTCTCGTGTGTCGTGGTGGACCGCGACACCCCCGGCCTGGTCTGGGGCGCGCCGTGGCGGGGCATGGGGATGCGCGGCAACGCCTCCAGCGGCCTGACCCTGGACGCCGCCGTCGTACCGCGCAGCCGGCTGCTGGGCGAGGAAGGCGACGAGATCTGGTACGTCTTCAATGTGGTCGCCCCGTTCTTCCTGATCGCGATGGCCGGCACCTACCTCGGCGTGGCCAAGGCCGCGCTGGAGGAGGCCCGCGGACACGTGCTGGGACGGGAGTACGCCCACAGCGGCAGCACGCTGGCGGCCAACCCCCTCGTCCAGCACCGGCTGGGCACCATGTGGGCGCGGGTGGAACGCACGCGCCGGCTCGTCTACCAGGCGGCCCTCGAAGCGGAGGCGGGAGGCCCCGAGGCGCTGCTGGGCGTGTGCTCGGCCAAGGCCGAGGTCGCCGAGACCGCCGAGAGCGTCATCAACGACGCGCTCACCCTGACCGGCGGTATCGGTTACGCCCAGGACGGTCCGCTGCACCGGTACCTGCGCGACGCGCGGGCCGCCCATGTGATGGCCCCGCTCACCGACACGCTGCGGACATGGACGGGCCGGGCCCTGCTGGGACGCCCGCTGCTGGGGGACTGACGTGGCCCCCTTGCGCTGCCGCGTGCTGCTGGCGGGACTGGACGACGCCGCGGAGGCCGCCCTGCGCACGGAGCTGGCCGCGGACGCCGAGATCGTCCGCATGGATCACCCGGAGGCCCCCGGTCCCGACGCCGAGGGACGACCGACACTGCTGGTCGTGGGCCCGGCCGTCACCGCGCCCAACGGCCTCGTCACCACGCTCAAGGCCCGCATCCCCCAACTGGGCATCGTCATGCTCGTGGGCGATGGCGACCGGCAGAAGAACCAGATGCTCTCCCTGCTCACCACGGAGGACCACCGGGTCGGCGTCGAGGACCTGCACCTGCTGCCGGGCACCGCCCGCGCGGCGCTGGAGCAGCTCACCCGCGCCCACAGCTACCGCGCGACACAAGCCGCCCTCCAGCGCACCCTGGAAGCGGCCAGCGCACCCGTCCGCCAGCCGGGTGAACAGTTGTTCGGCCCGTTGTTCCATCAGAGCCTCGTCGGCGCACTCGCGGTGGACGGCGAATGCCGCATCACCGCCTGGAACCGCCGAGCCGCGAAGACGCTCTCCCTGAGCGGCGGTTCCCTCAACCGTCCACTGCCCGACCTCTTCCCCGAACACGTCCGCCCCCAACTGACCGACCACCTCGTGGCGGCCGACGAAAGCTCCCACCGGGCCTCGCTGTTCTCGCGGATCGTCGACGGCAGACCGCAGCTCCTGCGGATCGGCACCCAGCGGACGACGGCAGCCGACGGCACGCTGTACACGCTCGTCGTCCTCGAAGACATCACCGCCGCCACCGACGTGCGGCGGGAGCTGGCGGAGCGGACCAGCCACGCCCTGCTCGCCGGTGACGTGGCGGACGCCATGACGAGCAACGCCCCGCTCGCGGAGCGGCTGCAGAGCTGCGCGCAGGCCGTCGTCGATCGCCTGGGCGCCGCCTTCGCCCGTGTCTGGGTGCTCAAGCCCGATGAGAACGTGCTCCATCTGCTGGCCAGCGCGGGCCTGTACACCCATCTGGACGGAGGGCATTCCCGCATCGAGGTCGGCCAGCTCAAGATCGGGCTCATCGCCGCCGAACGCCGCCCTCACCTCACCAACTCCGTCATCGGGGACCCCCGCGTCAACGACCAGGAGTGGGCACAGCGCGAGGCGATGACCGCCTTCGCCGGATATCCGCTGATCACCAACGGTGAACTCATCGGGGTGATGGCCCTCTTCTCGCGCGAGCCGCTCCCCTCGACCGCCCTGGACGCCCTGGCGGGGATCGCCGACCGGATCGCGGTCGGCATCCGCCAGGACCAGTTGCTGAACCGGCTGCGCACCACCACGGAGGCGCTGCAGGCGCCGCTGCTGCCCCCCGCCCTGCCGGCGATGCCCGGCCTGGACATCGCCGCCCGCTACCGCGCCCAGGGCGACAGTCTCCAGATCGGCGGCGACTTCTACGACGTCTTCCCTCTGGAGGACGGCAGGTGGGCCCTCGCCCTGGGCGACATCTGCGGCAAGGGCCCCGTCGCCGCCGCGGCCACCGGACTGGTGCGCCACACCCTGTGGACCGCCACCCAGCAGGACCCCGCGCCCGGCTACGTCCTGCCCCTGGTCCACCGGGCACTGCGCCGCGACAACAGCCCCTTCTGCACACTGGTCTACGTCCTCATCGATCCGGGTGCCGCCACCGGCCTGCGCGTGCAGGTGACCTCCGCCGGCCATCCGTACCCGATCCTGCGCCGCGCCGACGGCGCCACCAGCCTGCTCCAGGAACACGGGCCGATGCTGGGTGTCTTCGACCATCTGCACCATCCGGTGCGTTCTGTCGACCTGCGCCCGGGGGACACGCTGGTGCTCTACACCGACGGCTTCACCGAAGGCGCGGGCAACTACCGCTCCCGCGAGCCGGAGGACCTCGCCGACGAGGTCCAGGCACTGCGCCTGACCCCGGGGAAGAGCCCGGCCGAGGAGATCGCCGGAGCGCTGTTCACCTCGGCGCTCGAAAGGTGGGGCGACAAACGCCGCGACGACCTCGCCCTCCTCGCGGTCACCGCATCGCCGTAGGACGCGGACCGGGCCCAAGAGGGCGAGCGGGAGCGAGGAGCCTCAGGCGTCTTCCCGGGGACGCGTGGCGTCGGCTGCCTGCCGGCCGGAGGGCTCGAAGACGAACATCTGATCGAGTCCGACGATACGGAAGACGCGCATCAGGTCGGCGCCGACCCCGGCCAGGACCAGCCGGGAGCCACCCGCCCCGGCGCGGCGGTGGATGTTGACGAACACCGTGATGCCCGTCGAGTCGCAGTAGGTCAGCCGCGACAGATCCAGCACCACATGGGTGCCGGCCTCGAAGGCGACCAGGTCAGCGGCGTCGGTGAGCCGCTGCGCGTTGCTGTAGTCCAGGTCCCCGGCCACCGCCAGCACGATGGCGCCGGACGGATCGACCTCACGGGTGACGGTCAGCGGGTGGTCGGTCACCGCTCCTCCTGTCCTGACGATCGTGTACGGCGGGAACGCGAGGAGCGCGCACCACGGCGTCGCTCCCTTCCGGTACTTCCCGCATGACCAGGAGATTACCCGGTGACCGCAGAGGCCGGTGGCCGTCCGCCGAAGCCGCCCCCCGGCCGGGACTCCTCGAACCGGGGTGGGGTGCGGTCGTCGGGGTAGGCGGGTCCGTCACGGGGGGTCCGGCGTCCCGGAAACCGAGGCCGCAGCACTGCGGCGGGGGCAGGACAGGTCGGGTACCGGTGCGTCGTCCGCAGGTGATCAAGGGCGAATGCAGGGTATGGGGGGTTACGTCGGAGCAGCCGAGAGCCGGATGACGGGAGCGGCCGGGGGCCGTCCTCCCGCATGCACAGCCTCGGCCACCACGGACGGACTCGATCGAGGGGGAATCGGCGCGGTGACGATAGGCGACGCCGTGCTGGCATGGCTCGGGGCGGGCGCGCTGCTCGCGGCGGTACTGCCGCGGGTGGTCGTCGGCAGGCCGCTGTCGCTTCCCCTCGTGTTCCTGGGGGCCGGCATCGGCGTGTATCTGCTGCCGTTGCCGCTGCCGGTCATCGACCCGGTGGACGACCGGCTGATGGTGGAGCACATCACGGAGATCTGCGTGATCGTCGCCCTGATGGGCGCCGGACTGGCGCTCGACCGGCCGATGGGCCTGCGGCGATGGGCCGCGACCTGGCGGCTGCTGGGCGTCACCATGCCGTTGACCGTCGTCTGCACCGCCCTGACGGCCTGGTGGCTGCTCGACTGGCCGCCCGCGGCGGCACTGCTGCTGGCCGCGGTGCTGGCACCGACCGATCCGGTGCTCGCTTCGGAAGTCCGGGTGGGGGAGCCGACCGAGAACGAGCACGACGAGGACGAGGTGCGGTTCGCTCTGACCAGCGAGGCGGGCCTGAACGACGGTCTGGCATTCCCCCTCACCTACGCGGCGGTCGCCCTGGCGGCCGCGGCCGGGGCAGGCTGGTCCGCCGATTGGATGGGCGGGTGGGCGCTGGAAGACCTCGCCCTCAAGAGTGCGATCGGGTTGCTGAGCGGCTGGCTGATCGGCCGTTCGCTCGGCAAGCTGTTCTTCCAGACCCGCTCACCGGTGCTGCGGTTGTCCGAGCACCGGGAGGGATTCGTGGCCCTGGGCGCCACTTTCCTGGCCTACGGCGTGACCGAGCTGCTGCACGGCTACGGCTTCCTCGCCGTGTTCGTCACCGCCTGCTCCATCCGCGCGGAGGAACGCGCTCACGGCTTCCACAACGTCCTGCACGACTTCATCGAACAAGTCGAGCGTCTGTTCACCGCTGTGCTGCTGTTCCTGGTGGGAGCCTTCATCGCGCTCGGCGGTCTGGACGCGCTGACGTGGCGGGGAGCGGCCACCGGCCTGATCCTGCTGCTCGTGATCCGGCCCCTGTCCGGGTGGACCGGCCTGCTCGGCACCCGGATGCGGCACAGCGAGCGCTGGGTGACCGCGGCCTACGGCATCCGGGGCATCGGCTCCCTCTACTACCTCGCCTACGCCCTCGGACAGCACGATTTCCCCGTACCGGCGCGGGAGCTGTGGGCGGTGGTGACGTTCACCGTCCTCGCCTCCGTCGTGCTGCACGGCGTCACGGCCGGCCCGGTCGTGAAACGCCTGGACCGGCTGCGCGGAACCACGCCCGCGGGCTCGTAGGACCGCCACGAGTACGACGTTGCGCCGAGGCCGCGTTCCGGCGCCGCTCTCGCGATGCGGCTGTAGCGACCGGGTGACTCGCGTCACGACGAAGTGGAAGCGGAAGCCCCCTGCCGCGCGACGGCAAGGGCTGACGCGGAGCGCGAGGAGCGAGGAGGGGATCAGTTCCGGCCGAGAGCCTTGGCGAGCTGGTCCTTGTTCATCGTGGACCTGCCCTCGACGCCCTTCTTCTTCGCCTCCTCGTACAGTTGCTCCCGCGTCGGGCCCCCGCCCGAGCCCGCGCCGCGCGAGGAACGGGACTTCTCGCCGCCGCGCTGCGACGGCGACTTGCCCTTGGTGGAGCTGCTGCTGGCGGACTTCGCCTCGCCGGAGCGGGCACGCTCCTTGTTCACGGTCCTGGCGGCGATCTCCTTCGCCCGGCCCTCGGACGCTCCGCGGTCCTCAGCGCTGTCCTTGATGTGCTCGTACTGACGTTCCCGCTTGGCGCTGGCTCCTGCAGGCATGGCGCGTCTCCTCCTGATGCCGGTCGTCCGACTCTCGGATGGCCGCCGGAACGGGTTGCCTGCGCCGCGGTGGCCAAACGATCCCGGCCGGTCCGGACAGCCCGCATGGCCGAAGCGTTACGATGTCATCGGCCCTCCGTAAGTTTTCGCAAAAGACAGCAGGAGCGGCGGCTGCCTTGGAGTCGCTGTGCATCGAGGTGAACAAGGTCACGGTTCCAAGGTTGCACGGACGGCCGGGCATGCGTGACCGTTGCCGTCGGACCGCCACGTACCGCCCTTAAGGCAGATTGAGGGCCTACCCCCTTGGAGGGTGCCCTTCTCATGCCTGCCTCCCCGGATATGCCCCGCGCTCGCACCGCACCCGTGGCGGGCGCCGCCGCCGACCCTCACCCGATGGTGGTGATGGACGCGGCCGGGCGCGTCGCGGAGCTCAACGACGCCGCGCGGGTGCTGCTGCCCGGGGCCCGCGTCGGTGAGGCGCTGTCGGCGCCGGGCTGGCTCGCCGCCGCGGCTCCCGGCACCGGCTCGGTCAGCGGCGCGGTGGGGGAGGGGTTCTTCTCGGCGCGGCCGTCGGCGCTCGCGGACGGGGACACGGTGTGGTGGCTGGTGGAGGAGACCGCCTACCGGTCGGCCGTCGAAGAACTGGAGGCCGAACGCGAACGCACCCGGTTCCTGACCGAGGCGTCCAGCGCCCTGCTCGCGTCGCTGAACCTGCAGCGATGCATGGAGGTCACCGCGCGTCTGGCCGCGGAGCACTTGGCCGACGCGGCGCTGGTCATCGCGCCGACCACGGCGAAGAGACTGCCGATGGTCCTCTGCGACCAGCACGGACGCCTGGTCCACTCCACCGTCTCCAGCGATGTCGGAAACGTCCCCGGGCTGCCGGAGGCGCTGCGGGGCTTCCCGCCGGTGCCCTCCCGCTGGATAGACCCCGCCGCCGCTGCCGACTGGATGGTTCCCGAGGGCTTCGGCGAGGTCGGTTCGCTGACGATCACCCCGCTTCCCGGCCACGGCGTGCCGGCCGGTGCGCTGGTCCTGCTGCGCCGGGCCCCGCGGGCCGCGTTCAGCGAGTCCGAGGAGGCGTCCGCCGGGCTGTTCGCCGCTCGGGCCGGCGCGGCGATGTCCGCCGCGCGCCTGTACGCCGAGCAGAGCGCGATCACCGACATCCTCATGCGTGACCTGCTGCCGCCCACGTTGCGCGAGGTGGAGGGGGTGGAGTTCGCCGGCGGCTACCGGGCCAGCGTCGACACCGACCGTGTCGGCGGTGACTTCTACGACGTCCACCCGGCCACCCAGCACGGCTCGGAGTCCCTGGCCGTGCTCGGCGACGTGGCCGGCAAGGGCCTGGAGGCCGCGGTCCTCACCGGCAAGATCCGCAACACCCTGCACGCCCTGCTTCCGCTCGGAGACGACCACGGCCGGATGCTGCGACTGCTCAACAACTCCCTGCGCAACGCCCACTCCACCCGTTTCGTCACCCTCGTCCTGGCGTCCGCCCGCCGGGAGGAGCGCGACGTCCTGCTGCGCCTGACCTCCGCCGGCCACGCCCCGCCGCTGATCCTGCGCCGCGAGGGCAGCGTGGAGAAGGCCGACACCGGCGGCAGCCTGATCGGAGTCCTGCCCGAGATCGCCACCCGCACCGCCGAGCTGCGGCTCGCGCCGGGCGAAACCTGTCTGCTCTACACCGACGGCGTCACGGAGGCCAGGGGCGGCCCGCTGGGCGACACCATGTTCGGTGAAGAGCGCCTGCAGCGCTCTCTGCGCGGCTATGCCGGGATGCCCGCCCAGGCCGTCGTCGAGCGCGTGCAGATGCTCGCCGACGAATGGATCGGCGACGGAAGCCACGACGACATCGCCGTCCTGGCCATCACCGCCCCGCGCGGCGCGCACCTCAGTGCCGTGGACGGCACGACCGCGGGCAGATACACAACATGACGGACACCTCCACCTCCAGCCCCGGCCAGGAACCCGGCCGGCACCGCATCGGCGCCCGTTTCGCCCCCTCCCCGGGCGACGAGCGGGCCGGGGGATGGGCGGACAAGCTCTTCACGGCGGTACGGGCGGCGGACGAGTACGCCGCCCTCGGCGTCGTCACCGACGCCCTGGACGCCGGCCTGGCGGCGGAGACGGTCCTTCTCGAAGTGATCGGCGCCGTCCAGCACAAGGTGGGCATCGAATGGGCCGCCGACCGCATGAGCGTCGCCGACGAGCACGCCGCCACCGCCATCAACGACCGTGTCATCGCCGCGCTGCCCGTCCAGCGCCCCGACACGTTCGTCGGCAAGGTGACGGTCGCCTGCGTGGACAAGGAATGGCACGCCCTGCCCGCACGCCTGCTCGCCGAGACACTCAGGCTACGCGGCTGGCAGGTCACCTACCTCGGGGCCCAGGTGCCCACAGCCCACCTGATCGGACAGATCCACCGCACCGGCGCGGACGCCGTCTGCCTGTCCGCCGCGCTGTCCACCCGCCTGCCCCTGGCCCACGCCGCCATCACCGCCGTCCAGGCCGTCGGCACACCGGTCATGGTCGGTGGCCTCGCCTTCGGAGCCGACGGTCGCTACGCCCGCCAACTGCGCGCCGACGCCTGGGCGCCGGACGCCCGCGCCGCCGCCGACCGGCTCGCCGCCGGCCCCCTGCCCGCACCCGGGCCGCCCCATCAGGTGGCCGACGACCTGCCGCATCTCGCCGACCAGGAATACACCCTGGTCACCCAGGCATCCCGCACCCTGGTCCGCGAGACCTTGCAGCGCCTGCGGGAGCGCTTCCCCGCCATGGCCCACTACGACGACGACCAGCGCGAACGCACCGCCGAGGACATCGCCCACATCGTGGACTTCCTCGCCGCCGCCCTGTACGTCGACGACTCCGACCTGTTCGCCGGCTTCCTCGCCTGGACCGCGGACGTCCTCACCGCCCGCGGTGTCCCGGACCGCTCCCTGCTGCCGGCCCTGGACCTGCTGGAAGACCAACTGCTCGACTTCCCCCGCGCCCGCCGTCACCTCGACGCCGGCCGCACCGCGCTCACCGCCCGCCGCTGAGAACGAATCCCGGTCTTCGACACAAGGCGGGCCTCACGCTGGCGGCCTGCTGGGTCGTCAGCCGTCCAGTCCGTAAAAACGGATGGGTGAGTTCGGTCGGAAGCCGATGCGCGGGTAGACCGGCGCCCCCGCCTGCGTCGCGTGCAAGGTGGCGCGCGTCAGCCCGGTGGCCCGCGCACCCTCGTGCAGCGCCTTCCTGGTCACGGCCTCCCCGTAACCCCGCCGCTGCCACTCGGGGTCCGTGGCGACCAGCGCGACGAACAGCCGGCCGTCCGCCTCCACGGCCCCCGCGCACGTCACCGGTACGCCGTCCCGCAGGCCGAGGTAGGCGTACACGCCGTCCTTCCACAGGGCGGAGCCGGCCAGGCCGTCGCGGCCCTCGTCCAGGGAGAAACCGTAGGCACGGGAGTTGAGGTCGGCGTAGGCGGTCAGGTGGTCGTCGGTGCGGACCCGTACGAACGTCAGGTCGGGATGAACGGGGTCGGGTACGGGCAGCAGGTCCCCGGCCATGCCGGTGCCGGGGAAGGCGAGTCGGAGGCCCGCCCGTTCGGCGGCGTCGTCCAGGGCGGCGCGTGCCCCCTCGTCCAGGAGGTCTTCGAAGAGCCACAGGAAACCGGGGTGCCGCTTCGACCGCATGATCTCCGCCGCCTCGGCCGTGCGCCGGGCCACGAGGGCGGCGTCGGCCTGCACCTCCGTCAGCGTGACACAGTTCCAGAAGGCGAAGCGGCAGTCCGCCCAGCGGACGGCGATGCCCGGGAGGTCACGTACGTCTGCCCTGGGGTCACGGTCGAGGACCAACGCCCGCCAGACCGTGGCGAGCTGTTCCATCGATTCGATCGAGTCCGCGAGATCCGTCACTGAGACTCCTCAAACGGTCGTGTACGGCGAGAGCTGTCGCAGGACTCAACGAAAGGAAGCGGTCCCGAGTTCGCGCGACCGCGCGAAGCGCAACCGCGACGATCTACACGGACGACGGACGCGGGGGACGTCAGAGATGGCTGACCCCAGCCGAGTCGTCCGACCACAGCCAGTTCACAGGGGCGTACTCCCTCTTCAGCGCGGTGCGCTCGCGCCCGTAGCCCTTCAGCGCGGCCTCCACCGCCGCCGCCAGTTCGTCGAGGTCCAGTGGCACCGTTACGCGCAGCAGCAGGTGCTGCTTGCGGTGTGCGAGGAGCAACTCCCCCGCGGGGGTGCACTCAAGAAGCGCGAAGTGGACGAGGGGCTTGAACGCCCTGTCCGCGGTGGACATCCGGGCCCGCAGCACCCCGTCGGCGCTCCACGCGTACAGGCCGTAGCGGTTGAGGTGGAAGGCGCGGCCACGGTGCGGGTCGGCGACCACGGTGAAGTCGAAGCCGGTGAACGGGCTGTCGTCGCGCAGGTGCAGACCTCCCAGCCGACCCCGCACCACCCCGCGGTCGTCGACGAGGGCGAAGCTGAACTCCTGACCCCGGTTGCTGGAGCGGTAGGTCTTCCCGAAGACCGGGACGACGAACAGGTCGTCGCCGAGCGCCGCCGGGCGGGTCATCGTGGAATCGACGTAGCCGTGGAGATTTCCGCTGGTCCCGGTGAGTTCCGACAGGGCCTCGGTCAGCGAGGGCGAGGGCCGGTTGCCGCGCCCCACCGGCGCGTCGCCGTACCGCACGTGCGCGTGACGGCCGGCGTCGCTCTGGCGGTCGGTGCGCGCGTCCAGGGTGGCGATGGCGCGCAGCACGGGCTTGTGACCTGGACCGAGGAGGGCGCCGGGGCCGGAGACGGCGACGAGGTTGGGGTGGGCGTCGGCCCAGTCGCTGAGCCCGTACTCGGAGATCATGCACAGCAGCCGTCCCGCGGGAGTGACGGCGATCGACGCGGCGAACGGGTCCTCCCCGGGGCCCTCCTCCTTCCCCCACCCCGATGACATCGGCCAGGACGCGAGGACCTTGTCCAGGTCCGGGGAGAGAAGGTAGGTGCTGCCGGGCTGGGAGCTGACGGCGACCGCACCGTCCGGCAGGACGGCCAGGGTCGCCCCGTCGCCCTCCGGTACGGCCGACGGGGCTCCGCCCGGCACCGCCTGTCCGAACACGGCGGTGGCGGCGGGCTTTCCGTCCACGCCGTGACGGGTGATCATCTGGTACCCGAAGTTCTGCTCGGCGGGATCGGCCGACCCGACCGCGTGCCCTCGATAGCGGCGCAGCCCGGTCAGCACGTACGTCTCGCCGGCTGCCGTCGCCACCGCGTGATCGACCCTGAGACCCCATTCCCCGCTCTCGGGGTCGAGGCGGTGGATGCTCAGCAGCGACGCGGGGACGGTGACCGGCAGCAGTGTCATTCGGACATCATCTCCCGTACCACCGGGGGGCTTCACAGTGCTGGGGCTGCCGCGGCGGCCGGGTCGTACTTCAGGAGGAGTGGCCCTCGCTCTCGCACACGACGTGGGTCAGCGCACGATGGAACGCGCGACGCGGAATCCCACGTCATCGACCCGGAAGGTCGGGTGGCTGCGGCGTCGTGCGGAGGCCCGGCAACTCCAGTGCTCATCGAACCAGCCACCGCCACGGAGCACTCGGTAGGCGCCGTAGACCTCGGCGTCGTAGATGTCCCAGCACCAGTCCCAGACGTTGCCGAGCATGTCGTACAGCCCCCATGGGTTGGAGCGTTTGCCGCCCACCTCGCGGATGCGCTCGTGCGAGTTGCCGCGGTACCAGGCGATATCGTCCAGCTCCCCGTAGCGCGGTCCGGCCGTCCCGGCACGGCAGGCGTGCTCCCACTCGGCTTCGGTCGGCAGCCGGTACCCGTCGGCGGAGACGTCCCACTCGATATCCTCGGCCTCGGCCTCGGCACGGAAGCGGTAGGCGGGCGTGAGGCCCACATGTCGGGACAGAGCGTTGCAGAACCGCACCGCGTCCCACCAGGAGACGCACTCGACGGGCAACTGGTCCCCGGGGGCGGCGCTCGGCCGGCGCCCTGTGATCTGCGTGTACAACGCCTGGGTGACCGGGGTCGCGGCGAGCCGGTAGGGCGCGAGTTCGACCGACCAACTGCGCTGCGTCCGCCGGTCCGACAGGGTTACCTGCCCCGGCGGGATGGTGATCATCTCGGTTCCCGTCATCACGTCCATGATCAGGAGATCCTAACGGGACGCGAATTCGGTTGCGCCGGGAACGACGAGCCCGGTGAGGTACCCCCATGGACGGTGCCACCGATCAGGCGCGACGGGCGACGGCAGGAAGAAGCGGTGCGGTCACCGGACGCCCGGCTCCCTGGCACGCGCTGGCGGTGCTCGTGGCTCTGATGCTGGCGGCCTTCACTTTCAACACCGCGGAGAACCTGCCGCCCCGCGTCATGGCCGGCCTGCGTAACCTCGCTGTCGGCATCCACCGCCAGGACGGCCGCACCAATATCGCAGCCGCCCTCCGCCGCACCAGCCGCCGCCTACGGCCCCGCACCGCCCTCGGGCTGGCCTTACGAAACCGAACAAAAGATCACTTCTCAAAGGCCCTGGTGCCCTGCCCCTCAAGCCCCTAGCCTAAAACCAGCATGCCGACTCGACGGATCACGGGGCACATCGGAGTCTCGACGAGACTCAAAGCGGTTCAACACCGATTCGGCTTCAACACGTTGCCGTGGCGGCGCGCTAGTTCCGCTGGCACCGCGTGAGACATCGTGGCAAGTGCCGGCGGATTTTCCATCGGGCGGCTTCCGCGACCTCACCGTCGCGGAAAGGCAGGCACTCATGAACGTCCCGACCTCAGGAGGTAAGGCGTGACATGCCGAGCGATGCCCTTGATCCAGAGGTAGAAGCAGGCCAGGCCGTGTACCGGCCCTGGACGCTGGCGTTATATGACCTGGCAGTCTACCGGGTCACCTGCCCGTACTTCTGGCGCGTGCCTGTCGCCCATCTGCTCAGCCTGTACGAGCGGAACCTGGCGCCGAATCATCTCGATCTGGGCGTCGGTACCGGTTACCTGCTGGACCGGTGCCAGAAGCCTGGCAACGACCAGCGGATCACCCTAGCCGACTTGAATCCGTACAGTCTCGATTACACGATGTCACGGCTGGCGCGCTACAAGCCCACCCTCCAGCGGGTCAACGCGCTGGAACCGCTGCCTTTCGAACCGGACACGTTCGGGTCAGCCGCCGCCACCATGCTGCTGCACTGCTTGCCAGGTGCCATACCAGAAAAGGCGGGGCACGTACTTGACCACTTGGCCGCCTGCGTCAAGCCCGGCGGCCACGTGTTCGGCAGCACCATCCTCACTGTCGACGTGCCCGTAACGCTCCAGGCACGCGCGGCTTTGGCCCTGTTCAATGGCAGGGGCTTCTTCCATAACCAGCGGGACAGCCTCGCTGATCTGCGGTCGGTACTCGCGGCCCGGTTCCCGCTTTTCGGCCTGCGAGTATACGGCTGCGCAGCCGTGTTCGAGGCGGAAGTGCCCGCCCGCTGACGCGCCTCGGCAAGGCGACGCCCTCCTCCCGAACGCCATCCGGGCGGGTGCGATTCCGGAGCCGTGCTAGCCCGCCGAAAGGATGGATGGTGCACATGGTGAAAGTGATTGACCGGCCCTCTCCGGTGAACGCCAAGATGTACCAGGATTCGGCAGCGTGTATTGGCCGCCTCATCGGCACAGTCCTCAGCCTGGACGTGCTGCGTGCCCACATCGCGGAGCGCCTGCGCACCCGTTGGGTAACCGTGAATATGCATCGGGCAAAAGGGCTACCGCGCGAACTGCGAAAGGGGATGTAGTGGACCGGGGCGAGAATGAACAGATCGCGATCGTCGGCATGGACTGTAGATTTCCAGGCGGAGCGGATTCTCCTGAGCAGTATTGGGAGATGCTGGCGCTTGGCCGTCATTCCTCCACGAGCCCGCCGTCCGACCGGGGCTGGGACCTGGCCATGTTCCGTGGGCTGCAGTCTGCGCCGCCGGTGATGAACGCCGGCGCCTTCAAGGGCGCCTTCCTTGACGATGTCGCGGGCTTTGACGCCGGATTCTTCGGTATCGGCCCGCGTGAGGCCACGGCCATGGACCCGCAGCACCGGCTGCTGCTGGAAAGCGCCTGGCTCGCGCTAGAGCGAGCGCAGATCGCCGCGTCATCGCTGCGCGGTTCCCGCACCGGCGTTTACGTCGGCGTGAGCGACACACGTTACACGGACGTGGGCGAGGTCACCCCCGACCTGCTCGGATACGAGGCGACTGGCAGCGTCATCTCCGCGGCGGCCGGACGGCTGTCATACGTGCTCGGCCTGCACGGCCCGACGATGTCGGTGGACACCGCGTGCTCGTCATCGCTGGTGGCGCTACACCTGGCGGTACGAGGCCTGCGCGCGGGCGAGTGTGACCTGGCGATCGCGTCTGGCGTGTGCGTAGTGACATCCCCGGCCGGGCTGATCGCGCTCGATCACACCGGGGCGCTCACCGCGGACGGCCGGTGCAAGGCGTTCGCCGCGGAGGCCGACGGCTTCGCCCCCGGTGAAGGCATCGGTACCCTCGTCCTGGCACCATTGTCGAGAGCAACAGCGGCAGCCTGGCCGGTGCTCGCCCTCGTCCGCGGCACCGCGGTGAACCACGACGGGGCCAGCACGGCGCTCGCGGTGCCCAGTGGTCCCGCGCAGGAGGCCGTCATCGCCGCGGCGCTAGCGGATGCCCGGCTGCGACCGGACGATGTGGACCTAGTCGAGGCCCACGGTACCGGCACCCGGGTCGGCGACCCGATCGAGGCAGCGTCCATCCAGGCCACATACGGGGCGCATCACACCTCGGGCAACCCGGTATGGGTGGGGTCGGCGAAGACGAACATCGGTCACGCCCAGCAGGCCGCTGGCATGGCCGGCGTGATCAAGGCGGTCATGGCCATAGAGCGCGAGTTGATGCCTGCGACGCTGCACGCCGCCAATCCGACTCCCGCGGTCGACTGGTCCCGGGGCACGATGCGGCTGCTGCAGCAGCCGCAGGACTGGCCGCGCGGTGGCCGGGTACGCCGGGCCGGAGTGCTCGCATACGGCATCGGCGGCACCAACGCGCATGTGGTGGTTGAGGAGGCACCGCAGCGCCCCGCTCGCCATCGGTCCCGAACCCGGACCCCCGGCCAGATGGCGTGGCCGCTGTCCGCGGGCTCGGCGGCCGGGTTGCAGGCACAGGCGTCGGCGCTGGCCCGCTGGGCACGTGAGTCCAGCGACACGGCCGCTGCCCTGGGGGATGCTGGCTGGTCACTGGCCGTCACCCGCAGCGCCCTGCCCGAGCGGGCTGTCGTCTTGGGGAATGACATGGGGACGCTGATAGCCGGTCTGGATGTCCTCGCCGCCGACGGGAGCGTGCCGGAAGCCGCCGGAGCACGGGGGAGGGCACGCGACGGCGCGGGGGTGGCGTTCGTCTTTCCCGGTCAGGGCGCGCACTGGCCGGGGATGGCCGCCCGCCTCATGGATGAATCCGCGGTATTCGCAGGGGCAATGGTCCGGTGTGCCGAGGCGCTGCGGCCCTGGACCGGTTGCGATGTCACCGTCGCGGTACGCGGTGGTGGATCGCTGGACCGCGCGGAGGAGGTGCAGCCGGCGCTTTTCGCGATGTACGTGTCACTGGCTGAGCTGTGGCGCGCACACGGCATTCGCCCTGCTGCGGTGATCGGGCACAGCCAGGGCGAGATCGCCGCAGCATACTTCGCCGGGATACTCACTCTGGAGGAGGCGGCACGAGTGGTGGCTGTGCGCAGCCGGGCTGTGCGCAGGGTCGCCGGCACCGGAGCGATGGCGTCGCTGGCGCTGCCCGCCGACCGTGCGGGCGAGTTGCTGCGCAGATGGAGCGGCCGGCTAGAGGTGGCCGCCGTCAACGGGCCTGCCGCCACGGTGGTCAGCGGGGACGCCGACGCGCTGACAGACCTGCTCGCACGCTGCGAGGCGCAGGGCACGTGGGCGAAACGACTCGACGTCGATTACGCCTCACATTGCCGACACATGGACGCGGTCCGTGAGGCGGTGCTCGGCGACCTGAGCGGGCTGCGCCCATGTCCGCCCGCACTGCCCATGATTTCCTCGGTCACCGGCGAGCCGGTCGGCCAGGAGAAGCTGGACGACTGCTACTGGTACGAGGGGCTGCGGCGGCCGGTGCTCTTCCAGCAGGCGATCACCCGCGCGTTAGAGCGGGGATGCCGGCACTTCATCGAGGTCTCACCACACCCGGTGCTGGTCGGTGCGATCCGTGATATCGCCGCCGACGCAGGCATCGATGCGTTCGGCGGGCGGACGCTGCGCCGCGGCGAGGGTGGCATCGCCGACTTCACCGCGGCGCTGGCCGCCGCCTGGACACGCGGCGTGGAACCCGACTGGCGGGCGCTCTATCCGGATGGCGCCCCCACTGGCCTACCCGTCAGCCGGTTCCAGCGCCGACGCTATTGGCTGCCGCCGAAGGCCCGCACCGCGGGCCTGGCCGCGGCTGGCCTGCGCGCGACCGGGCATCCGTGGCTAGCGGCGGTCACTGACCTGCCCGATGGCACAACCGTGCACACCGGCCAGGTATCGCTTGCCGCGGCGCCATGGCTGGCCGACCACGCGGTGCACGGGGTGCCGCTCCTGCCGGCCACCGGCATGCTCGACCTGCTCATGCACGCCGCATTCCCGGCCCGGTGCCTGAAGGACATCGTGCTGCATGCCCCGATCCCGCTTCTCGGCGACGGCGTGGACATCCAGGTTCACAGCTCCGATGACGCGGGACGCCGCTCCCACCGGCTGTACTCCCGGACCCGCGATTCCGTCGCGCCATGGGCCTTGAACGCGGAGGCGTTCGCCTCTCCCCGTGGGGACCACGCCGACGACGACAGCGGCGCGCCCGCATCGGCCGGGCCGTGGCCGGCCGCCGGGGCCGAGTCCGCTGACGTAACCGGCTGCTATGAAAGCCTCAAGCGCCGCGGTCACGAATACGGTCCTTGCTTCCGCAACCTGACGGCCGCCTGGGCAGCCGGCCGTACCTGGTATACCGAGGCTCGGCTCAGCCCTGGGCAGCCCGACGGCGCGGGCGGCGCGAGTGGCTTCGCGATCCATCCCGCGCTGTTGGACGCCGCGCTGCATGGAATCATGTTCACCGGTCCAGCCCACCCGACCGACCACGCGGGGACGCTCCTGCCGTACACGATCGGCAAGCTCACGTATACCGGCCTAGGCGCCAACACGTTGCGCAGCACATTGACCCTCACGGACCCGGCCCTGTTCCAGGTGCGCGTAAGCGGGCCGGACGGGAAACTGGTTTGCGCCATCGACGGCCTGCGGGTCCGGCCGACGACCGCGCGGGCGCTGCGGGCCGTGGTCACTGCGGCCGACAACGTCACCTTCCGGCCCACGTGGCGGCGCGTTCCGGCACTGGACAGGCCGGCCGACATGCCCTCCTGGGCCATCGTCAGCACCCGGACTGACTTGTCCGACGGCGCACGCTGCCCCACCGTGTCCGCGGTGGCGTCCGCGACCGCCCCAGTGCCGGCCGTGGTGATACTGGACGACCGCGACGGTGGTTCCGGGTTCCCTGATCCGCTGCCGCCAGCAGAAACGGCCAACCGAGTACGCGGCCGACTGTGCCGCGTACTCGCCGAAGTACAGGCTTTCCTGGCCGATCCGCGGCTGCAGGACTCCAGGCTGGTAGTCCTGACCAGGCGCGTGCACAGCACCACCTTCGGAGAGCCGATCGAGGACCTGCCAGGTGCGGCCGTCGCCGGGATGCTCCGCGCTGCACAACAGGAGCACCCCGGCCGGATACAGCACATCGATCTCGACGGCACCCCTGATCCCGCCGTCCTAGCAGCGGCGGTCGCCACCGGGCGGCCGCGGCTCGCGCTGCGCGGCGAACGGATGCTGGCACCCCGCCTCGCTAAAGGACATGGCGGCCAGATCCTTGACCTGTCGGCGGACGATATCCCCTGGCACCTCGCAGCGCCGCCCTCGCACACCATCGAAGACGTGGCAGCGGTTCGCGTACCGCAACTGCGCGAGCCGGTGGCACCCGGGCACGTGCGCATCCGTGTGCACGCGTCCGGCGTCAACTTCCGCGACACCCTGGTCTGCCTCGGTCAGGTGGACGCCCCGATCGGCTTCGAATCGGCGGGGACGGTAGTCGAGACAGGCGAAGGTGTCATGGGCATTCAGCGCGGAGATCGGGTGCTCGCCTTCGTGCCTGGCGGCTTCGGCCCGATGGTGGACGCCGACTGCCGCTGGGTTTACCCGGTCCACCCGCGCTGGACGCTACCGCAGGCCGCGGGCTTCTTCGCGGCTTTCGTCACCGCCCATCACTCATTCCATGAGCTGGCGGCCCTGGAAGCGGGGCAGAAGGTCCTCATCCACGCCGCGGCCGGCGGAGTGGGCATGGCCGCCGTCCAGCTCGCCCGAGCCCGTGGCGCTGACATCTACGCGACCGCCAGCCCGGCCAAGCAGCCGCTCGTGGTCGCGATGGGTGTCCCGCGAGAGCATATCGCCAGCTCACGGAGCCTTGCCTTCGAGCAGGAACTGCGGGAGGCGACCGGTGGTACCGGGTTCGATCTCATCCTGGGCAGCCTGACCGGGGAATTCGTTGACGCGTCGCTTCGGCTGCTCCGTCCCGGCGGCTGCTACGTGGAAATGGGCATGCTAGGCGCGCGCGATCCCGCGCGGGTCAAGATCCAGTATCCCGATGTCAACTACCAGTACTTCCGCCTTGACCGGCTGCCACCCGAGGTACTCAGATCAGCCTACGGCGAGCTTCTGGCACTGTTCGAGGCGGGATCCATCACCCCCCTGCCGACGCAGTTGTGGAGCATCCGTCATGCCCGCCAGGCGTTCCGGCGCCTCAGCCACGGGCTGACCACGGGCAAGGTGGTCCTCGCACAGGCCGCGGAACTCGATCCGGACGGCACCGTGCTCATCACCGGCGGTACGGGCGTCCTCGGCGGCCTGCTGGCGCGGCACCTGATCATCGCGCATCAGGCACGTCGGCTGCTGCTGGTCAGCCGCCGTGGCGAGCAGGCTGCCGGTGCCCCAGAGCTCAAGCGAGAGCTGCAAGACCTGGGGGCCACGGTGACGGTTGCGGCCTGTGACACCGCCGACCGCGCCGCCCTCGCCAGGCTGCTCGCCTGCGTACCAGCCGCGCATCGGCTGACCGCCGTCATCCATGCTGCCGGGGTGCTAGACGACGCGCTGGTCGACGACCTGACCCCGGAACGGCTGGATACCGTGCTGCGGGCCAAGGTCGATGCCGCGCTGAACCTGCACGACGTGACCCGCACGCTGGACCTGCGGGCGTTCGTACTCTATTCCAGCATGGCAGGAATAGTAGGAGCACCCGGCCAGGCAAATTATGCCGCCGCCAACTCCTTCCTCGACGCGCTGGCCCACCATCGACGTCAGCTCGGGCTGCCCGCTGTCTCCATCTCCTGGGGCATGTGGCAGCAGGCCAGCGAGCTGACCGTCAAGGTCGGCAGCACCGAGCTCGCCCGGTGGGCCAGGCTGGGCATGGCGCCGATGGGGACCCGGCAGGCTCTGGGCGCTTTCGACACCGCGATAGAACTCGACCAACCACACGTAGCAGTCACCGCGCTGGTCCCACTGACTGATGATCCGAGCCTGCCAGACCTGTATGCCGACCTGCCACGTCAGGCCGGTCGGCGCCGGCCAGCGACCGCAGCCCACGGTGCCAGCGGCCCACAACAGGCCGACCTGGCCGCGCTGTGCTCTCTGCCCATTGGCGAACGGCTCACGGCGCTCACCACCCTCGTCTGCGGCCATGCGGCCGCGATCCTGGGTCACGCAAGCCCCGAGGACATCCCAGCCGACCAGCCATTCCGAAACGCTGGATTCGACTCGCTAGCGTCGACCGAGTTCCGCACCCGCCTCAACAACGCCCTTGGCATTCGGCTTGCCGCAACAGCCGCCTTCGATCACCCCACCCCGGAGGCCATGGCTCGGCACATCGACAAGCTCCTGAACCCACCCAGAAAGTCCGGCGGGGCGGACGAGGTCACGGGGGCGCAGGCGCCGGCCGACGGTTAACGCCCGGGGCCGGCGACCCGGTCTGCTGGCTGGACGACCTTTCTGCTTTGCGCGGTCCAGGTGGCGCATGTCGGATGCCTCGCGTTACGAGCATTCTCGATGCCCGTCTCGGTCCAGGGCTTGAAAGCCGCCGCGCCGTCGCAGACAAGATCCCGTTCCGGTGGGTGACCGCGGACGCCGCCTACGGCTTCTCCAAGGGGTGGCGCTCCGCGTTGGAGGGGCGGACGTCTTCCATGTCATGGCCACCACCCGGCACGACACCGTGGTCACCCGCTGGGCGGTCGACCATCCCGTCCACGACCTGTTCGATCACCGGCATGCGCCGCTGGGAGCTGTGCACGGCCCACGATTTGCTGGCACGGCCGTTCGGGCAGGTGACGCTCTGGTTGTCCCAGTCGATGGTGAAGGCATCCTGCCCGTAGGCGCCGTCATCACGCGTGGCCTGGACGCTGTTGACCGCCTGCAGCGGGCCATGCAGTTCCACGCCGTGATCGCGGTGGGCGGCGACCATGGCGGGGCTGTTGGCATAGCCGGTGTCGACCCAATGTTCCGCGGGCAGCAACTCCCGCTGGGCGAGACCGGCATGGACCACCGCAGCCATGCGGTCGTCATTGACCGCGGCGGCGGTGGTGACCACATGCGTGATCAAGTGCGGGAGTCGGGGCCGCACGTCTCGGTGAGATGGACCCTGCAGCCGTCCCAGCCCAGGTCGCGTTTGGAGCCAGTGATTCGCGGCGGTGGAAGCGAGGACTGCGCCGTGACGGGTGGAAAGCAGCACCCGCAGCGCTTCGCGTTCGCCACCGAGGCGGGGCTGGATTGGATGCTCGGTGGCCAGGGCCTCCTCGGCAGCCCGGATGGCGTCGAGCATGTCGGACTTGCGGCCGCCGCGGTTGGCCGCTCGTTTCGGGCGGCAGACCTCGACGACCTGCTCACCGGCCTGGTCCAGGAAGACCGCGAGGCCGGCGCCTTAGCTGCCGATGCCTTCCAGGGCCCAGCAGCGGCGGCCGGAAACCTGCTGGCGGGCGAAGTCCAGCAGGCGTTGGTAGCCGCGGACATTGGCTGAGGAATCGGTGCTGGCCAGGACGGCCGGCGGGTGTCTTCGCACGCCGTCCGCGCGGTCGGCTCGCACCGGCCGCCCGGCCCCGGTTCCGCAGGATCTCTGGGCTGATGCCCAGACCGGCAGCGACCAGCCGGATCGTCGCCTGGGGCCGCGACCGGTACAGTCCGACCGCATCCGCCTTGAACTGCGACGGGTAGTGCTTCATGACCACGAGATGTGCGTTCTCAAATCCTCAGGACCCAGTGTCTCCTGAGTCCGAGATCAGGGGGCAAAGCCGTTCCGAGCACGCACCACCCCGCCGAAGCGACGGCTGTTCAGAGATGCTTGATGGCACCCCCGTCGATCAGGTACTCGGCACCGTGGATGTTGCTGGGTGACAGCAGGAAGACGATGAGCCTCGCGACCTCTTCCGGAGCGGTGATGCGCTGGGTGGAGGAGCCGATCTGCTCCATGAGCTGCTCCGAGAACGCCCGGTGCTCCATGTCCTTGGCCTTGGCCAGGCTGCCGACGAAGCCGTCGGGATCGGTGAACACCCCGGTCTCCACGGGGCCGGGGGAGACGGTGACGGCTCGTACGCCCAAGGGACCGTACTGCTCGGCGACCACCTTGGTCAGCGCACTCAGGGCCGCCTTGGCCACGCTGTAGTCGTAGGGGCCGCCGCTGACCATGCGGGCGGAGGACGACGAAACGTTCACCACCACGCCTTTGCGCTCCACCAGGTTGGGAAGCGCCGCCCGGATGGCACGGAGGGCGCTGTAGAAATGCAGAGCGAAGGCGTGGTCCCACGCCGAGTCGGGAAGGTCCGTCAGCATCCGTGTGGCGCCCGGCACCATGTCCTGGGCATCGCCGACTCCGACGTTGTTGACCAGGAAGTCGATGCCACCCAGGATTTCGACGGCGGTCTCGATCAGCCGGCCGGGGCCGTCCGGGGTGGAGAGGTCCACGGAGACCGGTGTCACGTCGAGTTCCGCCAGATCCGCAGTGATCGTACGGGAACCCGTCACCACTTCGACCCCTTCAGAACGCAGCAAGCGCGTGGTCGCCAGGCCCACACCTTTGCTGCCCCCGGTAACCACAGCGGTCTTTCCCGCCAGTCGCAGATCCATTGGTGTGCTCCTGTCCGGTGGTCCGAGAATCCGGGGTTCCGGAGTTCCGGTGTCGGGGTAAGGCGGCGGATGGACTCGTCCAGGAGTGTCGCGCACCCTCGCGGCGTCCGCCAGTGGCCGGCGGGCCGAGAACGCGGCGGGAGTTCAACTCGTTCACGGACCCGGGTGAGACGGGCGTTTCCGTCATCTGCCGTGAGTGAAACAATGGGCCGACGGAGGAGGGTGACATGAGCGACAAGAGCATGTCCGGCCCGAATGGCGATCAGCCGCCTGCTCGGCTTCGTGCGGTGGACGAAGCAATGCGAGCCGTGCTCATCGAAGAACTCAGCCCGCGATTGCGGGGAAAGCTCATACAGCCCGGCGAGCCGGCCTACGAGGAACGCCGGGCCGTGTGGAACGCCATGGTCGACAAACGCCCCGGCCTCATCGCATACTGCGCGTCCACGGCGGATGTCGTCGCGGCGGTCGACGCCGCCCGGCGGCACCGTGTGGACTTCTCCGTTCGCGGCGGCGGCCACTCCGTGTCGGGTTCCGCCCTGTGCGACGGCGGACTGACCATCGACCTCGGAGGCATGCGCGAGGTCGGGGTTGACCCGGCGCGGCGAGCCGTGGAGGCGGACGGCGGTTGCCTGCTGGCGGATCTGGACCGGGCCACCGCCCCGCATGGGCTCGTCATTCCCTCCGGCACCGTGTCCACGACGGGGCTGGGCGGCCTCGCGCTGGGGGGCGGATTCGGCTGGCTCTCCCGAAGGTTCGGGCTGACCTGCGACAACTTCCGCTATCTGGATGTCGTGCTGGCCGACGGCACAGTGGTGCGGGCGTCCTCGACGAGTCACCCGGACCTGTTCTGGGCGCTGCGGGGCGGTGGCGGCAATTACGGTGTGGTCACGCGTTTCGGATTACGCGCCCATCCGTTCGGCCCGAACATCCGCGTGGGCGCGGCCCTGTACCGGCCGCGTGATGCCGGGGCCGCCTTGCGCGAGTACGCCCGGCGCCTTCCGGAGGTTTCGGCCACGGTCGGCTGGAACGTGTCCTTGAAGCGCCGTATGCCGCCGTATCCATTCGTGCCGCCCGAACTGGTGGGTGAGCGGATGATGATGCTGATCGCCATGTGGCTGGGCGACGACGAATCGCCGGAGGGGAAACGGGAGATCGAGCGGCTGAACAGTACGGGACACCCGTGTGTCACCACGACCGAGGTGCTGCCCTTCGCCGAGGGAGTCCAGAAAATGCTGGACGACGAGTTCCGGGTCGGCCGGCGCTGTTACACCAAGGAATTGCATCTCGGTGACCTCACCGACGAGGCCGTCGACGCGCTGCTGCGTTTCTGGGCGCACATGAGGATGGACGGGGAGACGGCCCTCATCCACACCGGCGGCGCCATCGGTGACGTTCCCGAAGGAGCATCCGCCTTCGGCAACCGACGGTCGCCCTTGTGGATGGTCCTGGACACCCACTGGTCCGAGGCGGCACAGGACGCGGGAAATATCGGGCAACTGCGCCGGGTGGCCGACGCGGTGGCGGCGACCACCGAGACGAACGCCTACGTCAACATGCTGAACCCCGACGAGGCGGATCGGGTCGTAGAAGCCCTGGGCGGAGAAGCGAACCATCGGGCCCTCGGCCGGGTGAAGGCGCGCTACGACCCGGCCAACCTGTTCCGCTCCAACTGGAACATCGTCCCGCTGCACGACGGGTAGCGGAGGTCTCAGCTCTCGGGCAGGGGGAGGACGCGCCGGGCGAGACGGCCCGCGAGAGCGGCTGCTGCCGCCGACCTCCTGGCGGAGTCGGCGGCCTGCGAGCGGGTGTGCACGGTCAGCTGGCGCTCCGCCAGATCTGTGCGGAGCCGCTGCAACTCTCCGGGAGCGTGCTGGGCCAGGCCCATCAGATACAGGACGTACTCGCTGCCCTGCTCCAGGGTGCAGCGCTCCCGCACCAGGTCGCCCATCACGTCGGGCAGTACCGTGCGCAGGAGTTCGGAGAACTTCAGCTTCGGGTGGAAGCCGCGCACCGATCCCTCGGCGTTGGCGAGCGACTTGCCGACGACGGACACCATGGGCGTGGTCCGGACGCCGCGTCGCGTGGAGTACCGCAGGACCGAGGTGAGCGCGACACCGAAGTTGAGCTCCTCCAGGGAGGCGTCACTCCAGTGCGGCACCTCGCGGGTGATGTCACCGATGAAGCCGGACACGTCGCTGCCCGGGGTCGCACTGCCCAGACTCATCCACTGCCGGGCCAGCCCCGGCCCGTCGTTGCGCACCAGGGCCAGGAACACACCGAGCAGGGCGGCGCTGGTACTGGTGTCCACCCGGCCCACCATCCCCCAGTCGATGAGGTGGCCCTTGCCGTCCGCGCTCAGCAGCAGATTGCCGGGGTGCGGGTCGGCGTGGAAGAAGCGGTCGACGAAGTAGCCGCGGAACATGTAGGACATGAAGTCACGGGCGATCTTCTTCCTGGCGCTCGCCGACGGGACGCCCTCCTTGAGCCGGCTGACGGACTCACCGTCCGCCAGTCTCATCACCAGCACCCGGGGGGTGGCGGTGATGACCTTGGGCACCCGCAGCCGCTTGTAGCGCCGGGCCAGTTTGCGGGCGTCCTTCTGGTTCCGGGCCTCGCGCGTGAAGTCGAGCTCGTCCTCCATCGCCTTGAACAGCACCTCCAGCATGGCCCCGACGTCGACGACGTGGCTGAACTCGGGCAGGGCGGTGCGCAGCACCCGCGCCGCGTGCCGCATCACCTTCATGTCGCCGAGCACGGTGCCGGTGGCCCCCGGACGCTGGATCTTGACCACGCAGGGGCTGCCGTCGGCGAGCGTGGCCCGGTAGACCTGGGCGAGCGACGCCGTGCCGAGTGGCTCGCCGGTGCGGAAGTCACTGAACCTGTGCTCCCAGTCGGCGCCCAGCTCCTCCTGGAGCGCGGGAACGAACCAAGAGAACGGGGAGACCGTGACGCGGTCGTTGAGCTGCGCGAGTTCGTCCATGACGTACTGCGGTACGAAGTCGGGCCGGGTGGCGAGGATCTGCCCCACCTTGATGTACAGCGGACCGAGTTCCTCCAGCGTGCCGCGCAGCCGCCGCGCCCTGCGCTCGCGTGAGGGGCCGGACGGCTCCCGGCGTGCGGCGGCCCACGGAACGGCGTCGTGGACCTCCTCGGCCATCAGGCGGCCGAATGCCCTGGCCGTGTGACTCGCCCGTCGCTCGGGCATCCGCGCTCCTCCATCGTCGTGAGCCGGGGGCGGCCGGCTCCGGGCCCCCGGAGACGGGCAGGGGGCCGCGGGCGCCCGCTATCCTTTGCCTCCGCCGGAAGCCGGTGCTGAGCCGGTCCCGGCGTCCCGCTCGGTCAGCGCGGAGACGTTCGCGGACAAGAGCGCCACCTGGGTGGCGAGGGCCCGGATGTCCTCGCTGTTGCGCCGGGCCAGTTTCCGGGCCGCCTTGTCCCTGTTCCCCCTCTTCTTCCTGCTCTTGACGGCACGCCGGGTGGCCTTCCGCATGTCCCGGTTGATGTCGTCAGCACGGTCGATCATCTTGTCCAGGATGTTCTTCCTGCTCACTGTCGTTCCGATCTCTCGGGCGGCCCCGGGCCGCGGGGTTGAGGTACTCCGGCACACCGGACGGTCAGCCGGAGTAACGTGCGGTCTCCCTGCTCCAGTCGAGGCTTCCGCGCATGAGGCTTTCCAGGCCGTCGGTGTACGAGGTGTCCCGGAACCGCTCCCGGTCCCGGGTGTAGTCGCCGAGCCGGGCACGCGCCCACCGCAGCGTCAGCCGCCGGGCGGTCGGACGGTCACAGCGATGCAGTCGCTGACGGATGAGCACCTGGTTGTGCAGTTCTCCCGCCGCCGCCTCCTTCTCCAGGGAGAGCAGGTCGTTCACGGCGCAGGCCACGTCCGCGGAGGACGCCCGCAGCCGCTCGAACAGATTCGAGTGGTGAATCCCCGCGGGCAGTTGGCCGGTGCACAGTTCGGCCAGGTCGGTGAGAACCATCCAGCCCGAGGTGCGCCGGCGCGCGTCCAGGTAGGCACTGAGAGCGGGAGGGCGGTGCGCCGCCCTGGCGGACACCTCGTGGCGCATGCTGTCCAGGAAGTCGGTCAGGTCCCCGGCACACCGCCGCCACCAGGCGGCATCCCCGCGTTCCCGCAACTGCTGGCACACCTCCCACAGCGCCCGCAGCAGAGGGTCCGGAGGAGACGGCGTCCAGGGCTCGTCGACGACACGGGTGGCGAGCCGGGTGGTGACTTCGGCGCGGACCGGATCCGCGCCGGGCCGGCCGGGATCGAGATGGTCGTCATACAGGAACAGCCACAGCACGCCTCGGCCGATCACGGGGAGGAGGTCACTGTCCGCCAGGGGGTACATGCGCCCGACGAGGACGTCGAAGCGCGCCGCCCGCCAGTCCGCCACCGCGGAGCCGGGCAGCGCCGCCAGGTCCGTCGCCCAGCGCAGCAGGGGGCCCGCGAGGTCACTCGTGTGCGGATTGATCCGCGCGGGGAACGGCAGGTCGGGCGCGAGTGGCACCGGGCTTCGGTTCACGGCGTGCGCTCCCTGTCCCCGGGCGCCGGCGCGACGCGGTGCGCCACGTGTCCCAGAGCCAGGAGGGTGAAGATCTCGGCGAGTACCGGCACGGTGAAGAGGAACGGCCTGGGGCCGATGGAGTCGGGCGGGGAGGAGAGTCCTCCGTCGTTGTCCCGGGCCGCCAGCAGGTACTTGATAGCGGCGGCGGCCGGACGGGGATTGGGGTGACGGCACAGGGCGATCAGCCCGTAGGCCGTGCTGATGACGTCGCTGGGGTCGCCCACGCGCTGACCGAAGCCGCCGTCCTCGTTCTGCTCGGTGAGGACCGCCCTCATGCACCTGCGCAGCATGTGCCGTACGTGCGCCGGCGCGTCCGAGGGGTACCTGCCGGCGGTCAGGACGACCCGGAAGACCGTGTGCAAGCGGCTGCTGCTCCAGTCGGGAGGGAAGGTGCCGTCGGCGTTCTGCTGCGACGCCAGGTACCTCAGCCCGTCGTCCATCAGCCGTCCGTGCCGGTCCCAGTCCGTGCTCAGGGCGTCCAGGGCGGCCGCGGTCATGCTCGCTTCGGAAGGCGCCTGGACGACGTAGGTGGGGAACCCGCCGTCCGGCCGGGCGACGGCCTCGATGGAGCGCAACCCCTGGGCGATGGCCTCGCGGTTGCGCGCGGGGCCGGTGCAGTGGAGGAACTGGACGGCTACCGACGTGTCGTCCACGTCAGTCTGGTGCGCACGGTCCGTGTAGGACCAGCCGCCCGCGGGCTGCTGCCGCCGAAGCAGGTACGTCTCGATCCTGGACAGCGTGGCGCGGGGCGCGCGGGCTGCGGCCAGGGCGACGCCGGCCGTGGCGGTGCTCCAGTTGTCCGTGTCGGTCACGAACGGGAACCCGCCGTCGTCACGCTGGTGCCGTACCAGCGTGCGCAGCCCGTCCTCCACGACGGCGCCGGTGCGGGGAAGCCTGGCCAGTGCGTGGAGCACGCAGAGGAAGATGAGGATGTTCCCCTCCCACACGTCACGCCCGCGCCGCGTCTCCAGCAGTACCCGTACGTCCTCGTCGGTGATGCGGTCCGGGCGTCCCGAGGCGTGAGCGGTGAGGACTTTGGCCGCGGTCGTCTGCACACGCGCCCAGCTGTGCAGGCCGTCCAGGGCGAACGCCTGCTCGTCCCAAGGCAGCCGGGGGCGGGCGCCCAGTACGGTTCCGAAGGCATCGATCAGCGCGCGTTTACGCCGGGAGGTGAAGCCGGGCGTCCGGGCGATGACGTCCTCGACGAGGTCGCCGCCGAGTCGTGTGCCGTTCCGCAACGCGCCCTCGGCCAGAACGCGTTCGAGTGGCGCAGCCCGCGCGTGGTGCTCACGCAGATGGTGTTCGGCCGCCCGTTCCCGCTCGCCGTACCGGGGATGGCCGCGCAGGAGAGGGAAGGCGAGCGCGGTCTCCAGGACCCTGCTGCGGCAGGGGTCACGCAGGGCGCCGTCGACCGAGAGCCGTCCCTCCAGACGTCTGACGAGCTCGGCGCGCAGGTGCTCGTGTGCTCCGGGGAGATTTTCGGCGCTCCACGCACCGCCCCGCGTGTGTTGACTCGGGCGCATCGGTTTCTGCGTCCCCTCTCTGGCGCAGGAGAGCGGGTCGTTCGTCGCTGGGCTTCTAGCCTTTCCGTAGGGAGGCGACCGTCCGGTACCGCCGGGTCCGCCATCGCGGCTCCAGGCCGAGGGTGCCCAGCAGCCCCGCGGCCGCGGCCTCACCGGAGGCGATGGCGCCGTTGGTCGACGAATGACCCAGGTAGTCACTGCCCGCGAATCTGACGCGGCTGGCAGGATCGAAGGAGCCGGCGAAGCGGGCCAGTGCCCGTATGTCTCCCGGTCTGCGGACCACGAGGCAGGGGTCGAAGCGGTTCACGTACAGCGCCTCCGTGTGGTCCCGCAGTTCGGGGAGCAGTCCGAGCCGTTCGGCCGAGGCGAGGCAGCTCGCGGCCAGTTTCTCGTCGTCGAGGTCCCAGTTCCGGTCGCACCACTCCCGCCGGGGGTTCACCAGGACCACGCCCTTGCCGTCGGGGTACCGCTTCGGCGACGCGTTGTGCTCCTGCGAGAAGCCGATCACCGTGGGGTCCTCCACCCGAGGAACGAAAAGGATGCGCGCCTGCTCTCTGGTCCGGCGGTCCAGCAAGAAGTTGATGTGCACACTGCGGGAGTACTCCATGCCCGAGATGTGCGACAACTGCTCGGCCGTCAGCTGGTCGTAGAGCGCGGCTGCCCGGTGTGGCGGCACCGCGATCACACAGCCCTGGACCGTACTGGTCCGGGACGGCCGGTCGTGCCCGGACCATGAGACGTCCACATCCCCGCGCCGGGCTTCCACCCCGTGCGTGGTGACGCCGTATTCGATGGAGAGCCGGCGGGCGAGCCCCTGCGGCAGGAAGGCGACCCCGCGAGACGACGTGAAGAAGCCCCCGCCCTTCACGGCGACGTCGAAGAACTGGAAGGCCGTGAGTATGGAGGCCTGGTCGGCGCCGGCCAAGGAGAAACTGCACGCGAGGGGATCCAGCAGGTACTCCAGCGTCCTCGGCGAGAGACCCCGGCGCACCGCGTAGTCGCCGACCGACTCGAAGTCGTCCGCCGCGGCCGCCGACAGGTCCCAGCCGAGGCGCTTGCGTATCCGGTGGAAATCCGCAGCGACCTTGAGCAGGTCGGTTCCGGGCACCCCGGACCGTGTCATGCCGCGCAGGAGACCGGTAGCCGTACCGACGCGCATGCGCGAGACACGGCCATCCCGTACGAAGCCGAGCACATCCGACGCCGGGAGGACTTCGGCGGCCAGGCCGGCGTCGACGATGAGGTTGAGCATCTCCTGGTAGCGGAAGGTGAGCAGCGTCGCCCCGGTGTCCAGTTCACGGCCCGTGTGCGTGACCGTCCCCATCCTCCCCCCGGCTTGACCGCTCTCCTCCAGCACGGTGACGCGGCAGCCGGACTGCTGGAGGCGGAACGCCGCGGACAGCCCGGCGATCCCCGCACCGATCACCATGACGTGCGGTCCACTGCCCATAGTGCCTCGTCCCTTCGGAGTTCATCCGCGTCGGCGGCGAACCGGGGCGCGGTGCCCCTCGTACATCGTGACTGCCATTGGAGTGGGCCATGGCGGGACGGGCAACCTCTCCCGTCGCCGCGGTGCGTGAACGCGTTGAACGCGTACGCGCGCCGGGCCCGCCCGATTCAGTCACCAATCGCCGCAACAGGCCATTGAACTGGTCGAAGACACCTACCTTCTGCCAGGCGGCGAAGTAGCCGTAGACCGTCTCCCACGGTGTGAAGTCGTGCGGCAGGCAGCGCCAGGGGGCCCCGGTGCGGTCGGCGTAGAGGATGGTGTCCATGATGCGGCGCAGGTCGTGTTCGGGCGGGCGGCCGATGCCCAGCTCCTTGCCCTTGCCCCTGCGTCCGGCTCGCCAGGCGGTGAGCGTGGGACCGATCACCCGCAGCGGGCTTCGGACAGGTCGCTGGGCTACGGGCGCTGTCGCGTCATGTTTCGGTAGGGTCCGTCTTCAAAGATCATCAGGTTCGTGGATCATGGCGGCGTGATACGTCGCCATGAACTCACCGATCCGGAGTGGGCGTTACTCGCTCCACTCATACCGCGGGCCGCGACCGGCCGATCGCGTATGGAAGACCGGCAGGTCATCAACGGGATGGTCTACAAGATCCGCACGGGGATCTCCTGGCGTGTCCTGCCGGAACGCTACGGGCTTGTGGAAGACGGTGTACACCCGCTTCCGCCGCTACGCCCTGGACGGCGTGTTCAGCCGAGCCCTGCAGACGATCCAGGCCCATGCGGACGCGGCCGGCGACATCGACTGGCTCGTCCAGGATCGACTCCACCATCGTCCGCGCCCGCCAGCACACCGCCGCCACCGGCCGAAAAAGGGGACCCACCGGCCGGACGAACCATACGATCACGCCCTCGGCCGATCCCGAGGAGGACTGACCACCAAGATCCATCTCGCCTGCGACGGCAAGGGACGCCCGCTCGCGATCTTGCTGACACCCGGCCAACGCCACGACAGCATCTGCGCACGCCCCCTCCTGCAACGTATCCGCGTCCCCCGCGACGGCCCCGGCCGGCCCCGGTCCAGACCTGACCGGGTCATCGCCGATAAGGCCCACAGCTCCCGGGCTTTCCGTGCTCACCTGCGCAAACGCGGTATCACGTGCACCATCCCGAAGAAGAGCGACCAGCGGCGCCACCGACACAACCGCGGCCGCCTCGGCGGAAGGCCACCAGCATTCGACCGGCAGATCTACCGCCGACGCGACGTGGTCGAGCGCTGCTTCACCGCCTCAAGGGCTTTCGAGGCATCGCCACCAGATATGACAAGACCGCCACCTCCTACGAAGCAGCGGTCAGTCTCGCGTCATTCCTGCTGTGGGCAAGATCCGTTCGAAGACGGACCCTAGTCTTCTGAGTCAGGAATCCTGTTCAGATGTGTAGGGTTGCCTGGTGGCACGTACTGGGCGGCCGAAGGCCGAGTTGATCCTGTCGGATGCG
>NZ_JBIAZN010000026.1:0-116561 GCF_042899225.1 Streptomyces sp. NPDC000134
CCTCCGGACAGCATCAGGCAGCAGACTCACCCTCACGGCCTTCGTCGTGGTCACGTGCACCTTGGTCGGAGCACATGATCAGACGAAGGCCGCCCCATATCCGGCGAACCCCCAGGTGAGCGACCCAGTACGAGACACCGTTCGAGGCCGGAAGAAAAAGAACAAGCTGAGGCCGCCCCGATGCTTGGGGGGGGCGGGCCCGTCCTCCGGCTCCGGCCGCGTCACTCCGCCCACGGCGAGTCGAGAATGGTGCGCACGAAGTCCCCCCGCTGGAAACCGGGCACATAGTGCTCCAGCACATCGGCCTTGACGTTGCCGAAGGTGGTCTCCGGCCTCGGGCGGACGCCGTCGGTGAAGGCGGCGAGGATGCGCCGCTTGAAGTCGGGCCGGGGGTGCAGGGCGACGATGTCCCGGCGGTCCGCTTCGGAGACGTCCGCGTACCCGATGCCGAGGACGTCGTACTCGACGCCCGCGGTGACGAGCGCGACCTCCGGCTCCATGAACTCGGGGATGCCGGGGGTGGTGTGCAGGGCGATCGCCGTCCACACTCGCCGCACGCTGTCCTCGGGCACCTCGTGCGCCCGCAGGAAATGCCGGGCCTCGTCGGCGCTGTCGACCTCGAAGCGGCGTCCGCTGGTCCGGAACTCCTCGTTGAGGCCGAGGTCGTGGAACATGGCCCCGATGTACAGCAGTTCCGGGTCGTAGCCGAGGTCGCGGTTACGGCCCTGGAGGCTGCCGAAGAAGTACACCCGGCGGGAGTGGTGGTAGATCAGCTCGCTGGTGGTCTCACGGACGAGTTCCGTGGCCTCGCGGGCCAGCTTGGTGTCGGGCACCGGGATTCCGGCCGCGAGGGACGTGTCCGTGGCCATGGCTTGTCACCTTTTCCTGCTCGTTGCTTCTCGGACGGGGTGCCGACGCCGGCACCACTCCAGTCTTCTTCGCCGGGTGGCACGCCCGCCACGTCCGTCGAGCCATGTCCCCCACGAATACGGACATCACCCCGACGGCTCGCCACCCCGGCATCGGCGTTCGGCTCAGGACCGCGAGGTGAGCGCGTCCTCCAGTGCGGCACGGGCGCCGCGCAGGGCGAGGCGGAGCTGGTCCGGTGTGCGGCGCACCTGGGCCAGCAGGAGGCCGCCCTGGATGGCGGCCATCGTGAGGTCGGCCAGCTCCGTCACGTCCACGTCCGGGCGGAGTTCACCGGAGTCCCGCATGCGGCGCAGGCCCTCGATGAGGGGCGCCTCCCAGCGGGCGAAGGCGTCGACGAACGCCTGTCGGGTGAGGTCGTCCCGGCCGCTGAGCTGGCTGGCCAGTGAGCCGATCGCGCAGCCGCCGACCGCGTTCCGCCGGGTCCCGTTGGCCACGATCGCGTCGAACCAGCGGTCGATGCCGGCCAGCGAGTCGGTCTCCAGGAGCAGGGGTTCCTGGGCGGCCAGCACCATGTCGACGGTGGAGTGCACCACGGAGCGGATCAGGTCGTCCCGGTCGTCGAAGTAGTGGTAGAGCTGGCTGCGGCCGACCCCCGCCGCGCGTTCCACGTCGTCCAGCGTCACCGCCGCGACGCCGCGTTGCTGGATGAGGTCCGCCGCCGCGGTGAGGATGCGCTCCCGGGTCGCGCGGCCCCGCGCGGTGGTCGGTGTGTGTCCCATGCGGCCTTCTCCGTGCCCCGTACCTCACGGTACAGACCTTCTGTACTTGCTGATACAGCCTGGCACACGCTTCACTGTACCGAGCGATACAGTCCGCTGCGGTGCGGCCGGTGCCGCACCGCGCCGCCGCGCCCGACCGGAAGGAACGTCATGCCCGCTCACCGGCCCGGCGGATCGCGGCGGTGCGCCGCCGTACTCGGCCTCGCCGCCCTGCTGGCGGTGGCCGCCGGGGCCCCGACGCACCCCGGCCACCCCGCCGGCACCCGACTGGGTGACGTACGCGTCCTCGCCCACTTCGACCGGGCCGCCGGCCAGGTCGCCGAGAGCATCGCCCTGGTGCCCGGCGGCGGCGCGGTCATCGGCATGATCCCCGCCCGTCAGGTGACACGGGTCGCGCCCGACGGGGCCGTCCGGGTCCTCGCCACCATGCCGCTGCCCCCGGACGGCGGCGGCACCACCCCGGTCATCGGCGCACCGGTGGTCACCGGGGTCGCCCGCTCGGACGGCGGTGCCGTGTACTTCCTCTACTCCGCCGGGCGGGGCGGGCTGACCGGGATCTGGCGCCTCCGCCCCTCCGGCGAACCCCGGCTCGTCGTACCGCTGCCCGCCGACACCATGCCCAACGCCCTGGTCATCGACCGCGAGCGGAACCGCTTCCTGGTCACCGACTCCACCGGCGGGCGCATCTGGCAGGCCCCGCTGCGCGGCGGCACGCCCTCCGTGTGGTCGGCGGACCCGGCCCTGTCGCCCCATGGCTTCTTCGGCGCCAACGGCATGAAGGTCCACGACGGCGCCGTGTGGGCGAGCAACTCCGACGAGGGCACCCTCGTCCGTATCCCGGTGACCCGGGACGGCGGTTCCGGCCGCGCCGAGGTCCGGGCCACGGGGCTGGCGGGCATCGACGACTTCGACTTCACCGGCCGGGGCACCGAGATCCTCGCCGCGATCAACCAGGCCGGCCGGCTCGTCCGCGTCGACGCCGACGGCGGCCAGGAGACCCTGCTGGACGCCGAGGACGGCATGCAGGGCACCACGGCCGTCGCCGTCCACGGCAACCGGGTCTACGTCACCAACGGTGCCAACCTGTCCGGGAACGACCCGAACCTGATGGTCGCGGAGCTGCGGCGCCGCTGACCCGTCCGCCCCGCGGAAGACCCGCCCGGGGGGCGCGGGCCATCGGTCGTCGGCCGACGTGCTCACCGAACTCTTCCAACTCGGCTTCGCAGGGCGGGAATTCGGTGGCGGTGGGGCGGGTTGCACCTCGGCATGAGAGCTATTGGCGTCCATGAATTCGGTGGTCCAGAGGTACTGCGGCCCCTGGAACTGCCCGAACCGCAGGCGGGCCCCGGCGAGGTCCGCATCCGGGTGCACGCGGCCGCGGTGAACCCGACCGACGTCCTGCTGCGGACCGGCGGTCACGCCGTACGGATGCCCGGCCGCCGGCCGCCGTTCGTGCCGGGCATGGACGCGGCCGGCGTGATCGACCAGCTCGGCCCCGGCGCCGATGAGCGGCTCGCCGTGGGTCAACGGGTCATCGCGCTGGTGCTGTTCACCGGTCCGCACGGCGGTGCCTACGCCGAGCAGGTGGTGGTGCCCGCCGCCTCGGTGGTGCCGGCACCGCAGGGGGTGGACTTCCCCGCCGCGTCCACCTTGCTGATGAACGCCATGACCGCGCGCATCGCCCTGGACGCCCTGGCGCTGCCCGACGGCGCGACCGTCGCCGTGACCGGTGCGGCCGGCGCCGTCGGCGGGTACGCGGTGGAACTGGCCAAGGCGGACGGGCTGACCGTCGTCGCGGACGCCGGCCCGCACGACACCGACCGGGTGCGCGGATTCGGCGCCGATCACCTCGTCGAGCGCGGCCCGCGGGTCGCCGCCCGGATACGGGCGCTGGTACCCGACGGTGTGCCCGGTCTCGTGGACGGTTCGGCGCAGACCACCGAGATCCTGCCCGCCCTCGCCGACGGCGGGACACTGGCCGAGCTGCGGGGCTGGTCGGGACCGGCCGAGCGGGGCATCCGGGTGTGCCCGGTGATGGTGACGGACGGCATCACCGACACCGCGCGGCTCGACGCCCTCCGCCGCCAGGCCGAGGACGGCACTCTCGGCCTGCACGTCGCCGAGGTGCTGCCCGCCGACGAGGCGGCCAAGGCCCACCGCCTCCTGGAAGCGGGCGGTCTGCGCGGCCGGCTGGTCCTGGACTTCTCCTGACGGCGCCCGCCCCGGGCGGACGGACACCCGGCCGCCCGGGGCTCAGCCCTGCGGTTCCTGCGGCCTGCCGTCGATCTCGCGCAGACTCCGGTCCCTGGGTTCGGTGCGGGCCTCCGTGCGGTGGCCGCGTGCGACGTAGTCCCGTACGACCGCCTCGATCGCGTCCTGGGGGGAGCCGATCCCGGCCAGGACCATCACCTCCACCACGAGTTCGGCGTCGAGACTGATATCGACCTTGGCCACCGTGCCCCCTCACCGCGTCGGAAGCGCACTCTAGCCGCGTCCGGGGGTCGAGCGGAACGCGTTCGCGTGACGTCCGGGTAGCGCCCGGGGCGCGTCGGCTCAGGGCGCGGGCCGGTCGGTGCGCCGGTCGTACTCCCCCTGGTGTTCCTGGATCTCGTCCGCGTGGTCGACGGAGCGTCGGTGCCGGTCACGTCGAGCGGGCGGTGGCGCGGGCGGCGCCGGCCGTCGTGGACGTCCTGGGTCGCTTTCCCGTGGCGCCGGACGGCGGCGGACGGGTCGGCGAGTTGATCCGCTCGCTGGACGCGGGCCTCCGGTCGCCCGCCCTCACCGGCCAGTTCGTCCGCGGCCGTCGCCCGCCCCGCGGGCGTACGCGGTGATGTCGGGGCGCCCGCCCCGGCGCGGACGCCGACGCGTCCGGCCGGGGCGGGCGCCCTTGTGCGGATCAGCGGGTGGAGGTGGTCCGCTGTTCCTTCAGGGCGGCGCAGTTGGAGCCGGTCACATCGACGGACACGTTGCCGATGCTGCCGCCCCAGTCGACGCAGTGGCCCTTGCCGTAGGCGTAGGCGGGACCCGCGTAGGACGTGTACTTGCCGTAGTCGCTGTCACCCTGGTCGGTGTCGGGAATGTAGAGGTAGGTGGACATGTCGACGGCCGTGCCCGTGGTCTTGCGGATGGTCACGACGCAGTTCTTGCCGTTGGCGGAGTTGTAGGTCAGGTAGACGGTGCCCTTGGTGCCGATGGGTGCGGAGTTCACCGTCTTGTAGCCGCTGCCGCAGACGGTCTGCGGGGTGGCGCTCGCGGCGGCCGAGGCGGGTACCGCCAGGGCGGTGGTGCCGGCGATCGCCGCCGCCGTCACGACAGCCGCGGCGAACGTGGAACGGATTGATGCCATGTTTCCCCCTACTACGGTCCGGGAGCCGGTCATTGCTCCTGTTTGGTGTGACCCGCGAGGTACGCAAAGGGTTGTACCGAAATCGACGAGGACCGCGCCGGCGCCCCTGACGTGCGCGAAGTGGGCCTACGCCGCCCGGTGGTCAGCGTTGCCGGGGCGTGAGGACGGTGCGGTCGAACGGTCCGCCGTGCGCCGCGGCGTACGCGACGGCCTCGTTGGCGTCCGCCAGGCGGAAGGACCGTACGCGCTCGGGGGCGAGGTCCAGCGCGCCGCAGGCGAGGAGCCGGACGATGCCGACGTTCGCCTCGCGCGGGTACATCCACCGGCCGCGCACGGTGATCGAGTGGCGCATGATCCACGGGTACGGGAGCGCGAGGTCGTCACCGCCGAGCATGCCGACGCCGCCCATCAGGACGACCCGGCCGTGCTCACGCACGGTCATGGCCGCCGCGCGGGCCACCGTACTGGGCGCGGCGGGCGGGAGCAGGTCGATCACCATGTCGACCGGGCCGCCGGCCGCCGCCGACATCGCCGCGCGGTCGGCGGTCTCGTCCCCGGTCAGTGCGACCGGGCGCACCCGGGGGCCGAACCGGTCGGCGAGCAGGCCGAGTGCGGCGCGGTTGCGGCCCGGGGCGATCACCCGGCCCGCTCCCATGGCCAGCGCGACCGCGACCGCGCTGCTGCCGAGGTTCCCGGTGGCCCCGCTGACCAGCAGCGTCTCCCCGGCCTGGAGCCCGCCGGCCAGCAACCCGCCGTAGGGGATGGCGTGCACGCTGAGCGCGGCCCAGCGGGCCGGGTCCTCCCCCGCCGCGGCGGGCAGCGGGAAGACGTTCTCCGTGGGGACCCGCATCAGCTCGGCGTACGCCCCGTCGCGCAGGTGTTCGGCCAGCTTCGCGCCGCCGTCGCCCCGGGAACTCCAGCCCTGCAACGCGATGTCGGGCGTCAGCGCGTCGTCCCGCGAACGCACCGTCGAGTCGCACCACACCAGGTCGCCGACGCGCAGCCGGGTGGCGTCCGGGCCGAGGCGGGCGATCCGCCCCACGCCGCCGATACCGGGTACGACGGGAGGGACGAGGGGGTAGTTCCGCCTGCCGCCGAAGACCTCGGCCGCGTAGGGCGCCACGCAGGCGGCGAGGACTTCGACCAGCACCTCACCGCCGCCGGCCTCGGGGTCGGGCACCTCCCGCACCGTGAGCGGGGCGCCGAACTCCGTCAGGACCGCTGCTCGCACCTGTGACCTCCGGTCGTCGTGTTGGGGATGTCGGACGTGTTCACCGGGTTCGCGATGTCCGACGGGACAGACGCTAGAAGCCCCGACGGGCATGCGGGAAGCGACGATCCGGCATCCGTGATATGCGTACTGCGCATGGACATCTCCACCGCTGGACTCCGGGTCCTGCAACAGATCGCGGAGTCCGGCAGCTTCACGGCGGCCGCCGCCCGCCTCGACTACACGCAGTCGGCCGTCTCCCGCCAGGCCGCCGCCCTCGAACGCAGCGCGGGGGCCACCTTGTTCGAACGCCGCCCCGACGGGGTGCGGCTCACCCCGGCGGGCCTGACCCTGCTGCGGTACGCCCGGACGATCCTGGCTTCCGTCGAGGCGGCCGAGCGCGACCTCACCGGCGCCGTCCCGCGCACCGAACGGGTGCGGCTCGGGGCCTTCCTGAGCGCGGGCGCGGCGCTGCTGCCCGCCGCGCTGCGCCGACTGGCCGAGACCGACCCGGAGATCACGGTCACGACCCGCGAGGGCACCACACCCGGCCTCGTCCGGGCGCTGCGCGCGGGCTCGGTCGACCTGGCCGTGCTGACGTCCCGCCCGCCCCATCGTCCGTCCGACGGCGAGTCGCCGCGCCTGCACGTCGAGACCGTCGCGGACACCGAACTGGTCGTGGCGGCGTCCGCCACCGGGGAGTTCGCCGGCCGCACCGAGGTGCACGTCGACGAACTGGCCGACGCCCCGTGGATCGCGACCCCGTCCTCGGGCGCCGAACCGCTGCTGGGGGTCTGGCCCGGCCTGCCCGGACGGCCGCGCGTGGTGCACTCCGCACGCGACTGGCTGACGAAGCTGCACCTGGTCGCCGGCGGTTTCGGCGTGACGACGGTGCCCTCCCGGCTCTCACCGGTGCTGCCGCCCGGGGTGGGCCTGCTGCGCGTCGAGGGCGCGCCCGCCGAGATCCGCCGGGTTCTCGTGGCCCGCCTGCCCGGCCCGCCCGCCCCCGCGATCACGGCCGTCACCCGGGCGATCGCGGCGAGCGCCGCCTGACCTCTCGCTCCCCGCCGGCGGCTTCCTCGCGGGCACCGCGTGCCTCACTCCACGGCGAGGCGGGCGATCGCGCCGATCTCAAGAGCGGTCCACAGGGCACCGTCCGGGCCCTGGGTGATGCCGTGGGGTTCGGACGCGGGGCTGGGGAGGTCGTGTTCGTCGATACGGCCGTCGGGGGTGATCCGTCCGACGCGGTTGGCGCCCCACTCGGTGAACCAGCAGTTCCCGTCGGCGCCGCCGGTGATGGCGTGCGGGCGGGCCGCCGGGTCGGGCAGGGGGAACTCGGTGATCTTCCCGTCGGGGGTGATCCGTCCGATGCGGCCGGCCCCGATCTCGACGAACCACAGCGCGCCGTCGGTGCCCGCGGTGATGCCGACCGGCCCGGCCTCCGGGGTCGGCAGCGGGTGGACGGTGACGGCGCCGTCGCCCGTGATGGCGCCGATCGCGTTCGCCTGGTTCATCGTGAACCACAGCCGGTCGTCCGGGCCGGCGACGACGGCGGACGGGAAGGCTCCCGTCGCCGGCAGGGGGAACTCGGTGACCTGGCCGTCCGTCGTGATCCGGCCGATGCGGTCGGCGCCGGCCTCGGTGAACCACAGCGCGCCGTCGGGGCCCGCCGCGATGCCGAACGGCCCGGCCTCCGGGGTCGGCAGCGGGAACGAGGTGACGTCCCCGGCCGTGCTGATGCGGCCGATGCGATGCCCCCGGAACTCGGTGAACCACAGTGCGCCGTCCGGCCCCGGCGCGATGATCGACGGCCCGCCGGAATCCGGGTCGAGCGGATACGAGGTGTGGTCACCGTCGGGCGTGATCCGGCCGATCCGGCCGTGATGGACCATGGTGAACCACACCGCCCCGTCCGGCCCGGCGGCGATCCCGTAGGGGCCGGCCTCGCGGTCGGCCACGGTGAACTCCGTGATGGACACGGTCGGGGAATGCGGCATGGCGGGATTCCTTGGCCGGAGGGACGGAAGACACGCGACTGCGGATGCTAGCCCGCCACCGGCCTCTCACGCCCCTGGATATCCGGCCCCGGCGCCTCCCCGGACCCGACGGGCGGCCACCGGCTCCGGGCCCTGGGAATCCGGTCGACGCATCGGCGCCCCTGCGGCCTTCCTCACCCTCGTCCTGGTGTGGCCCCTGTCCCTGCGGGGCCGTCGCCGCGCTGGGCACCGGTCCGGGAGGCTTACTCGCCGAGCCGGGCATCACGCCGAGGGACCGGTGACACGCCCGCGACGGAACCGGTGCCGTGCCCGGGGGTGTCCGGCGGGTTCAGGGGACCAGCACGATCCTGCCGAACACCCGGCCCTCGTCCATCTCGCGGTGGGCCAGTTCGGCCCGGTCCAGGGGCAGCACCTCGTGCACGACCGTGCGCAGGTCCCCGTGCGCGGCGGCGGCGAACTGCGCGGCCCGTACGGCCTGCCGGTCGGGGGCGGGCACGGTGTCGGCGCTGAAGGTGGCGAACGACAGGGACCTGCGGAAGCCGTCGATGAGCCGGGTGCCGAAGTCGGCCGGCGGCTGCCCGCCGACCACGCCGACGGCCACGTACCGCCCGTCGGGGCGCAACAGGTCCAGGAAGTCGGGCAGTCGGGGGCCTCCCACGACGTCGATCACCACATCGAAGCCCGACGGCGCGTCGGGGCCGCCCTTCCCGGAGCGGTCGAGGACGTGGGTCGCGCCCAGGCCCCGCAGCCGGGCGCCGCGCTCCGCCGAGGAGGTGGTGACCGCCACCGCGCCCGCGCCGCCCCGGGCCGCGAGCTGGACCGCCGTGATGCCGATACTGCCCGCCGCGCCGCGCACGAGCACCGCCTCACCGGGCGCGCGGCGGGCGCGCTCCAGGGCGTAGTGGGCGACCACGCCGGAGCCGCCGAGCGTCACCGCGTCGGCACCGGTCAGGCCCTCGGGCAGCGGGAGGACGTCCTCGACCGCGGCGACGGCCTGCTCGGCGTAGCCGCCGGACAGGCCGGTGAACGCCCACACCCGCCGCCCGAGCCACGCGGCGTCGACACCGTCTCCCACCGCCGTGACGCTTCCGGCGACCTCGCTGCCGAGGAGATGGCCCTCCCGGAAGCCGTGGGCGGCGAGCGTTCCCCGGCGGATCACGGCGTCCACGCCGCCCACCCCGATCGCCTCCGTGGCGACCCGCACCTGCCCCGGTGCGGGGACGGGCGGCGGCACATCGACGACCTCCAGTCCGGCGGGGTCCCCGAACGTCCTGATCACGACGGCTCTCATCTCTGCTCCTCGGGTCGGTGGCGGGAGGGTGCACGCGGGCGGTGGGCGGTGCCACCGCCATCGGACCGTAGGGGCCGCCCCCGTCCGCCCGGCTAAAGTGAGAGGCGATGACCGGCCGTTTGCCTCAGCCCTCGCGCTCCGACGCCCGCGACAACCGGGCCCGCGTCCTGGCCGCCGCCCGTACGGTGTTCGGCGAGGAGGGCCTGGGTGCGCCCGTGCGCGAGATCGCCCGGCACGCGGGGGTCGGACCCGCCACGCTGTACCGGCACTTCCCGACCAAGCGGGACCTGATCGTGGAGACCTTCGCCGAGCAGCGCCGCGCCTGTCACATCGTCGTCCGCGACGCCCTCGCCGACCCGGACCCCTGGCGCGGGTTCCGGGAACTGGTCGAGCGGATCTGCGAACTGCACGCGCACAGCCGGGGGTTCGCCGACGCCTTCATGGCCGCCTTCCCCGAGGCCGTCGACTTCGCCGCCGACCGGGAGCAGACGCTGCGCGCGGTCGCCGAGCTGGCCCGCCGGGCCCAGCACAGCGGCCGACTGCGGCGCGGCTTCGTCGTGGACGACCTGGTCCTGATGCTCATGGCCCACCGGGGCGTCCAGGACGTACCGCGTGCGGACCGGCTCACGGCCTCGCGCCGCTTCGCCGCCTATGTGATCGAGGCGTTCCGCGCCGCGCCGGGGACGGGAGCGCCCGCGCCGCTGCCGCCCGCTCCCCGCCTGGGGGCCGCGCACCCGCCCGGCACGCCGTAGGGGCGCTCCACGGCCGGATGCGACCATGGCCGGATGGACCCTCGTTTCCTCGGCATCGGTGATCTGGACGGCACCCCGTCCGTGGCCGTCGTGGTCGACGTCATGCGCGCCTTCACGGTCGCCGCCTGGGCCTTCGCCCGGGGGGCGGAGAAGATCGTACTCGCCGGATCGCTGGACGAGGCCCTGGCGCTGAAGGCCCGCCATCCGCGGTGGGTGACGCTCAAGGACGGGCCGTCCGCGCCCGGGTTCGACGCCGTCAACTCGCCGGGCCTGCTGCGCTCCCTCGACCTGGGCGGACGGACCGTCGTACAGAAGACCACCGCCGGGACGGTCGGCGCCCTCGCGGTCAAGGAGGCGTCGCTGGTGCTGTGCGCGGGCTTCGTGGTGGCGGAGGCGACGGCCCGGTCGCTGCGGACACACGCGCCCGGCGGTGTCACGTTCGGGGTGACCGGCGAGGACGGGCACGCCGAGGAGGATCTGGCGTGCGCCCAGTACATCGCGCGCCGGGCCACCGGGGCGGAGACGGACGCGAGGGAGTTCCTGCGCCGGGCCGGCCGGTCCCGCGCCGCCGCCGAACTGGCGCAGGGGGTACGTCAGGGAGTCCATCCCGACGATGTCGCGCTCTGCCTGGAACTCGACCGGTTCCCCTTCGCCATGGTGGCGGCCCCGGAGGACTCGCTCATGGTCCTGCGCCGGTCCGCCGCGCCGCCGCCGGGCCCCCGGTAGAGGACACGACCTGACCTCGACTCCCGTCATGGTGGGGACATGAGCTTCCCGGAACGCACCGGCCCACCCGCGAGCCACGGCCCCGGCAGCCGATGACCGTCCTCGACCGCCGCGCCCTCAACCGCGCCACCCTCGCCCGCCAGCACCTGCTCACCCGGGCCGCCGCCTCCGTACCCGAGGCGGTGACCCATCTGTGCGGCCTGCAGGCGCAGGAGCCGCAGGAACCCTTCACCGGACTGTGGTCCCGCCTGGCCGGCTTCCGGCCCGGGGACCTGGACGACGCACTGACCGGCCGCACGGTGGTCCGCACCCATCTGATGCGCCGCACCGTCCACCTGGTCACCGCCGACGACGCGCTCGCCTGGCGGGCCCGGCACGACACCATGCTGCGCCAGCGGGTCCTGGGGACCTACCGGCGGGAACTGGCCGGACTCGACCTGGACGAGGTCGCCGCCGCCGGCCGGGCGGTCCTGGCCGACCGGCGGCCCCGCACCATGGGCGAACTCGTCCAGGCCCTCGAAGACCGCTGGCCCGGTCCCCCGCGCCGTGCCCTGGGCGAACTGCTCGTCGCGGCCCTCATCCCCATGGCCCAGCTCCCGCCGCGCGGCCTGTGGCAGCGGACCGCCGGGGTACGCAACCTGCCGCTGGCCATCTGGCTGGGACGGGACGTCGCGCCCCTGCCCGACGCCGGCCACGATCCCGTCGGGCAGCGAATGCTGCGCCGCTACCTCGCCGCCTACGGGCCCGCCACCAGCTCGGACCTGCGCGCCTGGTGCGGCCTGGCCGGGCTCCCCGCCGCCGTCGAGGCCGTCCGGGACAACCTGGTCGTCTTCCGTGACGAACGCGGCCGCCGACTGCTCGACCTGCCCGACGCGCCCCGTCCCGACCCCGGCACCCCCGCCCCCGTCCGGTTCCTCCCGGCCTTCGACAACGCGATCCTCGGCTACCACGACCGCGGCCGCGTCATCGACGCCGCCCACCTCGGTCTGTCCGTGCAGGGCCACCGCACCGTCCTCGTCGACGGACGGGTCAGCGCCACCTGGACCGTACGCGGCCCCTACCTGGAGATCAGCCCGCTGCGGCCCCTCACCGCCCCGGAACGCGACGCCGTCCTCACCGAGGCCGAGGACCTGGCCGCCTTCCTGGACCAGGGCATCGAGGACATCCGCGTCGACCGCCCCGCCCGTTGATTCCCGGCCGCCCGGCGGGCGGGGACCGAGGAGTGGGAAGATCACGGTAATTGACCCATGAACGATCAGCTCTGTGTGAGGCTTTGCCCATGACTCAACCGCATGACGACGTCCGGGACAGGCTCCAGACCGACCGGCCGCACTCCGCCCGGGTCTGGAACTACCTGCTGGGCGGCAAGGACAACTACCCCGTGGACAGCGAGGCCGGTGACGTCATCCTGTCGACGTTCCCGGAGTTCGCGGCCGTCGCCCGCCTGCAGCGGCGGTTCCTCGCGCGTGCCGTGCGCTACCTGGCGGGCGAGGCCGGCATCCGCCAGTTCCTCGACATCGGCACCGGACTGCCCACCGCGGACAACACGCACGAACTGGCTCAGCGCATCGCGCCGGAGAGCCGCATCGTGTACGTCGACAACGATCCCCTCGTCCTGGTGCACGCCCAGGCGCTGCTCACCAGCAGCCCGGAGGGCGCCTGCGCCTATGTCGACGCCGATGTCAGGGACCCGGAGCGGATTCTGGCCGAGGCCGCGCAGACCCTGGACCTCAGCCGTCCGGTCGCCCTGACGATGCTGGGCATCGTGGGGCAGGTCTCCGACGCCGAGCGCCCCGCGGAGCTGGTGACCGCGCTGCTGGACGGCCTGCCCGCCGGCAGCTATCTCGCCCTGAGCGACGGCACGAACACCAACGAGGCGCTCAACACGGCGGTCGCGGCGTACAACGGGCAGTCGGCCAACACCTATCACCTCCGGTCGCCGGAGGAGATCGCCGCCTACTTCACCGGGCTCGACCTGGTGGAGCCGGGGGTCGTGGCCACGGCCTCCTGGCGGCCGGACGCCGGTCAGGGCGAGGAGTCCACGGCCGACGTCTCGGTCTGCGGGGTCGCGCTCAAGCCCTGAGCACGGCGCCGCCGCCCCGCCCTCGACGCCCGGTCAGGGACGCGGCCGGGTCTACGGGGGCCCGGCCGCGGTGTGGCACAGCAGCAGGCGGACGTCGTCGTCGCGTTCGGAGTCGCCCGCTCCCGCCGCCGGCTTCCGGTGGCCGTCCGGCCGACGGCCGCGACGCGATGACCGGGGGAGGGCGCCGGTCCCCCGGCCGGCGCCCTCCCCCTCCCCCGGCTCCCCCCGGTCCAGGCCGCCGCGAGCCGGTCCTTCCCCCTGGGTCCGGCCCGCGGCGACCTGGACCGAGCCTGCGCCATGGGACCGTGTCCGGCAACGGCGGGCGCTGTCCGGGACAGCGGCCGGGCTGTCCGGGCCGGTCCGAGGGTTGACCGGAACGGCGCGGAGGGAGTGTCCGACGTGGCCGGGACGGGGATTGCCCGGTGTGAAACGGGTGATGACACTGCCGTAATGGCGCTGCCGGGCGGGGCGGGGAGGTGTCGCCCCCGGGTGGACGGGCCCCCTCCGGCAACCCGCGTACTCTCCCGTACGCCTGACGGGTCGAGTCGTGCGCGGGGGCTGCCGTCGGCCGCCGGGGGCCGCCACACTGTGGGGTGCGGCTGTGACGACTTCAGCGACGGGGAACGTATGCGCGACAACGCTTCGGCCGGAGGCCGTACCGGGGACGGCGCGACGGAGGTGCTGCTGGTCGTCGCGCCCGACCCGGAGCTGGACGCGGAGGCCGCCGAGCGCCCGGTGCGGCGGTTGCGGTCCGAGATCGCCGCCCTCGACGTGGACTCGGTCCGCGCCGCCTCCACCGGTCCGGCGCCGGCCGGTGCGAAGGGCGCCGATCCCGTGACGGCGGGGGCGATCGTGGTGGCGCTCGGGGCGTCCGGCGGGGTCCTCACCGCGCTCGTCGACACCGTACGGGACTGGCTCGCCCGGTCCGCCGCGCGGCACCGCGTCACGGTGACCATCGACGGCGACACCATCGAGCTGGAGCACGCCTCCGACACCGAGCGGCGGCACCTGATCGACGCGTACGTCCGCCGGCACTCGGGCGGCTAGCCATGGGACGCCGGCTCGCCCTGCTGATCGCCACCTACCGGTACCAGGACAGCGCGCTGCGGCAGTTGACCGCGCCCGCGCACGACGCGGAGGCGCTCGCCGCCGTTCTGAAGGACCCCGGCATCGCGGGGTTCGAGGTCACCACGCTGGTCAACGAGCCGCATCACCGGGTCGGCGCGGCCATCGGCGACTTCTACCGCGACCGGCGCCGCGACGACCTGACCCTGCTGTACTTCACCGGCCACGGACTGAAGGACGACGACGGGCAGTTGTATCTGGCGATGACCGACACCCGCCGGGACAGCCTGCTGTTCACCGCGCTGTCCGCGGAGCAGATCGACCGGGCCATGTCCGGTTCGATGTCCCGGCAGAAGGTGCTGATCCTCGACTGCTGCTACAGCGGCGCGTTCCCCGCCGGGCGGATCGCCAAGGCCGACACCGCCGTGCACACGCTGGAGCGCTTCCAGGGGCGCGGCCGTACCGTGCTGACCGCCTCGGACGCCACCCAGTACTCCTTCGAGGGCGACCGCGTGCACGGCGAGGCCGCCCGGTCGGTGTTCACCCGCCATCTGGTGGCGGGCCTGCGCGACGGCGGCGCGGACCTGGACGGCGACGGCGACATCACCGTGGACGAGCTGTACAGCTACGCGCACGAACGGGTCGTGCGGGAGATGCCGCAGCAGCGGCCCAAGAAGCAGGACGACGTCGAGGGCCGTACCGTCATCGCCCGGAACGTCAACTGGACGCTGCCGCCCTACCTGCTCAACGCCCTCCGCAGCCCGATCGCCGGCGACCGGCTGGCGGCCCTGGACGGGCTCGGCCATCTGCACCGGATCGGCAACGACACCGTGCGGCGGCGGGTCCGTGACGAGATGCGGCGGCTGGCCGACGACGACAGCCGGCTGGTGTCGGCGGCGGCGACCGCGCGGCTGCGGGCCCTCCAGCCGGAGGAGGCTCCCGCCCAGTCGCCGCCCCGCGGGCCGGCGCGTGAGGTCTCCGCACCCGCGGCCGGCGTACCCGCGCCGGAGACCGGGGCGGCGACCGGCACCCCGGCCGCCCCGGCCGCCCCGGCCGCCCCGGCCGCGTCTCCCGCCGTGCCTCCGGTGCGGCGCGGGGTGCGGCGCCGGACGGTGCTGCTCGGCGGGCTCGCCGCGGCCGTCGCCGTCGCCGTCCCCACCGCGATCGCCCTGCACGGCTCCGACGAGGACTCCGGCTCGTCCGGCTCGTCGGCGGCGCCCGACCCGGTCACCGAGGTGCTGTTCAGCCCGGACGGCGAGAAGCTGCTCACGGCCGGCTACCTCGAACCGGTCGTCACGCGGTGGGACCCGGCCACGGGCCGGCGGACCGGCACCGTCACCGTCGGCGAGGACGCCACCGGGGTGTACTCGATGGCCCTCAGCCCGGACGGCAAGACCCTCGCCGAGGCCGACGGGGACAACGCGATCCGGCTCCTCGACCTGCGTACCCGGCGCGTCGTCAGGACCCTCACCGGCCACACCGAGAACCTCGCCACCGACGGGACCGGCGGCAGCGCGGCCCTGGCGGTGGCGTTCAGCCCGGACGGCGAGACCCTCGCCAGCGGGGGCGTGGACAGGACGGTCCGGTTGTGGGACAGCGCCACGGGGCGCGCGATCGCCGTGATCACCGCTCACACCGGTGCCGTCCGCTCGGTGGCGTTCAGCCCGGACGGCAAGACCGTCGCCAGCGGCAGTGACGACCGCACCGTCGGCCTGTGGAAGGCGTCCGACGGCCGTGCCCTCACGACGGTCTCCGGCCTCGACGGCGAGGTCCTGTCCGTGGCGTTCAGCCCGGACGGCAAGACCCTGGCGATCGCCCACGGCGGGCCGCTGACCCTGTGGGACGTGGCCACCGAGCGCAGCACCTCCCTCGGGGCGCCCGGCGGCGACGGAGCCGAGGCGGTGGCCTTCAGCCCGGACGGCAAGACCCTGGCCACCGGCTCCTACGGCGGGACGGTCACCCTGTCGGACGTCGCCACCACCCGCACCACGGCCACCCTGAAGGGCCACACCCGGGAGATAGCCGACCTGGCGTTCGCCCCGGACGGGAGCACCCTGGCCACCGTCGGCTTCGACGGCACCGCCCGGCTGTGGGACCTCACGACCCGGCGCGCCGTCTTCACGCTCACCGCGCCCACTCCCACCGCCACTTCCACCCCGTCGTGAGACGGTGATCCGGTAGCGCGTCGCGCCCCCGCTCGGGCGCCTATCGTTGCCGCCATGACATCCGCAGCCACTGGCGCCACTCCTGACACTGCCGGCACCGCCCTGGTCACCGGGGCCTCCCGCGGCCTCGGCGCCGTGATCGCCCGACGCCTCGCCGCCGAGGGGCATCCGGTCGCCGTCGTCTACCGGTCCGGGACCGAGGCGGCCCGGGAGGTGGTGGAGGACATACGCGCGGCGGGCGGCAACGCGGAGGCGTTCGCCGCCGACGTGACGGACGAGACCGCCGTCACGGCACTGGTCGCGGACGTGACCGCCCGCCTCGGCCCGGTCGCCACCCTGGTCGTCAACGCCACCGGCCCGCAGCCCGAACAGGACCCCACGACGGTGACCTGGGACGACCACCTCGCCCAGCTCACGTTCTTCGTCAAGAGCCCGACCCTGCTGATGCGGGCGGTGCTGCCGGCCATGCGGGAGCGCGGGGCCGGCCGGATCGTCCAGATCGGCTCGGACGTACTGGAGCGCGTTCTCCCCGACATGTCGGCGTACGTGGCCGCCAAGGCCGCCCAGCACAGCCTGACCGAGTGCTGGGCCCGCGCGCTCGGTCCGCACGGCATCACAGTGAACACCGTCGCTCCGGGCTGGATTCCGGTCGAACGGCACGCCTCGGCGGCACCCGAGTCACTGGCCTCCTACGCCGCCGGCGTACCCCTGGGGCGGATGGGCCGGCCGGAGGACGTCGCCGCCGCCGTCGCGTTCCTCGCCTCACCAGGGGCCGCCTTCGTCACCGGCGAACGCATCAAGGTCAACGGCGGCCATACGCTGGGCTAGGGCCTGCCGTTCGGATCAGGTCGCGGGGAAGCGGCTGCGCCGGCGCGTATCGCGGGCGTATGCGAAACGGCATACGGCGTCGCGACGGCCCGCCGTCTGCAATGGGAGCCATGAACCACAACGTGTCCCTGCCGGCACCGCCCCGCCGCCCGCGCGGGCTCGTGCTGCCCGTCCTGGCGGTCCTCACCCTGGTGGCCGCCGCGTTCGTCCTGCGGCGGCCGCTGCTGATGTCCGCCCCGATGTGCGTGTCCGGGCAGTGGAAGGGCTGCTTCGGCACGTTCAACGGTGTCCTGTTCGTCATGCTGGCCACGCTGCCGGCGGCCGCGCTGGTGGCGTGGGCCCTCGCCCGCCGCCGGCGTGCCGCCGGGGTCGCGTCGGCGTGGCCGGTGTCGCTGGCCGAGGTGGGCATGGTCCACGGGACGGTGCCGTTCCTCTGGCTGACCCTGATGCCGGGCGCCGAGCCGGGGGTCGCCCCGGCCCGGGTGAGCCTGGTGCCGCTGCGGGACCTGGTCACCATGGGTCCGCTCGGCATCGCCGGCAATCTGCTGGTCTTCGCGGCCCTGGGCTGCTTCGCCCCGATGCGGTTCGCGGCCCTGGCGTCCGTGCCGCGGGTCCTGTCGCTCGGGGCGGGCTGCTCGGCGCTGGTCGAGACCGCGCAGTACGTCCTGCGCCTGGACCGGGTGTCCTCCGTGGACGACGTCCTGGTCAACGCCGCCGGTGCGGTGCTGGCCGGGCTGGCGTCGCGCCGCTGGTGGCGCACCGGGGCGGCGGCGCCGTCGGACCGGCCGCGCCCCGCACCGGCAGCAGCCCGCTGAGCCGCGTACGCGAGCGGCACACGGCCCCGGTCCGCGCCGGGCCCGCTGAGCCGCGTACGCGAGGAGCACGCGACCTCGCATACGGTGGCGATATGTCCCGCTGCCTAGGCTGCCTCCATGCGCGTACTGATCGTGGAGGACGAGCCCTACCTGGCGGAAGCCGTCCGTGACGGTCTGCGGCTGGAGGCGATCGCCGCCGACCTCGCCGCGGACGGGGACACCGCCCTGGAGCTGCTCGGCGTGCACTCCTACGACCTCGCGGTCCTGGACCGCGACATCCCCGGCCCCTCCGGCGACGAGGTCGCCCGGCACATCGTCGCCTCCGGCAGCGGCATCCCGATCCTCATGCTCACCGCCGCCGACCGGATCGACGACAAGGCGTCCGGGTTCGAGCTGGGCGCCGACGACTACCTGACCAAGCCGTTCGAGCTGCGGGAACTGGTCCTGCGGCTGCGGGCGCTCGACCGCCGACGCGCCCGCGCCCGGCCCCCGGTCCGCGAGATCGCGGGGCTGCGGCTCGACCCCTTCCGCCGCGAGGTCTTCCGCGACGGGCGGTATGTGGCGCTCACCCGCAAGCAGTTCGCGGTGCTGGAGGTCCTCGTCGCCGCCGAGGGCGGTGTCGTCAGCGCCGAGGAACTGCTGGAGCGGGCCTGGGACGAGAACGCCGACCCGCTCACCAACGCCGTGCGCATCACCGTCTCCGCGCTGCGCAAACGGCTCGGCGAGCCCTGGATCATCGCCACCGTCCCCGGCGTCGGCTACCGCATCGACACCGGCGGCCCCGGCGGCTCCCCCGCGTGACCGGCCACGGCCCGGCGCCGGCCGGCGCCCGCCGTCGGAGCCGCGCGGGGTCCCTCAGGCGTCCGCCGCCCACGGCCGGAGCTTCTCCGGGTTGCGGACCGCCCAGATCCGGTTGACGCGGCCGGCGCCGACGTCGAACGCGGCCACGGTCATGACGACGCCGCCCCGCCGGGCCACCAGGCCCGGTGCGCCGTTGACCGACCGTTCCAGCAGTTCGAGGCCGGGCGCCCGGTCGGCGATGGCGACCATGTACTGGGCGATGCGCGCGCCGCCCTCGACGGGGCGCAGGACGGCGCCGACCAGACCGCCGCCGTCGGCGGTCATCACCGCGGCCGGGTCGAGGAGGCCGACGAGGGCCGCGATGTCCTTGCTCTCCCACGCCTCCTTGACGTGCCGCACCACATCGGACCGGCCGGCCGCCGCCCCCGCGGGACGCGCGGCGCCGATCCGCCGCCGCGCGGAGGACGCCAACTGCTTGCAGGCGCCGGGGGTGCGGCCGAGCACGTCGGCGATCTCCGCGAACGGGTAGGCGAAGACGTCGTGCAGGACGAACGCCACCCGCTCGGCGGGCGTCATCGACTCCAGGACGACGAGGAAGGCCATGCTCACCGACTCGTCCAGGACGATCTGGTCGGCGGGGTCCGGGGAGCCGGCGGGACCGGCGCCGCCGCCCGCGCTGCCCCACTCGGTGCGGTCGGGCAGCGGCTCGGGCAGCCACGCGCCGACATAGCGTTCCCGCCGGGCCCGCGCCGAACCCAGGCGGTCCAGGCAGATACGGCCGGTCACCGTCGTCAGCCAGGCGCCCGGCGACAGGATCTGCTCCCGCCGGCCGCGCGGCAGCCCGTACCAGCGCGCGTAGGCGTCCTGTACGGCGTCCTCCGCCTCGGTCACCGAACCGAGCAGCCGGTACGCCACGTTGATCAGCCGGCGCCGCTCGCCGTCCGTCCCGGCCGTCCCGTCCGTCCCGGTTCCGACAGTCCCCATGTTTCCGGCCGCCCCCCTCGCCTTACCTTTCGCGGGCCCGCGTCGTCAGGCTGTCGAGACTTTACCGATCTACTGCCCGCGGGCGGAAAAGGGGGACTGTCCCATGTCCACACGGACGACGGCGACGGCGACGGCGGCGGCGGCGGCACAGCGGACGACGGCGGCGGCGCACACGCGGCGCGGCTCCACGTTCCTGCGCGTCGCGATCGCCTTGCAGACGCTGACCATCTTTCTCCAGGCGGTCTCCGCCGGACTGCTGCTGACCTCGTCCTACGGGGAGACGCTGCACAGCGCCGGGGCCCGGGTGATGTACGGCGCGTCGATGCTGTACGTGCTCGCGGCGGTACTGGCGTGGAAGCCGGGCGGCAGCTCGCCCCGGCCGGTGCTGTACGCGACGGGGTTCCTCGTCCTCGCCTCGGTCCAGGTGGTGCTGGGCATCGCGCACGTCCCGTCGGTGCATCTGCCGCTGGGGGTGCTGATGTTCGGCCTGAGCCTGCTGGACCTGGCCCGGCGCCGGGACCGGTGACGGGGCCGGTGACGGGGCCGGTGACGGGGCCGGTGACGGGGGCCGCTTAGAGTGCGTACGGCGGCACCCGGCCCCGGCCCGCACGACCCCGCAGGAGCACCGCGATGAACCTACGTACCCGCCTGGCAATGGTGCTGGCGCTGGGCGCACTGCTCTGCGGCTGTGCCGCCGCGGACACCGACCCGGACCCGGCCGGGAAGAAGCCGTTCTGGCGGGCCGAGTTCGGCGGGGCGGCGGCCACCCGGCCGTCGGCGAAGTCCTGGAACACCGAGACCGGGAACCGGGACGCGGAGGGCTGGGGCAACAACGAGGTGCAGTACTACACGGACGGCCCGGCCAACTCCGCCCTGGACGGCGACGGACACCTGCTGATCTCGGCGCGACCGGCCCCCGCCGGAGCCGAGCTGCCGTGCTACACGCGGGAGTTCTGCACCTGGACGTCGGCACGTCTGACCACCGAGGGGAAGGTCGCGCTCACCCACGGCCGGGTGGAGGTCCGCGCGAAGCTGCCCACCGGCACGGGGCTGCTGCCGGCGATCTGGATGCTGGGCGACAACGGCGTGGAGTGGCCCGGACAGGGCGAGATCGACATCTGCGAGGTGGTCGGCGGGGAGCCGCGCACGGTGTACGGCACCGCGCACGGGCCGACCTACTTCGACGAGGACGGGATCGGCGGCTCCACGAGCCTCCCGGCCGACGCCTCCCGGGCGTTCCACACCTACGCCGTCGACAAGCGGCCGCACCGGATCTCCTGGTCCGTCGACGGGAAGCCGTACTTCACCCTGACCCCCTCGAAGCTGCCCGCCGCCCGCGACTGGGTCTTCGAACAGGACATGCACCTGCTGCTCAACGTGGCCGTGGGCGGCGACTGGCCCGGCCCGCCCGACGCCTCCACCCCCTCACCCGCCACGATGACGGTCGACTACGTGCGCTTCTACGGCGAGGGCCGCGCCTGACGGTCCGCGCGAGCCGCGCCACGACCAGCCTGTGCTGCGTGTCCACCGGCCGGCGGGGTGCCGGCGCGCGGGTGGCGAGGGCGCGCGGCTACGGCCACAGCAGGTGGCGCTGCCACCGGCCGGAGGGGTCGGGGCGTTCGTACCGCAGCCGCTTGTGCAGGCGGTCCTTGTCGGCCTGCCAGAACTCGACGTGCGCCGGGACGACGGTGTAGAGCGTCCACTCGGGGCTGACGGCCCCGGGGTCCGACGTGACGCGGGCGAGCGCTTCCCGGAAGGCCCGGTCGCGTTCCCCGGCGCTGTCGAGGCGGCGGCTCTGGCGGCCCAGCAGCACCTCGGCGCGGGCCGGGACCGACCGGGCCAGCAGGTCCGCGGCGCTCTCCTCGGGGGCGGCGGGCTCGACGGCGCCGCGCAGCCGCACCTGGCGTCCCAGGAGGGGCCAGTAGAAGGTGAGGGCCGCGCGGGGGCGGTCGGCGAGCTGGCGGCCCTTGGGGCTGCCGGCGTGCGCGGCGAACTGCCAGCCGCCGCTGTCGACGTTCTTGAGGATGAGGACCCGCGCGTCGGGGCAGCCGTCCTCCCCCACGGTCGACAGCGTCATCGCGTGCGGGTCGGGCACGCCCGCGTCGACCGCCGCCCGCAGCCAGTCCAGGAACAGCCCGACCGGGTCGGCCGGGGCGTCCCCCGGGTCGAAGTCGGCCAGCGGACCCGCGAACACGTCGAGCCCCCGCAGCCACTGCCGTACGTCCCCGGCCCGCCCCGTCCCGCCGTCGGCCACCGTCATGCCACGCCCCCTCGATCAGCCGTTCGCCCTTGCCGCTGCCACCTTATCGGCACCGCCCGGCCGCGGGTCCGGTCGTCCACCTGGCCGCTGCTCCCGGGGAACTGGCAGGAGGCGGGCCCTCGGGGACGGTGTGAGCACTGCGGCTTCTCAGGTGGAAAGCAAGCGGACTTGGACGGGAGGAGAAGACCCGTGGATCAATCAGTGCATGCGAACTCTTCGGCGAACGGCGTCCGGCGGAGCCGCGGACGGTACGGGAACGGGCCACGGCACGGCCCTCGCGGCCCTGCTGACCGCCACGTTCATCGGCGGCTTCGACTCCAGCATGATGCTGCTGGCGGCTCCCACGCTGCAGAGCGCGCTCGGAGCGTCCTTCGCCCAGACCCAGATGGTGGTCGTCGGGTACACGACGGCGTACGCGGTCGCCCTGATGACCGGGGGCAGGCTGGGTGACGTCCTCGGCCGCAGACGGGTGTTCCTGTGGGGCGCCGCGGGCTTCACGCTCGCCTCGGCCGTCTGCGCGCTCGCGGCGACGCCGGCGCTGCTCATCGTGGCCCGGGTGGTGCAGGGTCTGACCGCCGCTCTGATGCTGCCCCAGGTGCTGGCGATCATCCGTGCCTCGCTGCCGCCGGTGGTCCGGCGCCGGGCGGTGGGGCTGTACGGGGCCACCATCGGGCTGGCCTGGGTCGCCGGGCCGGTGTGCGGCGGTGCCCTGATGGCGTGGAGCCCGTTCGGCCTCGGCTGGCGGGCGCTGTTCCTGGTCAACATCCCGGTCGGGGTGCTGATCGTCGCCGCTGCCCGGCGCCGGGTGCCCGAGAGCCACGGTCCGCGCACCCGGCTCGACGTGCCGGGCGCGGTGCTGCTCGGCGCCGCCCTCTTCCTGCTGCTGTCGGTGCTGGGCGGCTCGCTCGCGCTGCCCCCGGTCCGGACGGCGGGCGCGCTGGTCGTGACCGGGACCCTGCTGGCGGTGTTCTGGGCGCGGGAGTGCCGGCTCCAGGCGCGGTCGCTGTCCCCCATCGTCCCCCCGGACCTGCTGCGGCGGCGCCGTTTCGGCCGGGGGCTGGCCGCGGTCCTGGCCTTCTACGCCGGCAACCAGGGTTTCCTCGCGCTGCTCGCCTATTACGTCCAGGACGGTCTGGAGCGCAGTCCGCTCGTGACCAGCCTGCTGTTCTCCCCGCTGTCCGCCGGGTTCGCGCTGGCCAGCGCGGTCGGGGGGCGTGTCCCGGCCCATGTCGAGCGCCGGACGGCGCTGGGCGGCATTTCGCTGATGGCCGCCGGTCTGGTGGTCTTCGCCGCGATGGTGTGCTGGGCCTCGGTCTCCCTTCAACTGGCCGTCCTTCCGGGTGCGTTGGGGATGCTGGGGCTGGGGCAGGGGCTGGTGGCGGGGCCCTTGATCTCCCTGGTGCTGGGCAGCGCGCCGCTCGCGGACAGCGGTGCGGCCAGCGCCGTGCTGCTGACGGTCACCCAGCTCGCGCACGCCTGCTCGGTCGCCGTCATCGGAACCGTCTTCGGTACGGTCCTCGGCGGCGACCCCGGCGACGGCACGCATTCCCTGGCCGACCACGCGCGGGCCGCCGCCTCGACCACCCTGGTGGTGCTCGCGGTGTGCGCGCTGGCGGGTCTCCTGGTCCACCGGCTGTTCTCCGGCGGCCCGGACGGCGCGCCGGTCCAGGGGCCGCCACCCGAGCGAGCGCCCGGGGCACGGGGCGGCGGGCCGTGAGCCGGCCGACGCCTCGGGCCCGAGGAGACGTACCCCATAGAATCCGGGACCGTGGAGTTACGGCACCTTCAGTACTTCGTCGCGGTCGCGGAGGAGCTGCACTTCGGCCGGGCGGCGCAGCGCCTGGGCATCGCGCAGCCGGGCCTGAGCCAGCAGATCAAGGCGCTCGAACGGCTGCTGTGCGCCGAGCTGTTCGCCCGCGACCGGCGCGGGGTGGAGCTGACCGAGGCGGGGCGTGCGCTGCTCCCCCTGGCGCGGGACGTGCTGAGCAGGTGCCGCAATCTCCAGGAGGTCGTCCGCACGTACGGCACCGGGGAGGTCGGGCGGCTCCGGATCGGGATCGCGCGGTCCGCCGCCGGCGGCATCACCGATGTGCTGGTGGAGAGCTTCATGGCCGACTCGCCGCAGGTGGAGGTGCGGCTCTCCAGCGGGCACACCGCCGCCCATGAACGGGAGCTGAGCGCGGGCGCGATCGACGTGGCGTTCGTCCGGCCGCCCCTGGAGGACGCCGGGGAGCTGGTCTGCCGGGAGGTGGCGCAGGAGGCGCTGGTCGTCGCCCTGCCCGCGGGGCACAAGCTGGCCGCGCGGCGCGCGGTGGCGGCGGGGGAGCTGGCCGGGGAGCCGTTCGTGTGGTGGCCCCGGGAGAACGGGCCGGGGATGTGGGACCGCATCCTGGACCAGGTCTTCGGTCCGGGCGAGCGCCCTCCGGTCGCCCGGTGGGAGCCCGAGGAGGAGCGCATGCTGCACGCCGTGGCCCACGGGCACGGGATCACCGTCCTCGGGGAGGGGCGGGCGGGCCGGCTGTCGGTGCCCGGCGTGGTCGTCAGGCCGTTCGCCGAGCCGGTCCCCACGCTCGCGCTCGGCCTGGCCTGGCGGAGCGACAGCACGCTGCCCACGCTGCACCGGTTCCTCGACCACGCGCGGGCGCTGCTGGACGCCCCCGATTGAGACCGCGGGTGCCGGGTCGCGGCCGGTGGTTCAGTTGTCGGGGCGGGTGCGGCGCGCGGGGGCGTCGGTGGTGAGCACCGTACGGAAGTTGCGCACCACGGGGCTGGTCTCACCGCGCCGCCACACGAGCTGGATGGGCAGCGCCTCGGGGGTGGGAGAGAGCGGACGGAACTCGACGCCGGGCTGGCGCAGCGCCGCCATGGTGCGCGGGACGACGGAGACGCCCACCTCGGCGGCGACCAGTCCGATGATGGTCTGCATGTGGTCCGCTTCCTGCGAGACCCGGACCTCGAAGCCGGCGGCCCGGGTCAGGCTGGTGATCCGGTCGTGCAGGGCCGGTCCCATGCGGCGGGGGAACATGATGAACGGCTCACCGGCGAGCTTGGCCGTGGGCAGGGGGGAGGTGGACGCCAGGGGGTGCCGGCGGGGCAGGGCCGCGACGAGGAGGTCGCGGTAGATCTCCTGGGTGGTCAGGCCCTCGGGGATCTCCTTCTCGTGCAGGGCGTGCAGGATGCCGACGTCGATGCGGCCGGCCAGCAGTTCGTCGACCTGCCGGGCGCTGGGCAGCTCCCGTACCTGGAGTTCGACGCCCGGGTAGACGCGCCGGAAGCGGCGCAGGACGCGGGGGATCAGCTCGGGCACCGCCGAGCCGACGAAGCCCAGGGACAGCTCGCCCACATCGCCCCGGCCGGTCTGCCGGGCGGTCAGTTGCGCCCGCTCGACGTGGTGCAGGGCGCGGCGGGCCTCCGCGACGAAGCTCTCGCCCGCCGCCGTGATGCTGACCTCACGGGTGGTCCGGTCGAACAGTGAGACACCTAACTCGTCCTCCAGCTTCCTGACCTGCTGGCTGAGAGTCGGCTGCTGGAGTCCCAGACGGCGGGCGGTGCGGCCGAAGTGAAGCTCCTCCGCCAGCACCACGATGTAGCGCATCTGTTCGAGATTCATGCTCTCATGCAATCACAGACGATGAATCCGATGAACAATCACTATAACGTCCGCATCCGCCAACGAGACTGCTGCGTATGCGACTTCGATCCTCCGCTTCCGCTCTGGCCACGACCGTCGCCGCACTCGGTCTCGCCCTGTCCACCGCCGCCCCGGCAGCCGCGCACCACGGCTGGGAGCACTACGACACGACCGCGGCCTACTACGTCTCCGGCACCGTGACGGGCGTGCGGTGGGGCAACCCGCACCCCGAGGTGACCTTGAGCGTCGAGGAGACGCAGGTGCCGGACGACTGGGCCGACCGGGAGATCCCCTCCGACCTGGAGGACATCGGCGGGCGGCAGGTCATGGAGGCGACCCGCTCGTACTCCGGGTCCAGCGACGAGCTGACCCTGTTCCTCGCCCCCATCGAGCGGCTCTCGGCCTGGGGCATGGAGGGCGAGGTGGAGGAGGGCGAGAAGCTGGAGGTCGTCGGGTACCTGGACCGGGAGCACGACGACGAGCTGCGCCCCGAGCTGATCGTCCTGGAGGACGGGCAGACGGTGCGCCAGCGGTCCGTGCCGCTGCCGGTGGCGCCCGAGGCGGCCGGGGACGGCGACCGGGCGGAGCCGGAGGGGTCCGCGACCGGTTCCGGCTCCGACCCGGGCTCCGGCACCGAGGCCGGCGGCGACGACGCGGCCCGCACCTCGGCCTCCGGGTCCGGATCGGGGGACGACTCCTCCGACACCACCGTCTGGCTGGTGACCGGCGGTGCCGTGCTGCTCCTGTTCGCCGGCGGCGGGTACTACGTGGTGCGTCGCGGCAACCGGGCCTGATCCGTGGACGACTTCTTCTCCTGGCTCGAACGGTCCGGCCTGGGCGAGGCCGTCCGCACCACGCCGATGGTGTACTCCTCGCTGGAGAGCGTGCACATCCTCGGTCTCGCGCTGCTGGTCGGGCCCGCCCTCGCCTTCGACCTGCGGCTGCTCGGCGTCGGCCGGCAGATGCTGCCCGTCACCGCGGCCGCCCGGCATCTGCTGCCGCTGTCCCGCTTCGGTTTCGCGCTCGCCGCCACGACCGGGGTGGTGATGTTCGTCGCCGGCGCCGTCGCCGTCGGCAACAGCGGCGCGGCGCCCTGGAAGCTCGGCCTGCTGATCGTGGCGGGCATCAACATCGCGGTCTTCCACCGGGGCGCCTACCGCGGTGTGCGGTCCTGGGACACCGACGTCCCGACGCCGGTGAGCGCGCGGGTCGCGGCCACCGTCTCGATCCTCGCGTGGTGCGGAGTGATCGCCGCCGGCCGCCTGCTCGCCTACACCTAGAAGTCCGCGACAGGTGAAGCCCTCCCCGCCCGGGGAGGGCTTCACCTGTGTGCGGGCCCGCGCACAGCGCACTCCTATCTCACCATCTGAGAATTACGAGTTCTCAATGACGGTATTGTTAATTCCGCTGGACACCTTCGGAGATTACACCGCCATGGCGAAATAAAAGCCCGCCATTAATGTCTCTTTACCTGTTGAAGTGTTGACTCCCCGCGGACTACCGTGACTGGCGAGTGGCCGGATGTACACGGAAACCGGAGGAGCTTTGTTAATCAACAGCCAGGACCGGCTCCAGGAGCTTCTCGAGGCTCGGGCTGACGCCACGAGACATCTCGACAGGGTACCTTCCGAAGCGTTCTACGAAGAAAGCCTGCGGCACGTCTGGGAGAGAGCCTCGGGTGTGCCCGCCTACGGCCCGCTCGGCCCCTTCTCCATGGCGGCCTTCCGCCGCCTGGAGGTGACGTCCAAGGACGAGCTGAAGAAGCGCCCGCTGGAGTTCTGCGCCGTCACCCCCGGCACCGCCGACAAGTACTACGAGACGACGGGCACCACCGGGCGCGCCACCCCCACCCCGCGCCTGGCGACGGACGTCATCCGCAACGCGGTCTCCGTCGCCGAGGCATGGCGCCCCCTGCTCTCCCCCGACGACCGGGTGCTCAGCCTGCTGCCCTCGGACGTCGTCCCGGTCGGCGACCTCATCGCGCAGGTCTGCGAATACCTCGGCCTGGTCCACACCCGGGCCTATCCCTTCGCCACCGGCATCTGCGACTGGGACCGGCTGACCGGCATCTGGCGGACCCTGCGCCCCACCACGCTGTTCGTCGCGCCGGGCGTCGCCCAGCAGTTGACCCGGCTGCTCAAGCGCCGGGGCGACCTCGACACGCTCGGCGGGAGCGTCGCCCGGATCATGCTCCTCGGCGAGGTCAACACCGAGCCCTTCCGGGTCCGGCTCGGCTCCTGGTGGGGCGCCGCCGTGTACGACGCCAGCTACGGCAGCACCGAGACCGGGACGCTCGCCACCTCCTGCCGCAGCGGCCGCCACCACCTGCTGCCGGCCGCCCACTGCTTCGAGCTGGCCACCGACGACGGTGTCGTCCCCCTGCGCGCCGGCGCCCGCGGCCGCCTGGTCGTCACCCCGCTCCACCTGCACGCCCGGCCCCTGCTGAGGCTGGACACCGGCGACGAGGTCACCGTCACCGAGGGCTGCGCCTGCGGCTCCCCCGCGCCGTCGCTCGTCGTGCACGGACGCAGCAGCGACGCGCTGGACCTCGGTGGCGCCAAGGTCACCGTCCGGGACCTGGAGGAGATCGTCTACGGGGTGACCGGCGCCACCGGCTACCTCATGGAAATCGACCCCGAAGGCACACCGCTGCGTCTGCTGCTGGAACGCGACAGCGATTCCGACCGGAATCGGGAACAGGAAATGGCGGAAGCCGTCCGGGCCGCCTCACAGGATTCTCTCCGGCTTTCCTGGAACACCGTCGCCTTCGTCAACACACTGCCCGCCACAACAAAGAGCGGCGGTTCACAGAAAAGCTGGAAACGCACCAACATCCGTGTCGTGGAAAAGGCTTCGTGATGGTCTCGGCAGACCTTTCCATCGATTCCTCGGCCACCGGCACGTCGAGCGGCCAGCCCGATCTGTGGTGCACGTACGCCGCCGTCCGCACCCTCGCCTGGCTCGGCCGGCCCGACGGGTTCGTGCACGCCGAGCGGACCGCGCGGTACCTCTCCTCCCGCCGCAACGGCGACGGCGGCTACGCCTGGAGCCGCGGCATGGCGTCCGACGCCTGGGCCACGTACTACTGCACCCAAGGACTGGCCGACCTGCGGCGCTTCGGTGTCGACGGGGCCGCGCCCAGCGGGGTCGAGCGGACCACGCGGTGGCTGCGCACCACCTGGTCGGGCGACGCCTTCGCCATGCTGCCCGGACAGGCCCCGGACGTCTGGGCCACCTTCTTCTCCACCCGCACGGCCGTGGAGACCTGCGCCGACGGTGACGCGATCGACGGCGAGCGGCTGCTGAAGTGGCTCTCGGGCCTGCAGACCGCCGACGGCGGCCTCGCCTGGAGCCCGGAGCACGCGGTACGCGGCGAGGCCGACGCCCGCGCCTGCTTCTACGGGGTGCTGGCCTGGCGCGCGCTCACCCGCACCGCCGGCCACCCGGCGCCCTGGGACACCGACCGGCTGGTGGGCTGGCTGCGCGCCCAGCAGACGCCGGGGGGCGGCTTCCGGTTCTCCCCCGACGCCGAGGTGCCCTGCATGTGGGCGACCTACCGGGCGACGGTCGCCCTGGACGCGCTCGGCACCGGCCCGGCCGACCCCGGGGCGTGCGTGGCCTGGATCGAGCGGATGCGCGGCGGCACCGGCGCGTTCGTCCGGTGGGAGGGCTATCCGGTCGAGGACGTGTGGGCGTCCTTCTGCGCCATCGGCTCACTGCGCGCGCTGCGCGCGCCGACCGGGGCGCACGCGGACCCGGTGGTGGCCAGGATGCGGCAACTGGCCTGCGCCGACGGCGGTTACACCTACCGCGAGCCGGCCCTCGCCGCCGACGCCCTGTCCACCTCGGCGACCCTGCTGTCCGACCTGGCGCGCGGCGCGGACCCGGCCGGCCCCGGCGTCGAGACCCGCCGCCGCTGGCTGCGCACCTGCCTGCTGCCCAACGAGGGCGGTGTGATGTACATGCCCGCCCGGGGCAGTGAGGTGCGCTGCACCCTCTGGGCGCTGGAGGCCGGCGCGCTGCACGGCGCCGAGCACCTGGCCGAGCGGATCGTCCCCTGGCTGCGGGGCCTGCAGAACCCCGACGGAGGCTTCGGGTACTGGGAGGGCCGCGGCTCCGACGTGGTCTCTACGGTGGCCGCGGCCGAGATCGGCCGGCTCCTCGGCGACCGCCACGGCAGCCCGCTGGAGCCCGCGGCACTCCTGCGGTTCCTGGAGTCCTGCCGGGCGCCCGGCGCGCGGTGGCGGGCCGGCAACGTCCCGGCCGGCGAGCCCGCCCTGCGCCCCACCCTCCAGGCACTGCGCGCCCGGCACCTGCTCGGCGACGCCGACCCGGTGGCGGTCGCGGCAGCCCTCGAACGCCACCGGGTGCCGGGCGGCGGCTACGCCAACACCGGCAACCGGGTCCCCGACCTGCTCAGTACGTACGAGGCGGTGCTCACCGCGAGCCGGCACGGCATCGGCGTCGACCGCGAGCACGTCCGCCGGTTCTGCGACCGGGTGACCCAGGAGGGCGGCACGGCCTGGACGCCCCTGGCCCCCGCCGACGGCCGCGACCTGCTCGCCGAGTGCGTCGGCGACCTGCTGCGGCGCCGGGTCGCCGACGACCACGCCGCGCTGCCCGCCCTGACCATCTCCTGAGGCCGGTGACCCCATGCCCACCATCACCATCACCTCGCCCGAACTGCCCGCGCCCGCCCGCCGCGCCGTCGCGGTCCGGCTCACCCGCTGGCTGACCGCCCGCGGTGTCGTGCCCTCGCACGTGGTGGTCCGGTTCGTCACCGAGCCGCCCGGCAGCCTCTACACCGGCGCCCTGCCGGTGGAGGCCCTGCCGTCCGCGGGCGGGGACGGGTCCCTGCACCACGCCGGTGTCGTCTGCCAGATCGGCGCGGACCGCGACGCCGCCTTCCGCGACGCGCTGGCCGCCGAGATCGGCGCCGCCCTGAAGGTCGGACCCGGTACCGCCTTCTTCCACCTCGACATGCAGCCCGCGGCCCGCGGCGACGTGTACGTGGCCGTCGACGGCGAGCTGTGCCGCGCCGACCGCCTGGGCGGCGCCCCCGAACCGATCAAGGAGCCCGCGGCATGAGCACTCCCCCCACGTCCCCCGTGATCCCGGACAACGCAGAGATCCTCAGCCGACTGCGGACCGCGCTGGCCGAGCCGCTCGGCGAGGCGGTGCGGGACGCCGACGCCGACGCCGACCTCGCCGAGGCGCTGGGCGAGCGCTACGACAGCCTCGCCGCCATGGAGTGCGTCACCACCGTGGAGACCCGGTTCGGCATCGAGGTCGACTTCGTCGCCGACGACGTACGCCACATCTTCGCCACGCTCTCCCGCATCACCGCGTTCGTGCGGGAGAAGCTGGAGGACCGCGCGGCCCTGGGAGCGCTTCCCGATGCCTGAGGCAGCCCCGACGGACCGCCCCCGGTCCGCGACCCGCACCGAGGTCGAGTTCGCCACCTCCGGTCACACCGGCGCCCCCGTGTCGTGGTGGCACAGCACGGACCAACTGACCTACGAGGCCGGCCTGGTGGCCGATCTGCTGGTCGGCGAGGTCGACCATGTGATCAACTTCGCGCCGACCCGGCATCTCTTCGGCAGCCTCTTCGGCGAGGTGCTGCCCCGGGCGCGCGGCATCGACGTGCACCAGGCGTGGCGGCACCCGGTGACCGACGTTCCGCCGCTGCGGCCGGGAGCGCGCACGCTCCTGGTGTGCCTGCCCTCGGCGTGGCCGCTGCTGCGCCGCCTGCTGCCCGCGCTCGGCGCGCTGCCCCGCGTGGTCGCCCTGCACAGCACGGCCGCCGTGCCCGAGGCGGCCAAGGACGTCGTACGCGCCCTGCACGGCACCGGGTTCACGGCCCAGACCCTGCTGGGGGCCACGGAGACCGGGGCCGTCGCGCACCGCCCCGTCGCACCGGCCGGCACGGACGACGGCCCCTGGCGGCTGCTGCCCGACGTCGCCCTGGTTCCGGAGCCGGGCACCCGGGCGGCGGCGGGCACGCCGCGGCTCCTGCACGTCATCAGCCCGCGCATCGGGCGGCGGCACGACATGTCCGAACCCCCCGTGTCCTGGCGGACCACGGACCTCGTCCGCCGCCGCGGCCCGCGCGAGTTCGACCACCTGGGCCGCGCGTCCCGGCTGGTGAAGGCCAACGGCGTGCGGGTCTGGCTGGACGAGGTGGAGGCCGCGCTGGCCGGTGCCCTTCCCGGCCTGGACGTGGCCTGTGTCCCGGTGGCCGACGGGGTGCGGGGCGAGCACTACGAGCTGTACTGCGCTCCCGGCGGGCCCGGCGCCCCGGCCGTCGAACCCCCGCTTGTCCGCCGGGCGCTGGCCCGGCTGCTGCCCGGCGTGCCCGGTCCGCGGGCCGTGCACCCGGTCGACCGTATCCCCCGCTCGGCGCTCGGCAAGGTACGCGTCCCCGAGCTGCGCCCCACCGCATTCGGCAGGACCGCCTAGGCACCACGGCGAGCACACCTTCCCCCCGTGGTCCCGTCGCCGCGACCACACCCGCCGGAGACCCAAGTTGAGGAGTCATGTCCCACACTCGTCTGCTCATCCAGTCGCGCGCTGCCCAGCAGCCCGACTGGACCCGCTGGAACGACCTGGACCGCGTTCTCGGCGAGCTGGCCGGGCGGCCCGCTCTCGTGAGCGAGGAGACGACCGCCGCGCTGCGCGAGGAACTCGCCTTCGTGGCGCGCGGCACGGCCTTCGTCATCCAGTCGGGAGACTGCGCCGAACTCTTCTCGGACAGCACGCCGGAGCGCGTCCGGGCCAAGGCGACGGCACTGCACGCCCTCGGTGACCTCTTCGAGTCGCTCACCAAGATCCCCGTGGTCCGGGTCGGCCGCCTCGCGGGCCAGTACGCCAAGCCCCGCTCCCAGCCCTGGGAGCCGCTGCCGGACGGCACCCGGGTCCCCGTCTACCGGGGCGACGCGGTCAACGGGGCCGAGGCGACCGCGTCGGCCCGGCAGCCGGACCCCCACCGGCTGCTGACCGCCTACGAACTGGCCCGGCAGGCCCTCGCCGAACTGCGGACCGCCCCGCCGGACTCCGGCAGCGTCACGGCCGTCCTCGCCCCCACGTACACCAGCCACGAGGCGCTGCTGCTGGAGTACGAGCACGCCCTGCTGCGCGACGACACCCGGGGCGGCCGGTACGCCTCCTCCGCGCCGTTCCTGTGGATCGGCGAGCGGACCCGGCAGCCGGACCACGCCCATGTCGACCTGGCCGCCACCGTGAGCAACCCGGTCGGCGTCAAGGTGGGGCCCGACGCGTCCCCGGCCGAGGTGACCGCCCTGCTGGACCGGCTCAACCCCGGCAACGAGCCGGGCCGGCTCACCCTGATCGTGCGGATGGGCGCCGAGCGGATCGGCACCGCCCTGCCCGCGCTGCTCGGCGGACTCGGCCCCCGGGCCGCCGAGGCGATCTGGATGACCGACCCCATGCACGGCAACACCAGGGTCACCGCGGCCGGCCAGAAGTCCCGGGTGCTCACCGAGATCCTCGCGGAGGTCGAGACGTTCTTCTCCGTGATGCGCGCGCACGGCCTGCACGCGGGCGGACTGCACCTGGAGTCGGCGCCGGACGACGTCACCGAATGCGTGGCGCGGGCCGCGGATCTCGCCGTCGGCACGCCGCTGCCCCGGTACGAGTCCGGGTGCGACCCCCGGCTCAACCCGGCCCAGGCCGAGGAAGTCGTCCGGCTCGCCGCGTCGCTGGCCGTGGGGGGTGCCGCGTGACCCGCCGGCCCCACGAGCGGCCGGCCGGGGCACCGGACCGGGGGCTGGGGCGCCGCCGTCTCCTCGGCGCCGGAATGGCGGTCGCCGCCGGTTCGGTGTCCCTCGCGCCACCCGCGGCGGCGGCCCCGCGAGGCGGCGGGAGCGGGCCCGCCCTGCCCGTGCCCCGGGTCACCGAGATCGCCCGCATGGGCCCGATCGGCTGCGAGGGCATCGTCTTCGACCACTCCGGCCGGCTGTTCATGTCGGACACCCTGGGCACCGAGATCCTCTCCATCCGCCCCGACGGATCGGCCGAGCCCTGGTCGCGGGGGCTGACCGGGGCCCCCAACGGGCACAAGGTGCTGCCGGACGGCACCCACCTGGTGGCCCAGATGGGCCCGCCCGCCGCCGTCCTGTGGCTCGACGCCGACGGCAACGTCCTGCGCACCCTCACCGAGGACGACCGGGGCCGCCCGCTGCGCGCCCCCAACGACGTCACGGTGGACCCGCGCACCGGCGCCTGTTACGTGTCCGACCCCGGCCGCTTCGCCACGGCGGAGCCCGGCCGCGTGTACCGCCTCGACCATCCCGGCGGTCGGTTGCGGACCGTGGTGGACGAGGGGGTCCTCCGGTTCCCCAACGGCCTCGCGCTCACCCCGGACCGGCGGTTCCTGATGGTCTCCGAGGGGGGCCGCAACCGGGTGATGCGGTTCCCCGTGCGCCGCGACGGCACTCTGGGCGAGCGGCGGTTCTTCGCCTCGCTGCCCTCCCAGCCCAACACCTGGACCGAGGGCGAGGCCCAGCCGGACGGCCTGGCCTTCGACGCGGACGGCCGGCTGTACGTCGCGCACTTCGGCACCGGTCTGATACGGGTGCACGACGCGCGGGGACGCGACCTCGGCTCGCTGGACTCCCGCTGCCCCTGCGTCACCAACCTCGTCTTCGGCGGCCCCGACCTGGACCAGCTTTACGTCACCGGACACCTGGGCACCTCGCTGAGCGACCCGGGTCCCGCCGTCGTCGTCCGCCTGACCCTGCCCGGCGTACGCGGGCTGTCGCTGCTGGGCCCGGACGGCACGGGACCGGCGACGTGACCGTGGTGAAGATCGACGGCAGGTCGCTCACCCTCGACGACATCCACGCGGTGGCCCGGGACACGGGCGGCGCCCAGGTCGAGTGCACGGCCGAGGCGACGGCGGCGATGAACGCCTCCCGCGAGCTGAAGCTCCGGCTCATCGCCGCCGGCGACCCGGTCTACGGCGTCACCACCGGCTTCGGGGACAGCGCCCACCGGCAGATCTCCGCGGACAAGGCCGCCGCCCTGCAACGGAACATGATCCTGTACCACCTCAACGGGACGGGCCCGCCCGCCCCCGACGAGGTGGTGCGGGCCACCCTCCTGATCCGGGCCAACTGCCTGGCCCGAGGGCACTCCGGGGTACGGCCCCGGATCGCGGGGGGACTGCTGGAGCTGCTGCGGCACGACGTCCTGCCCGTCGTCCCGGAACGCGGCTCGGTGGGCGCCAGCGGGGACCTGGTCCCGCTCTGCTACGTCGCCGCGGCGCTCATCGGCGAGGGAGAGGTCCGCCACCGGGGAGTGGTGCGCCCCACCGGTGACGTCTTCCGCGGCCTGGGCCTGACGGCCGTCGACCTGGAGGCCAAGGACGGCCTGGCGCTCATCAACGGCACCTCCTTCAGCGCCGCCTACGCCGTCCTCGCGGCGCGCGACGCCCGCCGGCTCGCCGCGCTGGCCGACATCTGCACCGCCCTGGCCTCGGAGGCCCTGCTGGGCAACCGGGGGCACTACGCGGCGTTCCTCCACGACCAGCGGCCGCACCCGGGCCAGCGGACCAGCGCCCGCCGCGTGGACGCCCTGCTGGAGGGGTCGGAACTGTCCCGGCCGCACCGCCAGATCGTCGACGCGGCGGGCTCCTTGGGCGGCCGGGGGTACGCGGTGCTGCGCCGCAGCATCCAGGACCGGTACTCCCTGCGCTGCGCGCCGCACGTCGTCGGGGTGCTGCGGGACACCCTGGACTGGGTCGAGGACTGGCTGGTGACGGAGGTCAACGCCTCGACGGACAACCCCCTGTTCGACGCGGCGGGCGCGACGGTGCACAGCGGCGGCAACTTCTACGCCGGCCACGTGGCACAGGGCATGGACGCGCTGAAGACCGCCGTGTCCAACGTCGCCGACCTGCTGGACCGGCAACTGGCGCTGCTGGTCGACGAGAAGTTCAACAACGGGCTGACCCCGAACCTGATCCCCCGGTTCGACGAGGACGCGTGGGAGGCGGGCCTGCACCACGGCTTCAAGGGCATGCAGATCGCCGCGTCGGCCCTCACCGCCGAGGCGCTGAGCGGGAGTTCACCGGCGAGCGTCCACTCCCGGTCCACCGAGGCGCACAACCAGGACAAGGTCAGCCTGGCGCCCGTCGCCGCCCGTCAGGCCCGCTCGGTGGTGGAGCTGGCCGAGGAGGTCGCGGCGATCCACCTGCTGGCCGCCTGCCAGGCACTGGACCTGCGCGGGCCGCGAGGGGCGGCGCCGCGCACCCGCGCCGTGCACCGGGCGGTCCGCGCGGTGGTGCCGTTCACGGACCGCGACCGGCGCCTGGACGGCGCGATCGGGAGGGTGCTCGGCCTCATCAGGTCCGGCGCCGTCACCCGCGCGGCGGGCCTGCCCGCCGACACCGACCGACGAGAGGACTGCGGCCGTGGCCGCGGAAAGGGGATGCCATGCCAAGACTGATCGTCGTCACGGGCGCGGGCTCGGGGATCGGCAGGGCGACCGCGAGGCGTTTCGCCGAGCACGGCGACACCGTGCTGCTGGTCGGCCGCCGGCCCGAGAAGCTGCGGGCCACGGCCGGGGAACTGCGGGCCGCGCCGGCCGGTCCCGAGGTGCGCTGCGTCGAGGCGGACCTGTCCGACGAGGCCGGTCCGCTGCGCCTGCGGGAGCGGGCCGAGGCGCTCGGCCGGCCCGTGGACGCGGTCCTGTGCTGCGCGGGGTCGGCGGCCCCGGCGGCCGGTGAGGGCGGGCTGAAGACCGTCGCCGCCGAGTGGCAGGACACGTACGCCGGCAATGTGCTGACCGCGGTCCTCACCGTGGAGGCCCTGGCGCCGCTGCTGGCCGACGGGGCGAGCGTCGTGCTGTTCAGCTCGATCGCCGCCTACCGAGGCTCGGCGGGCACCGGCGCCTACGGGGCCGCGAAGGCCGCCCTGCACGCGTACACCCATCACCTGGCCGCCCGGCTCGGGCCGCGCGGTGTCCGGGTGAACGCCATCGCGCCCGGCTATGTGGCGGACACCGAGTTCTTCGGCGACCGGATGACGGCGGCCCGCGAGGCGCTGCTGGTCCGGCAGACGGCGCTGGGGCGGGCCGGTACCCCCGACGACGTGGCCGGGCTCGCCCACTTCCTCTGCGCGCCGGAAGGCGCCTACATCACCTCGCAGATCCTCCAGGTCAACGGCGGTTCGCAGCACGGTGTCTGACGACACTCCCCCGATGATCCGGCACGGCATGACGGACAGGAGCGCCATTCATGGACACGGCAGGGCCCCGGCCCGTGCCCGGCACGGAACTCGTCGCCCGCATCCCCGGCTCCAAGAGCCTGACCAACCGGGCGCTGCTGCTGGCCGCCGCCGCGCCCGGCACCAGCAGGCTGCGGTCCCCGCTGGCGAGCGACGACACGCTGGCCTTCCGTACCGCCCTGACGGAGCTGGGCGCGCGGGTGGCCGCCGACGACGCGGACGACTGCTGGGAGGTGACCGGGACGGGCCGCGGCCCGGTCGGGTCGGCGCGGGTGTGGTGCGCGGACGCCGGGACCGCCGCCCGGTTCCTGCCGCCGTTCGCGGCGACGGGCCGGGGGACGTTCGTCTTCGACGGGTCGGAGCAACTGCGGGCCCGCCCCCAGGCCCCGCTGGCCGGCGCGCTGACCCGCCTCGGCGCCCGGGTGCGGACCCACGAAGGGGGACGCCTGCCGCTGCGCCTGGAGGCGGCGGGACTGGACGGCGGCCCCCTCACCGTGGACGCGTCGATGAGCAGCCAGTACGTCTCCGGACTGCTGATGGCGGCCCCGCTGACCCGGCGCGGCCTGACGCTCGACGTCCGTTCGCCGGTGAGCCGCCCCTACCTGGACATGACGCTGACCCTGATGCGGCACTTCGGCGCCCGCTGCGAGACGGACGAGGCCACCGGCACCGTACGGGTGCTGCCGGGCGGCTACCGGGCGGCCGACGTGACCGTCGAACCGGACGCGTCCACGGCCTCGTACGTCTTCGCCGCCGCAGCGGTCACCGGGCGGACGGTGACCGTGCCGGGGCTCGGGGCGGGCAGTGCGCAGGGCGACCTCGGTTTCGTCCGCGTCCTGGAGCGCTGCGGGGCCCGGGTGACGGTCGGCGCCAAGGCCACCACCGTGACCGGGTCCGGTGCGCTGCGCGGCGGCTTCGACGTGGACATGGGGGACGTCTCCGACACCTTCATGACCCTCGCCGCGATCGTCCCGCTCGCCGACGCCCCGGTGACCGTGCACGGCATCGGGCACGCCCGGCTGAAGGAGTCGGACCGCGTCGCGGCGGTCGCGGCGAACCTGCGGGCCTGCGGCATCCGGGTGCAGGAGGGCGGCGACCGGCTCACCGTGCATCCCGGCACACCGGTCCCGGCCCGGATCGCCTGCCGGCGGGACCACCGGATCGCGATGTCCTTCTCGGTGCTGGCGCTCGGCTCCGGTGTCCCGCTGGAACTGGACGATCCCGGGTGCGTGAGCAAGACCTTCCCCGGGTTCCACGCCGAACTGCACCGGCTGTTCCCGGACCACCCGGTGCCGGCGGGGCGGTGAGCGGGCGTCGGCGGGGCCGGTGAGGTGGCCGGTTCGCGGAGCGTCGGGGCGTCGGCGTCTTCCCCCGTGCCCCGGCGAACGGGGAAGCTGAACCCCGTCAGGCCCCCGCGCTCGACCCGGACACGTCCCGTGACCGCTGAAGGAGTTCCCGTGCCCGAGCAGCAGCCGATCCTCGTCCTCGACCCCGCCGGCTCCGACCACCATGCCGAACACCAGGCACTGCGCGCCCGCGGGCCGGCCACCCGGGTGGACCTCCTCGGGGTCACCGCCTGGTCCGTGTCCGACCCCCGGCTGCTCAAACAGCTCCTGACCAGTCCGCGGGTGTCCAAGGACGCGCGGGCCCACTGGCCCGACTTCGCCGCCACCGTCTCCACCTGGCCGCTGGCCCTGTGGATCGCGGTGGACAGCATGTTCACCGCGTACGGCGACGACCACCGCAGGCTGCGCAGGATGGTCGCGCCGGCCTTCGGCTCCCGCCGCGTCGGCGCCATGGCACCGGTGGTGGAGGCCATGGTCACCGAGCTGCTGGACGGGCTCGCCGCCCGGCCGTCCGGGGAGGCGGTCGACCTGCGCGAACACCTCGCCTATCCGCTGCCCATCGCGGTGATCGGCCGGCTCATGGGCGTGCCCGAGAGCCGCCGCGAGGGCTTCCGGGCCATCGTCGACCGGGTCTTCTCCACCACCCTCACCGCCGAGGAGAGCGCGGCGAACACCGCCGCCCTGTACGAGGCCCTGGACCATCTGATCGCGGCCAGACGCGCTGATCCCGGCGAGGACATGACGTCCCTGCTGATCGCCGCCCGCGACGACGAGGGCGACGGCGGCGGCTTCACGGACGGCGAACTGCGCGACACCCTGCTGCTGATGATCAGCGCCGGTTACGAGACCACCGTCAACGTCATCGACCAGGCGGTCACCGCCCTGCTGACCGACCCCGAGCAGCTCGGCCACCTGCGCGCGGGCCGCGCGGGCTGGGGCGACGTCGTCGAGGAGACCCTGCGGCACGAACCGTCGGTGAAGCACCTGCCGCTGCGCTACGCACTGGCGGACATCCCGCTGCCCGACGGGCGGACGATCGCCAAGGGCGAGGCGATCCTCGCGTCCTACGCCGCCGCCAACCGGCACCCCGACTGGCACGGTGAGAGCGCCGACCGCTTCGACCTCACCCGCGTCTCCAAGGAGCACCTCGCCTTCGGCCACGGGGTGCACTTCTGCCTCGGTGCCCCGCTGGCCCGGCTGGAGGTCGCCACCGCCCTGCGCATGCTGTTCGAGCGCTTCCCCGCCATCCGGCTCGCCGTGCCGGCCGAGGAGTTGCGGCCCCTGCCCACACTGATCAGCAACGGTCATGTGTCGCTGCCGGTCCATCTGGGACCGGAGGCCCGCTGACCCCTCCCGCCGCCGTCAGGGCGTCAGCAGCACCAGCTTGCCCCGCACATGGCCCTCCTCGCTGAGTGCCTGCGCCTTCGCGGCCTCCGCGAGCGGGTACGTCGTCACCGGCATGCGCAGGCGTCCCTGCGCGGCGAGGCGGGCGTGCCGGGCCAGGTGGGCGCGCGCCCGGTCCGACGGGGTGCCGCCGGCCGACATCCGCACCCCGTGGCGGCGGGGCGCGTCCGGGTCGGCGATGGTGATCACGCGGTCCGGCGTACCGCCGCGCAGGGCGATGGACTCCGGCAGCCCGCCGCGTCCCGCCGCGTCGAACACCGCGTCGATGCCCTGGGGCGCCGCCTCGCGTACCCGTTCGACCAGTCCGTCCCCGTAGGCGACCGGGACCGCGCCGAGGGAGCGCAGGTAGTCGTGGTTGGCCGGGGAGGCGGTGCCCACGACGGTGGCGCCGAGGGCCACGGCCAACTGCACCGCCGCGGAGCCGACCGCCCCGGCGGCCCCGTGCAGCAGCAGCGTCTCCCCCGCGCGCAGGCCCAGTTGGGCGAGGACCCTCTCGGACGTTCCCCCGGCGACGGGCAGCGCGGCCGCCTGCGCCCAGCCCAGTTCCGCGGGCTTGGCGGCGTAGTCGCGGGCGATGGCGTACTGCGCGTAGGCGCCGGTCCGGGTCCAGCCGAACACCTCGTCGCCGGGCCGGACACCGGTGACGCCCTCCCCCACCTGGTCGACGACGCCCGCGAACTCGTTGCCCGGCGTGGCCGGCAGGACGGTCGGGAACCGTTCCCGCATCGAGCCGCTGCGGATTCTCCAGTCGATCGGGTTGACCGCGGCGGCGGCGATCCGCACCCGGACCTCCCCGGCCCCGGCGCGCGGCTGCGCGACCTCACCGAGTCCGAGGACCTCCGGGCCGCCGAACCGCTCGTAGACGATCGCCAGCATGGACATGATCGTGCTCCCTGCTCCCCGCGCGTTCTCCGCGCGTTCTTGGTGCGTGCTCCGTGCCCCGAGCCCGGCGGGTGCCGGCGGGGGCCGGAGTCCAGGGTCGGTCCGCGGCCGGGCCGGGCGGCCCGTCCGTTCGGCCGGTTCCGCCCGGCCGAACGGCGGGGCGGGACCGGCCGAACGGCGGGGCGGGCCCCTACCCGTCCGCCGTAGGCTCGGGGCATGGCCGTCGCAGACCGCTCCCCCGCCTCGCCCCTCGTCGGTGCGGTTCCCGCGCTGCTGCTCGTGAGCGAGGTGCTGCGGGCCCCGCTGGGCGGCATCCTGAGCCGGCTCTCCGCCGTCCTGGACGCCGTCGTACCGCATCCGGCCGTGGCCGAGCTGGCCACCAACTGCGCGTTCTCGCCGTTCCGGACGGCCGGCCGGGAGGACCTGGCCGCGCGGATCACCAGCGCCGAGCTGGCTCCGCTGTTCGCCTCCGTCCCCGCCGGCCGGCCCTGGCAGGGCACGGCCGCCGTCGGCGGCGCAGGGCGTCCGGTGCTGGCGGTGATGAGCGACGTGACCCCGCGCAAGGCGCTCCTGGTGCTGGTACGGGACGACGCGGCCCCGCTGCCCGAGGAGGCGGCCGGGACCGTACAGGCGCTGTGGGACCTGGTGACCGCGCACCGGGAGCGGCTCTCCGCCGAGGCCACGCCGGGTCCGCTGGCCCGGTCGCGGGCCATGGCGGGCGAGCGGGCCCGGGTGATCGCCGAGTTGGGCGACGCCCACACCGCCGCGCTGACGGGGCTGCTGTCGGTGCTGCGGGCCCGGGACCTGGACGACGCGGCGGCCCGCGGCCGGGCGATCGACCTCGCGGTGACGGCCCTGGCCGAGCAGCGTGCGGCGGCGGCCCGGGACAGCGCGGCGGCGGAGGAACCGGCCGGGGAGGCGTTCGAGCGGCTCGCCGCCACCTTGCGGCCGCTCCTCGGGCACGGTCCGGTACGCCTGGAACTGGCGCCGCCGGAGCCGGCCCGGCGCGAGCGGGCGCTGGCCGCCGGGGTGGCGCACGCCGCGCGTGCCGTGGTCCGCGCCACCGTCCTCGCGGTCCTGGAGCAGGACCCGGTCCACCGGGTGCACGTGAGCTGGCAGGTGAGCGCCGCCGAGCTGCGGGCGAGGGTGCGCGACGACGGCCCCGGCGACCTGACGGCCGCCGCCCTGGCGGCCCGCCGGGTCGGGGAGCGCCTCGACGTGCTGGGCGGCCGCCTCGACGTCGACGCGGTCCCGGGCTGGGGGACGACCGTCACCGCGTCGATCCCGCTGGCGCCGCCGCGGGTCGCGCGGCCGGACCCGCTGGGCCCGCTGGGCGAGCGGGAGGTGGAGGTGCTGGCGCATCTGGCGCGCGGCCACCGCAACCGCACCATCGCGCGGGAGCTGCACATCAGCGAGTCGACGGTGAAGTTCCACGTGGCCAACATCCTGGCCAAGCTCGGCGTGGCGACCCGGGGCGAGGCGGCGGCCCGCTTCCACGCGGCGGCCTGAGCCCTCCGGGGCCTGTCGTTCGGATCGGGCCGCAGGGAATCTGCCGCGCCTCGTCATGCCGGCGAGCGGGACCTGGTGCGTGCCAGGCCCCGCGTCTGCGGGCTGATCCACACGACAGGCTAGGACCGGGTGGCGGTACGGGGGCGCAGGACGTCGGTCATGGACCGCTCGCGCCAGCGCTTCAGCAGGGCGTGGAAGGCGGGGGCGCCGTGCGGGTAGGAGATCGGGGCGTCGGGCCGGCCGCGGCCCTCGGCGTTGTAGTAGCCGGGGGTGCATTCGGCGTGGAACCAGGCGTGTTCGGGGGCGTCCCGCGCCAGGACGGCGATCCAGGCGTCCTCGGCCTCGGTGGACGGCTCGATCAGGGCGCCCTGGGCCTCGGCGGCCGCGACGAGGGCGGCGGCGTGCACGGCGTGCTCGTCCAGCACGTGGGTGTAGTTGACGCTGGCGGCGCTCTGCGTGCCGCCCATCTGGAGGAGGTTGGGGAAGCCGTTGCTGGTGAAGCCGTGCAGGGTGCGGGGGCCCCGTTCGCGCCAGGCGTCCTGGAGGAGGACCCCGCCCCGGCCGCGCACGGGGAGCCTGCCGGAGTGGACGCCGGAGACGCCGACGGAGAAGCCGGTGGCGAAGATCAGGCAGTCGAGGGCGTACTCGGTGCCGCCGACCACGACACCGCGTTCGGTCATCCGCTCGATGCCGTGCGTGTCGGCGGTGTCGACCAGGGTGACGTTGTCCCGGTTGAACGCCTGGAGGTACTGGTCGGAGAAGGTCGGGCGCTTGCACGCGTACCGGTACCAGGGCTTGAGCCTCTCGGCGGTCTCCGGGTCGGTGACGATCCGTTCGACGCGGGCGCGGATCTCGTTCATCTTGGCGGCGTCGGCCGCCTCGTAGGCCGCCTCGAAGGCCGCGCGGTCGCCCCGGCGGCGAAAGCTCGGCAGGAGTTTCTCCAGCAGGACGGCCGAGCGGGTCCACTGGTCGTCGACGAGGTCCTGTGCGACGGGTTCGCCGGAGGTGAGGCGCAGGAAGTTGTCCCGGCGTCCGCTCGCCCAGCCGGGCCGGTCGGCGCCGACGTCCCGGGCGGTGGTGCGGCGGTTGGCGCGCACGTCGACGCTGGAGGGCGTGCGCTGGAAGACGTAGAGGTGCCCGGCGTCCTCGGCCAGCTTCGGGACGACCTGGACGCCGGTGGCGCCGGTGCCGACCACGCCCACCCGCTTGTCCGCGAGGCCGGTCAGCCCGCCGTCCGGGGTACCGCCGGTGTAGCCGTAGTCCCAGCGTGAGGTGTGGAAGGTGTGGCCGCGGAACGTCTCGATGCCGGGGATGCCGGGCAGTTTCAGCTCGGACAGGGTGCCGGTGGCCGTGATGACGTACGTGGCCCGGAACCGGTCCCCCCGGTCGGTGCCGACGATCCACGCCTCGGCGGTCTCGTCCCAGGTCAGCGCGGTGACCGAGGTGGAGAACAGGGCGTCGGCGTAGAGGTCGGACTTCTCGGCGATGCGCACCGCGTGCCGGCGGATCTCCTCCCCGGGCGCGTACTTCCACTCCGGTACGTAGCCGGTCTCGTCGAGCATCGGCAGATACACGTGGGACTCGACGTCGCAGTGGATGCCGGGGTACCGGTTCCAGTACCAGGTGCCGCCGAAGTCGCCGCCCCGCTCCACGATCCGGACCCGTCCGATGCCCTGCCGGCGCAACCGCGCCCCCGCGAGGACGCCGCCGAAGCCGCCGCCGACGACCGCGACGTCCACCCGGTCCCGCACCGGCTCCCGCCCGGCCGTCTCCCGCGCGTACGGGTCGGCCGCGTAGTAGCCGAATTCGGCGTCGGCGCCCAGGTACTGGCGGACGCCGTCGGGGCGCACGCGCCGCTCCCGTTCGGCGCGGTAGCGCTCCCTGAGCCGGGCCAGTTCCTCGGGGGTGACCGTCCGCGAAGGTGCCATGTGGGGGGACCTCGTTCCTTCCGGTTCGCTGCCAGAAGGCCACCTCGTCCGTGAACTGTGCGGAACACCACGGGACTTGAGCAGCCGTGCACTACCGTAACAAGCACCGGACAGCGTTGTCCGGTTGGGGTGCGGATTGCTTCCGCATACTTTCGGACACAGGAAGAGTGATGCGCATGCGACGACTTTCGACCCGGCCGCTCGCCGGGCTCGCCGCCCTCGGTGTGCTGGTCCTCACCGGATGCGGTGCGCAGCGGGCCGGGGCCCCGGCGGCCCCGGGCGCCACCGGAGCGGACCGGACCATCCGCGCGCAGCAGGTCATGCGGCTGACGTCCGTCCACGAACAGACCGGGATGACGCTGCTGGAGGGGCCGGTGTTCGACGCGGACGGCAGCCTGCTCGTCGTCGACGTCACCGCGCCCGCGGGCGCGCCGAAGGTGCTGCGCGTCGATGTCCGGAAGAAGACCTCTCGCCCGGTCCACACCGACGGGCGGGGCGCGTACACCTCGGCGCAGTTCAGCCCGTACGACGGACGGATCTACCTGACCGACTTCGCCCACGGCGAGATCGTGAGCCTGGCCCCGGACGGCGGCGATCCGCGGACCTTCTTCTCCGGGGAGGTCGACGGCGCGCCGATGAACCCGGACGACCTCGCCTTCGACCGGGACGGGAACCTCTACGTCAGTGACTCGCGCGGGCTGTCCGAGGGCGAGCCGACGGGCCGCGTGGTGCGCATCGGCCGCGACGGCGAGGACGCCACCGTGCTGGCGGACGGGCTGGCGGCGCCGAACGGCATCTCCTTCGACGCGCGGTACCGGGGGCTGTGGTTCAGCGAGTTGACGCGCAACCGCATCTCCTACCTCCGGCTGGACGGCGAGGGCCGCGTGTCCTCGCGGCACACCGCCATCCGGGTCGACGGCGGGATAGCGCAGACCGACTCGATCGCGGTGGACGCGGACGGCAACCTGTACCAGGGGCTGCACGGGCGGCCCGCGATGGCCGTGTTCAGCCGGAACGGCGAGCGGCTGGCCACCGTCGAGGTGCCGGGCCGCGCCGCCGACGGACTGGAGTCGGCGACCAATGTGGCGATCACGCCCGGCGGGACAGCGGCCTACCTGACGGTCAGCGGGCCCGCCGGCGGCTATCTCTACCGCTTCGACGCGCTGGCGGAGGGCATCCGTCAGTCCAACGGCGGCTGATCCACCGGCGGGCGGCCGGGCCGCACCGGGCCCACCTCGACGCCGAGCAGCCGCCAGGCCGCCCGCGCCCGGCGCTCCCGCTCCTCGCGGGTGGGGCCGGTGACGGCACCGGAGACCATGCCGACGGCGATCATCAGGTCCTCGGGCTCCCCGGCGAGCGGGTGGCCGTCGGGCAGGTGCCCGCGCAGGGCGCGTTCCACCCGCCGGGACAGGGCCACGGCGTAGGCGGGGGCGCCCTCGCGCCGGGCCGCCCCGTCGGCGAGCAGGACACTGACGAACGCGGCCGACTCCGTCTGGTGCCAGGTCAGTACGCCGAGCACCCCGGCGAGGTCGGCGCCGTCCGATGCCGCCGCCTGCTCGATCCGCCGGACGTTCTCCTCCAGGACGGCCAGCGCCACGGCGGACCGGTCGGGGAAGTGCCGGTACAGCACGCCCTGGCCGACGCCGGCCCGGCGGGCGATCGCGGACAGCGGCGCGTCCAGCCCGTGTTCCGCGTAGATCTCCCGGGCGGCGGCGATCAGCGCGGCCCGGTTGCGGGCGGCGGCCCGGGGACCGCCGCTGGCGGGCCGCCGCTCCTCGGACAGGGGGTGCTGCGTCATCCCGGGAGGATATCCGGCCGCGTCCCCACCGGCCGCGGGCGAGTGGTCCGCGGCCGGCCCGGCGGGCGGTCGGGCCGCCGGGGCCATGTCCCCGTTCGCGCGGGTTGCTCGACTCCCCGGCGAGCGGGGGCGGACAGGGCGGCCGGCGGGGCGGGTCAGGTGCCGCGGTGGACGATGTGCCCGCCGGTGACCGTCGAAGTGACTTCGCCGGGCTGGGCCGTGGTCGTCATGGTCGCCCGCTCCCGGGCGGGAAGCGGCAGGCTGGTATTCCGGGTTCAGGGGTCACGGCGAACGGCAGGGCGGGATGCGCGGCGCGACCGGCCGGCCTCACACTTCGGGGCGCCGCTCCGTCGAAGGGATGAGAGCACACGCGACCGAGGGAGCTGTCCGACACCATGACCACCCCGTCCGGGCCGGGAGACGGCCGGTCCGATCCGGGCCTGAGCGCGATCACCGGCGAGCGGCACCATCTGATCAACCTCGCCTACCGGTTCCTCGGCTCGCTGGCCGAGGCCGAGGACGTCGTACAGGAGACGTACGCCCGCTGGTACGCCATGCCCCCGGAGCAGCGGGACGGCATCGCCTCCCCCGGCGGCTGGCTGACGACCGTCGCCAGCCGGATCTGCCTCGACCTGCTCGGCTCGGCCCGCGCCCGCCGCGAGCGTTACGTCGGCGAGTGGATTCCGGAGCCGGTGCCCGACGGCACGGAGTGGATCAGCGGGCGGTGGGGCGGCACGGCGGACGACCCGGCCGACCGGGTCACCCTCGACGAGTCGGTGGACATGGCGTTCCTCGTCGTCCTGGAGTCCATGACCCCGGCCGAGCGGGTGGCGTTCGTCCTGCACGACGTCTTCCGCTACACCTTCGCCGAGGTGGCCGAGATCGTCGGCCGGACGCCCGGGGCCTGCCGCCAACTGGCCGTCTCCGCCCGCCGCCGCCTGCGCGCGGCCCGGCCCGTGCCGGCCCCGGTCGGCCGACGCGCGGAGCTGGTACGGGCGTTCAAACGGGCCTGGGAGGCCAAGGACATCGACGCCCTGATCGGCCTGCTGGCGCCCGACGCCGTCGCGACCGGTGACGGCGGCGGGGTCGCGCGGGCGGCACCCCGCCCGGTCCGGGGCGCAGAGGAGATCGCGCGGTTCCTCACCGGACGGGCCCTCGCGCTACCGGGCGTGACGATCCTGGAGTCCACCGTCAACGGCGGGCCCGGCCTGGTCGCCCGGCTCGACGGCGCCACGGTCGCCGTGCTGGCCTTCGATGTCACGGGCGACCGGATCGAGCGGATCTGGGCCGTGCTCAATCCCGACAAGCTCAGGGCCTGGCCCTCGACGAGTTGAGGCCGGCAGGCGGCGGACGGTGCCGTGGTGGACGGACCCGGCCGCCGGTTCAGTCCCGGCGTGCCCCGACGTCACCGTTGACGGTGGTCAGCGTCATGACGGGACCGTGACCGGCGGTGTTCCGCACCGGAAGGCCGACGCCGGTACGGCCGTTGTCGGTGCGGGCGGTGACCCGGTAGGCGGGGCTGTCGTGGGGGACGGTCACGTCGACCGAGCCGTTGGCGGTCGTCCCGGTGACGGCCGACGGGGCGGTGGCGCAGCCCAGGATCACGTCGCCGTTGGTGGTCCGGGCGGTCAGCCGGCCCGCGTCGAGGGCGGCCGTCCGTACCGAGCCGTTGCGGGTGACCAGCCGTACGGCGGCGTCGTCCAGGCCGGAACGGGCCACCGTCACATCGCCGTTGACGGTGGTCAGGTCCAGTGCGGCGGCGACCCCCGCCACGTCGATACCGGCGTCGCGGGCGGTCGCGGTGACCCGCACCCCGTCGGGGACGCCCACCGTGGGCGTACGGGGGCACGGGTCGTCGTCGCGGTCCCGGTCGGCGCAGGACAGGTCCAGGGTCCAGGTGCCGTCGTCGTGGGACCAGCGGGGGTCGGCCCGGTCGTCCACCGTGATGTCACGGCCGTCGGCGGGGCGCAGCCGCAGCCCGTTGTCGGTGGTGATGACCAGGGCCGTTCCCGAGGTCATGGAGACCGGGTGCGCCACCGCCCCGCCGGAGCCGGCGCCTCCCCCGCCTCCGCCCCCGCACGACACGGCGGCCGGGAGCACGGCCAGGGCAACGGTCAGGCGCAGCAGGCACTTCGACGTCATGCCCGTGCGGGTGCCCCGCACGGGCGCCGTCATGACCGGGCGGGCGGCACCGCGGCCGGAGCGGGGCCGCGGGGCCGCGGGAGGGTCAGCCGTGGTACGGGGCGGCCACGTCCAGCACCCAGGTCACGCCGAAGCGGTCGGTGAGCATGCCGTACAGCGGCGACCACTGCGCGGCCGTCAGTTCCCGGACGACCGTCGAACCCTCGGCGAGAGCCGCCCACAGGGCACGGATCTCGTCGGTGTCGTCACCGCGCACGGAGACGAAGAACGGGTTCTCGCCCCGGTCGTGGGGCAGCGTCGAGGGCACGTCGTAGGCCATGACGCGGAAGCCGTTGTCCGCGACCACCTCGCCCCACATCAGCCAGTCCGCCTCGCTCGCGTCCGCCACGCTGCCGGTGTCCTTGTAGGTGACGGCGGTGAGGCGGCCGCCGAAGACGCCCCGGTAGAAGTCCAGTGCCTCGCGGGCGCTGCCCCGGAAGTTCAGATGGGTGGTGGTCGTGACAGACATGGCTGTTCCCTGTCCTCGGTTCGGCGGATGGGCGCCGCGGCGGTGCGGTGTCACCGGCGGCTCGGGGACCACCTTCACAGGGGTACCGGACAGGTCGTGTCCGGTACCGGTGCGCACAATGGGCGGCATGCAGAAGACGTCCGCGCGGCTGCTCACCCTGCTCTCGCTGCTCCAGACGCGCCGCGACTGGTCCGGCGACTCCCTCGCCGAGAGGCTGGGCGTCACCTCGCGCACGGTCCGCCGCGACATCGACCGGCTCCGCGACCTCGGCTACCCGGTCACGTCCGTCAAGGGCCCCGCCGGGGGTTACCGTCTCGACGCGGGTACGCGGCTTCCTCCGCTGCTGTTCGACGACGGTCAGGCCGTCGCCCTGGCCGTCGCCCTGCGGACGGCGGCCGCCGGCACCCAGGTCGCCGAGGACGCCGCCCGCGCGCTGACCACCCTGCGCCAGGTCCTCCCGCCCCGACTGCGCCACCGTTTGGACCTGCTGAGCGTCACCGCCGTCGACCCGCCCGGGGACCGGGACGCCGGGCGGGTCGACACCGAGGTGCTGATGGAGCTGAGCCGGGCCGTCCGCGCCCGTGAGGAGCTGCGCTTCGACCACCGCGGCGCCCGCGCCGAGCGGCTCCGCCGGGTGCAGCCGCACCACCTGGTCACCCGGCACGGCCGCTGGTACCTCCTCGCCTGGGACCTCGACCGCGAGGACTGGCGGATCTTCCGCGCCGACCGGACCCGGCCCCGTACGCCCACCGGCCCCCGCTTCACGCCGCGCCCGCTGCCCGGCGGCGGTGTCGGCGACTTCGTCACCGGCCGGCTGCGCGGCGGCGACGGCACCACGACGGACTGGGCCTGCCAGGGGGTGGTCGACCTCGGTCTGCCGGCCGCCGAGGTCGCCCCGTTCGCCCCGGACGGGATCGTCGAGGAACTGGGCCCCGGCCGCTGCCGGCTCACCCTCGGCTCCTGGTCATGGACGGGGCTGGCCGCCGCCCTCGGCCGCTTCGACACCGGCATCGAGGTCGTCGGCCCGCCCGAGCTGCGCGCCGCCTTCGCGAAACTCGCCGCCCGGTACGCGGACGCCGCCCGGTACGCGGACGCCGCCCGGCCCCGGCCGTGACGCCCGGGTCATCGGCCGGGTGCTCCCGGCCTCCGGGCCGGTGTCCGGGCGCGGCAGGCCCACGGTGGCCGCGAGTCCGCGCGGGGCGCCGCCGGTCGTCTCCGGCAGCTCGGCGACGATCTCGATGCCCGGCGGCGGTTGCCGGAGACCCACCCCGCCGGGGCGGCCGGAAGTCGCCGTACGGGCCTGGTGTGGCGGCAGGGAAAGCGGATACCGTCGCGGGCAGCGCATCGCAGGGCAGGACCGTCCGGCTCCGCACCGCCTTCCTCCCCCAGGGCCGCCCGTGACGGGCCGGTCGGAGCCGCGGCCGATCGCGCTGCGTTGTCGCCGTGTTGCCAAGGAACGCCACCGCCGTGCAAGCGTCCTCGCTCCTGGAGCCGACATGTTACGACGCCGCTGGACCGGTCCCCTGCTGCTCCTCCTCCTGCTGCTGACCGTGCTGACCTCACCCCCCGCCGCCGCCTCGCCGGACAAGGCCGACGCCGCGTCCGCGGTCCCCCTGCCGTCGCTGAAGGCGACCACCACCCAGGTCGCCTCCGGGCTGCGGCGCCCCACCGCGATCGCCGCCCCCGACGACGGCACCGGCCGCCTGTTCATCACCGAGAAGGCCGGCACCGTCCGCGTCTACCACCCGGACACCGGCCTCGCCGCGACCCCGCTGATCGACATCACCTCGGCCATCGACGAATCGGGCAACGAGCGCGGCCTGCTCGGCATCGCCCTGCCCGCCGACTTCGCCGAGAGCCACAGCCTCTACCTGGCGTACACGGCCAAACCCGACGCCGCGGTCACCCTCGGCCGCTACCGCCTCGACGAGAAGCGGCTGGAGCCCCTGCTCGCCCAGCCGCACGCCGAGTACAGCAATCACAACGGCGGCCAGCTCGCCTTCGGCCCCGACGGCAACCTGTACTGGAGCATCGGCGACGGCGGCGGCTCCGCCGACCCGCTGCGCGCCGGGCAGCGGCTGGACACCCTGCTCGGCAAGATCCTCCGTATCGACGTCGACCGGGCCTGCGCCCCGCTCGCGTACTGCGTCCCCGAGGACAACCCCTTCGCCGACACCCCCGGCGCCCGCCCGGAGATCTGGCTGTACGGGCTGCGCAACCCGTGGCGGTTCTCCTTCGACGCCGCCGACGGCTCGCTGTGGATCGGCGACGTCGGCCAGGGCCGCTGGGAGGAGATCGACCACCTCGCGCCCGGCCAAGGCGGGGCGAACCTCGGCTGGTCCTGCTACGAGGGCCAGGAGCGGTTCGAGGGCGGGAACTGCCCGCCCGGTGAGCAGTACACCCGGCCGGTCTTCACCTACTCCCCCTACACGGGCGGCTGTTCGGTGATCGGCGGCCATGTCTACCGGGGCTCGCGGTACGCCGACCTGGTGGGCGGCACGTACATCGCCACCGACTACTGCTCGTCCACCGTCTGGGCGCTGCGGCCCGACGGCCGGGGCGGCTACGAGCAGGCCGAGATCGGGGAGATGCCCACCCAGGTGACGACGATCGGCACCACGGCCGAGGGGGAGTTCTACGTGGTGAACGACCTGCCCGGCGGGCTGCACCGGGTGTCGTTCACGCGGGAGGAGCCCACCTGCCGCGTCGACCGCACCGTGCGGTCGTGGGGTACCGGCACCACGGTCGACCTCACCGTCACCAACACCGGGAGCACCCCGGTGAACGGCTGGTCGCTGAAGTTCCCGCTGGCCCTCGGGCAGACCGTGATCTCCGACTGGAACACGGACCTCACCCAGCTCAGCAACACCATCACGGCGACCAACGCCGCCCACAACGCGACCATCGCGCCGGGTGCCGGCGTGACCCTCGGCTACCTCGCCAGCCATACCGGCGACGCCTCGGCGCCACCTCGGTTCACGCTGAACGGTGACGCCTGTGCCATCGGCCGCTGACCGGCCCCCCTCCCGGCGGTGAACTCCCGCCGGGAGGGGGGCCGGGCGGCGCCCGGCGGGCGGGGGGGCCGCCGGTGTCGTCATCCGCGCCCGGCGCGTGGGGCGGGGGCGGGCCGGTCGACGTACGGCTGGCCGGAGAGGTCGGCGATGGCGTGCATCGTCCGCGACGTCGTCTCGCGCAGCGCGGCCGTGGTGGGGAACCCGTCGGGGCGCCGCTCGTCCGGCAGCGCGCCGAGCGGGCGGCCGAACCGGATGCGGACGGGGTGCCGGCGCAGCCCGGACGCGCCGACGGGCTGCACCCGGTCGGTGCCGCTGATCCCGAACGGCACCAGGGGTACGCCGCAGGTGAGGGCGAGGGCCGCCGCGCCGGGGCGGCCCCGGTAGAGCCGTCCGTCGGGTGACCGGGTGCCCTCGGGGTAGAGGGCGAGGGCCCCGCCGCCGTCGAGCACGCGCCGGCCGCGGTCGAGCGCCTCGCGTGCCGCGGCCGGGCCGGCGCCCCGGTCGACCGGCAGGAAGCCGAGCCGGCGGCAGAAGCCCGCGAGGGCCCGCCCCCGGGGGCCGGTGCCGGTGAAGTACTCCCGTTTGCTCAGGAAGACCAGCCGCCGGTGCACCGCCGCCATCAGGAAGAAGGTGTCGCAGGCGGCCAGATGGTTGCCGACCAGCAGCACGGGTCCGCCGGCCGGGACGTGTTCGGCGCCCTCCACGGTCGTCGGGCACCAGGCGGCCCCGGCCAGCTTCATCAGCGCGCGGGTGCCGCGGTAGGTGTGCACGTGCCGTCCTCTCGGTCCAGGGCGCGGGCGTCCGGGGCCAGCCGGAGGAGGGCCCGGTGCCAGGTCTCGGCGAGGTCCCCGGCCGCCGGCAGCGCGGCGTCCGCGGTGAAGGCGCAGACGGCCTCGTCCCGCCAGAGGGTCAGCACCGGCTGGTAGGGGAAGTCGGCGGGCAGGCAGTTCAAGCCGGTGAAGCGGCGGGCCCGGCGGCCGGCGAACCCGAGGTCGGCGGCGGAGCTGAGGAGGGTGGTCTGCGCCCCGCAGCGCGCGAAGAGGCGTGCCGAGAAGCCGCGGGTGCCCGCCACGCTCAGCCGTCCGAGGGCGTGGCCCAGGGCCCAGCGGACGCCCGGGTCGCGCAGCGGCGCGGTCCGGCGGGAGATGATCCGGACCCGCTCGGCGAGGTCCTTCTCCCGCCAGGGGATGTCCAGCAGCGCGACGGCGAACCGGTTGCCCCGGTACGGCGTCGGACCGGCCCGCTCCAGCGAGACGGGCACCCCGATCCCGCGCGCCCGCCACCGCTCGGCGGTCCACCCCGTCGGATCGGCCGCCTCGGCCGCCGCGGACAGGGCGCCCAGGTACACGTCGAGCACCGAGCAGTCCAGCGCACGCGCCGCCGCGCGCAGCGCCGCCACGGGCACGACGGCCCGGGAGACCACGCGCCGCCCGGCCGGCGCCGCGGGGAGCAGGGGCCGCCGGGGCGCGGGCAGCAGCAGCCGGGCCGAGGCGCCCAGGTTGCGCGCGTACCCGCCGGCGCGCGCCGCGGCGGGCGGACGGGCCGGGGCGCGGGCGGGCATCGCCGCGGCGACGGGTTCGGGCCGGGAGAACAGCAGGCGGACCAGCCGCAGCACGCCGGTGCCGTCGTGCAGGGCGTGATGCCCCCGGTAGCACAGCAGGTAGCCGTCGGTTCCGGCGCCGGTCACCAGCCATACGCCCCAGGGGCGTCGGGCGCACGGGGCGGGTTGGTTGACCAGGGCGTCGTACGCCGCCGACCAGTTGGACGCCGTCCCGGTCGGCACCGTCAACTCCCGTACATGGTCGTCTAGATGGTCCTCGCAGCCGGACAGGGGCGGCAGCAGGGGCAGCCGTGCGCGCAGGTGCTCGCGCACCTCCTGCCGGGCCGGGGCCGCGCCGTCCATCTCCAGGGCCGCGCCGATGTGCAGGTAGTGGGCGCCGCCCTCCATCTCGCCGATGACCTGGTCGACCGCCGGATACGGCGTCTCGGCGTCCGTCACGGGAACCGCCGTCCCTTCCGTCACGCGTCGACGCTCAGCTCGGGCCAGACCAGGGTGGTCGCGCCCCAGGTGAGGCCGGCCCCGAAGGCCGCGACCGCCACCCGCTCCCCCGCGGCCAGGGCGCCGTCGCGGACCGCGTGGTCCAGCAGTATCGGCACCGAGGCCGCGCTGGTGTTGCCGACGTGCGCGATGTTGGACAGCCACCGCTCCTCGGGCACGTTCATCCGGACGGCCAGCGAACGGGAGATCCGGGCGTTGGCCTGGTGGACGGCGAAACGATCCACCTCCGCCGGTGTCCACCCGGCCTTCTCCACGGCCCGGGTCAGCGCCCCGTCCAGGTGTTCCAGGGCCCGCCGGAACACCTCGCGGCCGTCCATGCGCACATGGGCGTGGGGTTCCTCGGCCGTGTACCGGTAGCGGGTACGGGAGCCGCCGCGCGGAATGTGGATGAGTTCGGCGCCGCCCCCGTCGCTGCCCAGCACGAACGGGCCGAGTGCGCCGGGTTCGCCGGGGTCCCCGGCCCGGACGACCGCGGCGGCGGCACCGTCCCCGAAGATCGGCGCGGTCACGGCGTCCTCGGGGTCCACCACCGCGGACATCGTCTCGGCGCCGATCACCAGGACGCGTTCGAAGGTGCGGGCCGCGATGCAGCCGGCCGCGATCGACAGGCCGTACACGAAGCCCGAGCAGGCCGCCGACAGGTCGACCGCCGCCGCCCCGGTCAGTCCCAGCCGCGCCGCCACCTCGGGGGCGCAGGGCGGGGTCACCCGGTCGGGGGTGGCGGTGGCCAGCAGCACGGCGTCCACCTGCCCGTGCCCCTGCGACTTCAGGGCCCGCGCGCCCGCCTCCGCGGCCATGGCGACGGTGGCCGTCCCGTCGTCCGCGCGGCGCCGGCTGCGCACGCCGGAACGCTGGTGAATCCAGGCGTCGGTGACCCCGAGCCGCTCGGCCAGTTCGCCGTTGGGCACGACCGCCGGGGGCAGCCAGGAGCCGAGCCCGCACAGCACCGCCGCGGGGACGCCGCCGCTCGTGCGTGCCGTCATCGGGCGGCGGGCTGCCGGCGCGACTCCAGGTACGCGGCGACCTCGCCGACGGTGCCGAGGCCCGCCAGTTCGTCCTCGTCGACGCCGAGGCCCAGTTCCTCCTGCGCGATCATGACCAGTTCCGTGACCGCGAGGGAGTCCAGTCCCGCCTCGTCGGCCGAGGCGTCGGGCCGGACGGCGTCGGCCGGCAGCCTCAGGCGTTCCACCAGTGTTTCCCGCAGCCACTCGTACATGGTTCTCCTCGGTCCGGTCGCTCGGCGGACGCCGTCCGGCGCCCCGCCGGGGGCCAAGATTCCATACGCCGCACGGGCCATCGGACGATCATCACTCCCACGGCTGACCACGCGGGGCAGGTGAACCCGTTCGGGTGACGGCGGGCCTCGGCGCCGCGGCAACTGCGTCCCGTCCCGGGACTTCCCATCGGTTTTCGGCTCTTTCCCGCAAAGGGCGATACCGCGAACCGGTACCGGCATAGCATGTGCGCGAAGTGTGCAGACCAAGCACAATGAGCACACAAGCCAGCGGTGCCCAGGGGGGGTTACGGGGTGATGGGGACACCTGTGCGCGCAACCGGGAACGTCTGCCGATCCGGCGTCTGACGTCTGCTTTTCCACCGTCCGGCCGGTCGTGACCCGACGGACACCAGTCTGTTCACCACAGGTCCCACAGGGGGGTTGGTGTGTCCGAAAGATGACCACTTCACGTCTGGCGGCGCTCGAACGCGACGAACCGTCGCTGCTCCCGCTCGCCCAACGCCTGCTCTCCGTCGCCGAGTCGGGCCTGCCGTCGATGCTGCTGCCCGGCAAGGAGGCGTTCGCCTTCACCATGGCCGGCACGAGGGCCCCCGACGGTTCCTGGCGGGTGGAGCAGCGCGGGACCAGCAGGCGGTACGCGGCCATCACCGCGCTCGGCGTCCGGTATCTGCCCGAGGAACGCCAGCGGACGGTGCTCGCGGGGCGCAGCGCGCAGGAGTTCACCGGTCTGCTGGTGGAGTCCCTGCCCTCGGTGACCGACCTCGGCGACGCGGCGCTGATCGCCTGGGCCGCCGCCGACACCGGGCACCCCAAGCTGTCCGACGCCCTGGCCCGGGTCGAGGCGCTGGACCACCGGGACCGGCCGCAGTACACGGTGGAGGCCGCCTGGGTGCTGTCCGCGCTCGCGGCGGCCCGCGAATCGGCCGACGTGGAACGGCACTTCACCGCGGCGCGGGACCGGCTGCTGCGGGCCCGGATCGGCGGCAGCCCGCTGTTCCCGCACGCCACCGGGCCCGGCCTGCTGCCCGGATACCGGGCGCATGTGAGCTGCTTCGCCGACCAGACGTACCCGTTGCAGGCGCTGGCCCGCGCCCACGCGAGCGGCGACGGCGACCCCGAGGCGCTGGCCGCGGCGGAGGCGTGCGCGGCCCGCATCTGCCGGCTCCAGGGCACGGGCGGCCAGTGGTGGTGGCACTACGACGCGCGCACCGGCGGTGTGGTGGAGGGCTACCCCGTCTACAGCGTCCACCAGCACGCGATGGCGCCGACCGCCCTGTTCGACCTCACCGAGGCCGGCGGCGGCGACTTCGGCGCGGCCGTCCGCAAGGGCCTGCGCTGGATGACGGACGTACCGGAACTGGCCGGCCGCCCGGCCGCCCGGGAGCCGCTGATCCTGGATGAGTTGGGCGTCACCTGGCGCAAGGTCCACCGGGGCGACCCGAAGAAGGCGGTGCGCGCGGTGCGCGGGCTGTCCACCCGGGCGGTGCCGGGGCTGCGGCTGCGGGCCCTGGACCGGGTGTACCGGCCGCTGTCCGTGGACCGCGAATGCCGGCCGTACGAGTTCGGCTGGATGCTGCACGCCTGGCTGGGGGGCCGGATATGAGCGGGCGTCGCACGCTGTTCGGCTTCGAGCTGGACCCGCTGACCATGGACCAGACCGTCGAACGCTGCCTGGCCGCCGTGCGGGAGGGCCGCAGGCTGGAGATCGGCGTGGTCAACGCGGCCAAGCTGGTCACCATGCGGCGCGACCCGCGGCTCGCCGCGGCGGTGACCAACTGCGACCTGGTCCTCGCCGACGGGCAGGCGGTGGTCTGGGCCGGGCGGGTGCTGGGCGCCCCGCTGCCGGAGCGGGTCGCCGGGATCGACCTGTTCCTGCGGCTGCTGGCGGAGGCGGAGTCGGCGGGCCTGCCGGTGTACTTCCTCGGCGCCCGGCCGGAGGTCCTCCAGGAGATGCTGCGCCGGGTCGCCGACCGGTTCCCCGGCCTGAAGGTGGCGGGCAGCCGTCACGGCTACTTCGACGACTGTGAGCAGGAGGCCGTCGCGGACGCGATCGCCCGCAGCGGCGCCCAGTTGCTCTTCCTCGGCATGACCTCGCCGAAGAAGGAGATCTTCACCGCCGCCCACGGCGCCCGCACCGGCGCCCATGTCGTGCACGGCGTCGGCGGCTCCTTCGACATCCTCGCCGGCGTCACCCGGCGAGCCCCCGAGTCCTGGCAGCGCCGGGGACTGGAGTGGCTCTACCGGGCGTTGCAGGAACCGCGCCGCCTGGGCCGGCGCTACCTCACCACCAACGCGGCCTTCGTCCTCATGACGGCACGCGAGCGGCTGCGCCCCACCCCGTCGGCCGCCCCGGCGAACAGGAGTCACTGATGCGTGTCGTCGTGGTCGGACAGGGATACGTCGGTCTGCCGCTGGCCATCCGGGCCGCCGAGACCGGGCACGAGGTGATCGGCTACGACGTCGACACCCGGCGGATCAAGAGCCTCGCGGCCGGTGAGTCCTTCGTGGAGGACGTCTCCTCCGAACGCGTCCGCGCGGCCCTGGACAACGGCACCTACCGCCCCAGCGACGCGGCGCGTGACTGCGGCGGGTTCGACGTCGCCGTGGTGACCGTGCCGACCCCGCTGCACGAGGGCACCCCCGACCTGCGGTACATCAAGGAGTCGGCGGTCACCCTCGCCCGCTATCTGCGCCCCGGCGCCACGGTCGTCCTGGAGTCGACCACGTACCCGGGCACCACTCAGGAACTGTTCGCGCCGATCCTGGAGGAGGGTTCGGGACTCACCGCGGGCAGCGACTTCCAGCTCGGCTACAGCCCGGAGCGCATCGACCCCGGCAACGCGGTGTGGGGCTTCAAGGAGACCCCCAAGGTGGTCTCCGGTGTCGACGAGGCGTCGCTCCTGGCGGTCCAGGGCTTCTACGCGCAACTGGTCGACACCACCGTGCCGGTGAGTTCGCCGAAGGAGGCGGAGCTGGCCAAGCTGCTGGAGAACACCTTCCGGCACGTGAACATCGCGCTGGTCAACGAGATCGCGATGTTCGCCCGGCACCTGGACATCGACGTCTGGCAGGCCATCGACGCCGCCTCCAGCAAGCCGTTCGGCTTCATGAAGTTCACCCCCGGCCCCGGGGTCGGCGGCCACTGCCTGCCGATCGACCCGTCGTACCTGTCCTGGCGGGTGCAGCGCGAACTCGGCCAGAGCTTCCGCTTCGTGGAGCTGGCCAACGACATCAACAACCACATGCCCGAGTACGTGACCCGCCGGATCGCCGACCTGTTCAACACCAGGCGCCGGTCCGTCAACGGCTCCCGGGTCCTGCTGCTCGGCCTCGCCTACAAGAAGAACACCGGCGACGCCCGCGAGTCGCCCGCGCTGCGCGTCTCCCAACTCCTGCTGGACATGGGGGCGCAGGTCAGGGCGGCGGACCCGCACGTGGTGGAGAGCCTGCCGGTGGACACCCGGCTGGTGCGGGTCGACGTGGCGGCCGAGGAGCTGGCCGCCGCCGACGTGGTGGTACTGCTCACCGACCACGACTGCTTCGACTACGGGCTCATCGCCGAACACGCTCCCGTCGTCCTCGACTGCCGTCGCAGACTGCCGTCCGGACCCACGATCGAGGTGCTCTGAGCAATGCCGCGCATCATCTGTGTCGCCGGGGCGCGCCCCAACTACATGAAGATCAAACCGGTGATGGACGCGCTGGAGCGCCGGGGCGCCGAGGTACTGCTGGTCCACACCGGCCAGCACTACGACCCGGCCATGAACGACGTGTTCTTCGCCGACCTCGGCATCCGGCCGCCGGACCGCTTCCTCGGCGTCGGCTCCGGCAGCCACGCCGAGCAGACCGGCCGGGTGATGACCGCGTTCGAGCCGCTGCTCGACGAGGTGGCCCCGGACCTCGTCGTCGTGGTCGGCGACATCAACTCCACGCTGGCCTGCGCCCTGGTCACCGCGAAGGCGGGCCCGCTGCTGGCCCACGTCGAGGCCGGACTGCGCAGCCGCGACTGGTCCATGCCGGAGGAGGTCAACCGCGTCGCCACCGACCGGGTCAGCGACTACCTGCTGGCCCCCTCCCCCGACGCGGCCGGCAATCTGCGCGCCGAGGGCTACCGGGCGGACCAGATCCACCTGGTCGGCAACGTCATGATCGACACCCTGCTGGCCAACCTGGAGCGCGCCCGCGCCTCGGACGTCCTGGACCGCTCCGGGCTGACCCGGGGCGGCTACGGCCTGGTCACCCTGCACCGGCCCGCCAACGTGGACGACCCCGAAGTACTCGCCCGACTGCTGAAGGCGCTGGGTGAGATCGCGGGCCGCTGCCCGCTGGTGTGGCCGGTGCACCCCCGCGCGGCCGGCAGGCTGGCCGAGCTGGGCGTGCCCGGCGGCATCCGGCTGGTACCGCCCGCCGGGTACCTGGACTTCATCGCGCTCCAGGACGCGGCCCGTGTCGTGCTGACCGACTCGGGGGGTGTGCAGGAGGAGACCACCGCGCTGGGCGTGCCGTGCGTGACGCTGCGGGACAACACCGAGCGGCCGATCACCGTCGAGGAGGGCACCAATGTGCTGGCCGGACGGGACCCGGCCCGCGTCCTGAACACCGTGAACGGGGTGCTGGACGCCCCGCCCGCGCCGCGCCGGCCCGCGCTGTGGGACGGCCGGGCCAGCGAACGGATCGCCGAGGTGCTGCTGCGCGGCGGCACCGCGCGCACCCGGCCGCGGCCCACCGACCGCCCGGCGTCCGGCCCCGGACCGGAGCCCGTCGCCCGGTCCGGACCCATGGACCGAACGTTCCCCATATGATCCGCTGGCAACAAATGACCGTCGAACGTGTGGTCGCTAGGGGGAACCACCATGGATCTCGCTGAGATCTTCCGGGTGCTGCGCAGGCGCTGGCAGGTGCTGCTGCCCGGACTGCTGCTGACCGCGGGCCTGGTGGCCGCCGTGATCGTGCTGGTCCCGGTCGGCTACCAGTCGCAGAGCACGGTGGTCCTGCTGAACTCCGAGAAGGCCACCCGGGCGTACGACGGCAACCCCTTCCTGAGCACCCAGACCTCGCTCACCGGCATGGCCGACAGCCTGGCGCGCAGCCTCACCTCCGACGACGCGCTCAGGGAGCTGAAGTCCCGGGGCGCCGAGGGCACCATCGAGGCCAAGCTCGCCGACAACGCCCAGGGGCCGCTGATGTGGCTCACCGTCACCGGCACCGACGCGGACTCGGTACTGGCCTCGGACAAGATCCTGACCGCGTACGCCGAGGAGCGCCTGGACGACTTCCAGCGCCGGCAGTCGGTCGACCCGAAGGCCATGATCCGGATGACGACGATCGTGCCGCCGCAGAAACCGGTGGCGCAGACCAAGACCCGCCTCCAGTACATGATCATGGCCGGGATCATGGGGCTGGTCCTCACCCTGGTCGGCGTCTTCTACGTGGAGGCCCGCAAGCGGCCGAAGGCACCCGGGCCGGCGGCGCCCGGCCCCGCCCCGGCGGAGCGGGAGACAGCCGCGCCGGACGCCGGGCCGGCCACGGACGAGACGCTCGCCATCCGGCGTCCGCCGAGCTGGTCGCGGACCACCGGGCACGACGGTACGGCCGCCGCACGGCCCGGGGCGGCACGGCCCGTGGCGACGGTGCCGTCCGCCGCAGAGCCACGCGACGAGGAGTCGACTCATGGACATCGCCCGCGCTCCGGACAGTGAGCCGGGCGAGGCGAGCGAGGCCCCCGCGGGCCCCGCTTCGAACGCCTTCGGCCGCAAGGTCCGTTCGGCGGCCCGGTGGAGCCTGATCAACACCGTCGTGCTGCGCCTGGGCAACTTCGCCACCGGCATCGTCCTGGCGCGCTTCGCCCTGGGCCCCGCCGAGTGGGGGGTGTACGGCCTCGCGCAGACCGTGCTGCTGGTCCTGCTGTCCGCCAACGAGCTGGGCGTGGGCCTGGCCATCGTGCGCTGGGAGGGCGACCCCCGGCGGTTCGCGCCGACCGTGCTGACCCTGAGCACCCTCTCCAGCGGCCTGCTGTACGTGGCGCTGTTCGCGGCGGCACCGGCGGTGGGCTCCCTGCTGGGCTCGCCGGACGCCGCCGGGGTGCTGCGGGTGATGTGCCTGTGCGTGGTGATCGACGGGATCGCGCAGGTACCGGCGGGCTTCCTGACCCGGGAGTTCGCCCAGGGCAGGCGCATGGTCATCGACACCCTGAACTTCGTGGTGAGCACGGCGGTGACGCTGCTGCTCGCCTTCGCGGACTGGGGCGCGATGAGCTTCGCCTGCGGGGCGGTGGCGGGGAACCTGGTGTCGCTGGTCGGCTGCAAGCTGGCCGCGCCCGGCACCCTCAGATTCGGCTGGGACCCCGAACAGGCCCGCGCGCTGCTCAGGTTCGGGCTGCCGCTGGCCGGGGCGAGCATGCTGGCCCTGGCCGTGGTCAACGTCGACACCATGGTGCTGGGCGCCGCGCTGGGCAATGTCGCGCTGGGCTTCTACGTGCTCGCCTTCAACATCTCCGGCTGGCCGGTGCGGATCATCTCCGAGGCCGCCCGCCGGGTCTCCTTCGCCGGGTTCTCCCGGCTGGCCGGCTCCCCGGCGGCACTCGCCCAGGGGTTCAGCCGCGCCCTGGGCGTGCTGATCACCGGCACGGTCCCGCTGTGCGTGTTGCTGGCGGGCCTCGCGGAGCCGGTGATCCGGCTGGTCTACGGCGGCCGGTGGACGCCCGCCGCCGGGGCGCTGCCCTGGCTGATGGTCCTCGGGCTGATCCGCATCGGCAGCGAACTCGCCTACGACTGCCTGGTCGCGATGGGGCAGCGCCGCTCCCTCTTCCTGGTGCAGGGCCTGTGGCTGGTGGCCCTGGTCCCGGTGCTCCTCGTCGCCGCCCGGCTGAACGGCATCGTCGGGGTCTCCCAGGGCCATGTCCTGGTGGCCGGCGCGCTGGTGGTGCCCGTCTTCCTGATCGCCCTCGGCCGCGGCGGCATCGGCCTCGGCCTGATCGCCAGGGCCTGCGCGTGGCCCTTCCTCGGCGGTGCCGTGATGGCCGCGGTCGTCTACGGCCTGCGGCACCCGTTCGGCGACGGGCCGCTGGGGCTCCTCGCCGTCTGTGCCGTCGCCCTGGCCGGGTACGCGGTGTGCGTACTGCCCAGCCGGGACTTCCTGCGCGGCGCGGACCGCGGGGCGGGGCGGCACCGCGGCCGGCACCGGATGTCCGCGCCGGTCCCGCCCGCCCCCCAGGACATGAGGTGAACCCGATGACACGGCGTTCCGGCCGCGGCCCGCTGGCCGCGTTACTGCTCACCGCCTCGCTGGCGGTGCTGGCAGCGGCCTGCTCGCAGCCCCAGGACTCCGCGGCGCCCGGCTGCCCGGCCGCCGCCGCGTCGCCCTGCCCCCCGGACACCTCCCCGCCGCCGCCGAGCCCGGAACCGTCCACCCCGGCCGGCACCACGCCGGACAGCGCGACCGGTACGACCGGCGCGACCGGCTCGACCGCGTCGCCGGCCCGCCCCCGCCGCCCCTCCGGCTCGTCCCGCCCGCCCTCGGCCGGGTCCGCCGCCTGCGCCTCGCCCCGCGCCTGCGGCTTCCCCGACGCCGCCACCACCGGCCACCGCACCGCCCCGAAGACCCGCAAGTCCGGCCACCTGACGATCCGTACCGACGGGGCGGTCATCCGGGGCTGGGACCTCGCCGGGTCGCTCGACGTCTACGCGGACGACGTCACCGTCATCGACAGCAGGATCACCTCCGACAACTGGTGGGGCGTCAACCTGCGCCCCGGCCACCACGGTCTGCGGGTCCTGCACTCCACCATCACCGCGGTCCCCGGCGAGGGACCGGACAACGGCGGCGTCGACTACGCGGTGTCCAACATGGGGACCAGCTCCGTCGAGGTCGGCTGGTGCGACGTGTCGGTGTTCGGCGACGCCCTGTCCATGGGGCAGGGCGACCTGCACGACAACTACGTCCACGACCTCGCCCCGTTCGTCAACCAGGGCGGCGAGTGGCAGCACACCAACGCGGTGATCAGCGGCGGCGGCAACACCGGGCACCTGGTCGTCCGGCACAACACCCTGCTCAACCCCACCCCCGTCGACCAGGGGGCGTCGGGCGGCATCGGCCTGTTCTCCGACAGCGGCCCGGTCCGCAACGTCACCATCGACCGCAACTGGATCGCCGGGGGCGCCTACGCCCTCTACGCCGGCGGGGAGGACGCCACCGGCATCCGGGTCACCGGCAACGTCTTCTCCACCCAGTTCCACCCCGCCTCCGGCGGCTACGGCGCGGTCGCCCACTGGAACGGGGACGGCGCCGGGAACGTATGGCGGGACAACCGGATGTCCGACGGCCGTCCGGTCCGGCCGGAGCCGTCCGGGTGAGCGCCCGCCGGGCGGCGCGCGCCCCCTGGACCCTGCTGAAGGCGCTGTTCGGCTGGCTGGTCCTCTTCGAGGCCAGGAACAAGGTGGTGCTGGCGCCCACCGCGGTGGCGCTGCGCCGGTTCGAGGACGCCGAGACCCGGCGGCTGGCCGCCGCCCGGCCGGTGCCGCCCCCGGCGCTGGTCGCCACGGTGATCGCCACCCACCGGCGCCCCGAGGCGCTGCGGGCCGCGGTGCGCTCGGCGCTCGACCAGACCGTCCGCGACCAGGTCGTCATCGTGGTCGACGACGGCGCCGGACTGCCCCCGCTCCCCGGCGACCCGCGGCTGTTCGCCGTCTCCCTGGCGCGGAACACCAAGGTCGCCGGGGTGGTGCGCAACGTGGGCATCCGCCTCACCCGGTCGCGGTACGTGGCCTTCCTGGACGACGACAACCTGTGGGAACCCGACCACCTCGAACGGGCCCTGGCGGTGCTGCGGTCCCCCGGCGGTCCCGACGGCGTCTACACGGCGCTGCGCCGGGTCCTGCCCGACGGCACCGAACGGGACGTGCTGTCCGTCCCCTACGACCGGCGCCGGTCCGCCCGCGAGGCGTTCCTGGACACCAACGCCTTCGTCGCCCGCCGTACCCGCGCCCTGCGCTTCAGCCGCCTGCGCCGGACCCCTGAGGTGCTGCCCCGGGAGGACTGGGAGCTGATCCGCCGCTACGCCCGCCGGCACCGGGTGCTGCACCTGCCGCACCCCACCGTCCGCTACCTGGTGAACCCGTCCAGCTTCTACACGCGGTGGCGGCCCACCAGTTGAGAACCGATCCGTTTTCCGTCCCCGACCACAGGTGGTTGATCCCATGCCCCACTCCCGCGCCCTGCGGAACAGATTCGTCGACGCGCCCGGCTCACTGGGCGAACGGCTCCGGCTCGCCCGCTGGGAGCGGTTCCGGCGCTGCTTCCCCGGCATCGAGAACATGAGCGTGGTGGACCTGGGCGGCACCGCCGAGATGTGGCAGCGCGCACCGGTGCGCCCCAAGCACGTGCACCTGATCAACCTGGAGTCGCACCCCGCCGACCTGCCCGACTGGATCACCGCGGAGAACGCCGACGTCACCGACCCGGCGGTGGCCGCCGGCCTGAGCGCCGAGGGCGGCTACGACCTGGTCTTCTCCAACTCGACCATCGAGCACGTGGGCGGCCACAGCCAGCGCCGCCGGTTCGTCTGCGCCGTCGAGCGACTGGCGCCGCTGCACTGGGTGCAGACGCCGTACCGCTACTTCCCCGTCGAACCGCACTTCGTGGCGCCCGGGTTCCAGTTCCTGCCGCTGGCCGCGCGGGCGCGTCTGGTCAGGCGCTGGCCGCTCGTGCACAGCCGCCCGGACAGCCCGGAGTCGGCGATGGACGCCGTGGTCAACATCGAGCTGCTGACCCGCGCCGAGCTGCGCTACCTCTTCCCCCGGTCGGTGATCCTCAGCGAGCGGGTGCTCGGCGCGCCGAAGTCGCTGATCGCCGTACGGAACAAGGCGGCCTGAACCCCCGGTCAGGGTCCCGGCGTCGCGCGCAGGGCGCCGGGCCTGGCCAGCGCGGCGGCGGCCGTCCGGGCGGCCGGGCGGCCCAGCGCGGCGCGCGAGGTCTCCCGCAGCAGCACCGCGGCCCGGAACGCGGCCGTGGCGAGGGGGCCGTGCCGGCGCCGGTACAGCCGGACGCGGTTGAGGGTGAGCAGGGTCCACAGGCGGGGGGAGACCTGGGAGTCGCCGCCCAGGTGGACGGCCTCGGCGGTCGGCTCCAGCCTGGTGGCGAAGCCCCTGTCCCGCGCCCGCAGGCAGTACTCGGTCTCCTCCGAGTACAGGAAGAACGACTCGTCCCACCGGCCGCAGACGGCCAGGCAGTCGGCGGACACGGCCATGAGCGCGCCGGTCGCCCAGTCCGCGCGGGTGGGCTCCCGGTACGCGGCGGGGTCGGTGACGATCTCGCTGAGCGCCGGGAAGCGGCCGGCCCGGGTGTTGCCGATGACCGCCTCGCCGAGCGCCCGCAGCACGCTCGGCTCCCGGCGCAGCGAGTGCTGGGGCGCCCGGCCGTCCTCCTCGTACAGCAGGGGGACGGTGATGCCGACGCCGTCGCCGAGGCCGTCGACGAGGCGTTCGGCGCAGCCCTGCCGCATCCGGACGTCGGGGTTGCAGATCAGTACGGCCCCGTGGTCGCCGGCGGCGTCCAGCGCGGCGTTGATCCCGGCCGCGTACCCGGCGTTGCGGCCGGTCTCCACGACGACCGCGTCGGGGGCCAGGGTCCGCAGGAGGCCGACGGTGTCGTCGCAGGAGTCGTTGTCGGCGACGACCAGGCGCCAGTCGAGGCCGGCCATGCCTTCGGGCAGGGCGGCGAGGAACCCGGGGAGCACCGGGGCGCTGTTCCAGGTGACGACGAGGACGGCGACGGGGCTCATCGGGACTCCGCGAGTTCGGGAAGCGGGGCTTCGGGTGCCTTACGGGGCGCGGGGACGGCGGCGGCCGCTTCGCGGCGGATGAAGCCGAGGTAGCTGCCGCCCGCGCCGAGGATCAGGAAGAACATGCCCGCGTACATGGGGAAGCTGAGCGCGTCGAAGGTGGCGCTGATGACCAGGGCGACCAGGGCGGAGGCGAGGAACGCCTGGCCGAGTTCGCGGTCCGACTCGGTGCGGGCGAGCCTGCGGACGGCGCCGCCGGTGTGGATCTGGGTGACGATCAGGGCGAGGAAGGCGAGCAGTCCGGCGATGCCCATCTCGGCCAGGATCAGCATGTACTCGTTGTCCGTGAAGAAGTACAGGTCGGGGGTGAAGGTGCCGAACCCGCGCCCGAACCAGGGGTGTTCCTCCAGGTAGGGGACGATGGCGCCGTACTTCACGGTGCGGGCCTGGGTGCTGCTGTCGGAGTCGGACAGGAAGCTGGCGAACAGGTTGGTGATGGTGCCGATCAGCCCCGGCACGATCACCTTGAAACAGGCCACCGAGCCGAGGATCAGGCCGATCGCGGCCCAGCGGCGCTGCGGCTTCCAGCGGGGCACCAGCACCAGGATCGCGATGAACGCGCCGACGATGGAGGTCCGGGACACCGTCAGCGGCAGGGCGCCCGCCATGACGGCGACGGGTCCCCAGCGGCGCAGCGCGCCGGCGTGCCGGCGCACCGGGTCGAACGCCTGGTGGACGGCGAAGGGGACCAGCAGGGCCAGCATGCCGCCGAACTCCAGCGGGTGGGCCGTGGTGGAGCGCGGCCGGGTGAAGGAGCCGCGGTCCATGGCGCTGATCCCGGCGCTGCTGGACTGCAGGCCGGGGATGCTGAAGGAGTCGGCGACGTTGGTCGCGGCGAAGAAGTCGTAGTAGCCGATCAGGGCGACGACCGTGCCGAGGACGACGAGCCGCCGCATCAGGGTCTCCAGCCGGTCGCGTTCCTGGATGCCGGCCGAGACCAGCACCACCAGCGCCACCCACACCAGGAGTCCGATGAGCCCGCGGTCGGCGCCGAGGATCTCCTTGTGCGCGCTGCCGCGGGTGGCGGCGGCCAGGTACGACATCAGCACGGCGGCGGCGAGGGCGCACATGGCCACCCGCGGCAGTCTGGTGCCCTCGGCGGGCAGGATGCGTCCGCCGAGCCAGGTGGCGAGGTACCACAGCAGGCCCAGCAGGGCGAAGACGTTGGCCGGGGTGCCGACGCCGCCCAGCGCGGGCAGGGTCAGGTTGGACGGCACGAAGACGGCCAGGACCAGATAGCCGGTCAGGACCGTCGTGGCGTCGAGCCTGCGCACCAGCAGGCCCTTGGGCCGCTCCGGTGGCCGGGCGCGGTGGCGGCGGGGCACGTATCCGGCCAGGGCGCGGCCCCGGCGGCGGACCACGGCGACGCCCTCGGCCAGGATGGACAGCAGGAACGCGGCCACCAGCCCGACGATGACGACCGCCGCGATCCCCTGGTAGCGGCTCTTGGACCGGGAGACGGGGGTCTGCGGCTGGACCACCGGCGCGGACTGCACCGCGTACACCGAGGGCACCTTCGAGGCGTTCTGGAGGGCGGTCAACTGCTCCCCGGCGAACGCGGTGAGGGCGGTGGTCTCCCGGTACACCTTCGCCCGGTCGGTGCCGGACACGCCGAGGGTGAGCAGCGGGCCGTCGGCATCGGCCGCGAAGGCGACCGTGTACGGGTCCGTGACGCCCCGGGAGCGCAGTTCCTTCGCCGCGTCGGCCGACTGCAGGGCCCGGATCAGCACGTCGGCGGTGACGACCAGCGGACCGCCCGCGTTGGACAGCGGGTTGCCGAAGGTGGGCGCGAGTTCGGCGGTCGCGGTGGAGTCCAGGAGCGTGACGGAACTCTGCGACTCGTAGGTCACCGGGACGGTCCGGTACAGGTACAGGCCCGCGAGCAGGCTGAACAGGGTCAGCGGGACGACGAAGTACCAGCGGCGGCGCATGATGGCCAGCAGGTCGGCAAGGCTCACGAGGACTCCCCCCGGACCCGTGCGGCGGGACCGGGCCGGTGGGCCCGCCCCCGGCACGAGCCGCGTGATTCGGTGGCGGCCGGCCCCGGCGCCTGCGAGGATCGGTGCCGACGGAAGGACTGCCCGTGTCGCCTCGTGACGTCGCCGAAGCGCTGCTCCGCCGCTGGTACGTACTGCTGCTCGGTCTGCTGCTGACCGCCGCCGGAGCCTATCCGGTCCTGCATCCGGCGCCGCGGTACCTGAGTTCGGCGGTGGTCGTGCTCAAGCCGCCCGTGACGGGGAACCAGCCCAATCAACTGACCAATCTCCAGCCGCCGCTGGCCACCTTCTCCTACGGGGTCGTCCAGCAGCTCCGATCCCCCGCCGGACGCGCGGAACTGGCCGCCGCGGGGGTGCGGGGGCCCTACGAGCTGATCCCGCGCAACAGCGGCACCAGTGCCACACCGCAGTACCTGATCCCCTCGCTCCAGGTGCAGGCGCGAGGCGCCGCTGCCGCCGAGGCGGACGCGATGGTCCAGCGGGTCATCGACGTCTACACCCGGCATGTGACCGGCATCCAGCAGGCCCAGGGCATCGCCCCCCGTACGCGGATCATCGCCTCGGTGCTGGTCGCGCCGAGCGCCGTGCCGGTGGTGGGCGACCGGACCCGGGCCCTGGCCGGTACGGCGCTGCTGGGCGGGACCGCCTCGGTGCTGGGGGCGCTGTGGTGCGACCGGTGGGCGCGGCGCCGCGGCGCGGGGCGCGGCGGGCGGCCGGAGCCGGTCCGCCGGGCCGGCCGGGTTCCGGTGGCGGGCTGAGCCGGACCGCCGCCGCATCAGATGCCGCGCCGCTTCCAGGACTCCCACCACAGCCGCTCCCGGCCGCGTTCGGCCACCGCCGACCAGATCAGCGGCTGGAGGTAGGGCATGGCCCGCGGGCCGATCCGCCGGCGCAGGCGCAGCGCGCGGTACTCGGGCAGTTCCCGGTAGCCGGGCAGGCAGCGCTCGGCGAACGCCACGCACTCCTCGACCGGGACGACGGCGGTGCGGCCCCGGTCGTAGGCGCGGTAGGCGCGGCGCAGGGCGAAGCGGGCCAGCCGGGTGTGGACCTGCTCGGCGAGGCGGTCGGCGTGCGGCAGCCTGTCGCCGCACTTGGCGAGCACGGAGTCGAAGGCGACCAGCCGCTGGCGCAGGTCGTCGAGCTGCCCGCCGAAGTCGGTGGTCGACATGTTGTCGCCGTGCACCCGGTAGTAGGCCTGGTCGGCGCCGCGTACGTATCCGACGTCGGCGTGGGCGGCCAGCCGCATCCACATCTCGATGTCACCGGCGTGCGGGAGGGCGGGGTCGTAGCCGCCGACCTCGCGCTGGAGGCGGGTGCGGACGACGACCTCCGGTGAGGTGATGCAGCCGGTGCCCTCGCGGAACCGGCGCTCCAGCCACCACTGCCCGGGGTAGACGACCGAACCGGTGCCGCGGGTGCGGGCCTTCGGCAGCGGTCCGCCGTGCCGGAAGCGCAGCGGCCGCCCGTAGGCGAACCCCGCCTCCGGGTGGGCGTCGAGGAGGGCGGCGGCCCGGACCAGGGCGCCGGGCACCAGCCGGTCGTCGGCGGAGAGCAGGGCCACGTAGTCGCCGTCGGCCCACTCCAGCAGGCCCTCGTTGTAGGTGGCGATGTGCCCCTTGTTGGTGCGGTGGACGCGGACCTCGATCCGCGGGTCGGCGGCGGCCAGCTTCCGCGCGACCTCCGCCGAGTCGTCGGGCGAGGCGTCGTCGATGACGAGCACCCGGACATCGACGCCGTCCTGCTCGTCGAGGACGCTGCTCAGGCAGTCGGCGAGGAAGTGGCCGTACTTGTAGCAGGGGATGACGACACTGACGCTGCTCATCGTGGGAGGCCAATCAGTTCTTCGGGCGGCGGACGGACTCGGCGGTCAGGTCCCAGCTCCGGGACTCCACCGTCTCGCGGTGTCCGTCCCGGGCCTCGACCGCCACCCGGAACCGGGTGCCGTCCGGGAGCGGCGCGGACAGGTGGACGGTCGCCCTGCGGGTGGCCCGGTCGTAGGAGGTGACGGCCTCGACGCGGAGTTCCTCGGCGGCGTCCCGGTGGGCGCCGGGCAGGATGTCCAGGTCGGCCCGTACCGAGGACACCTCGGCGTCGTCCGGCACGGTCACCGTCAGCGGATGCGCCGCGTCTGCGGTGTACGTCACCGTGGACCCGGTCGGCTCCGCGGAGCCCTCCGCCGCCAGCGAGGCGCCCGGATCGTCGGCGGTGAAGACGGGGCCCACCCAGTAGTTCGCGGAACCGTAGGAACCGGTGGGGAAGGCGGGGGCGGCGCCGTACTTGTAGCGCCCGTTGGGATGGGCGGCGGTGTCGGCGGTGGCGGTCAGCGGATAGGACTGGTGGGCGGAGGCGAAGTAGCCGCCGTCGACCGCGTATCTGCCGTTGGGCGCGTGGTAGGAGGCGACGTAGGCGGTGCCCGCGGTGACCTTGACCGGGGTGGCGAAGACCAGGGTCTGCCAGCCGGAGGCCGTCTCGTTGACGAAGGTGCCGCCGGCCAGGAGCGTGCCGTCGTCGGACCACAGGCTGCCGGTGTGGGTCCCGGTGTTGCCGGTGCCCTTGTAGAAGGTGACGCCGGTGATCCAGCCGGCGGCCGAGGAGGTGAACCGGGTGCCCAGCTCCACGGAGTTGGTGTCGGCGGTCATGTCGGTGACGGCCGGCTCGGCGGAGGGGCCCCACAGCGTGCAGGGGCAGGTGACCGGGGGCGGGGTGGAGCTGGTGGTGAACGACCAGGTCACCGGCTCGGTCATGGTGTTGCCCCAGACGTCGGAGGCCCGTACGGAGGCGGTGTAGGCGGTGTGCAGGGACAGTTGGGTGGACGGGGTGAAGGTCACCCGGTCCGCCGCGGTCACCTTCACGGTGCCCGGCACGGTGTTGCCGCCGGGGTCCTTCACGGTGAACGCCAGTCCGTCGGAGTCGACGGCCGCGCTGAGCACGGCCGACACCGAGGCGGTGATCGAGGTGTCGGTGGCCCCGGAGGTCGGGGAGGTGGAGATGACGGTGGGCGGGGTGGTGCTCGCCGTCGAGGTGTCCAGCACGACGTCGACCCAGTAGTTGCTGCCGTCGGACTGGGTGGACGGGAAGGTGCTGGCCGAGCCGTACTTGTAGACGCCGTTGCCGCCGTCGGTGCCGGACTTCAGGGCGGTCAGCGGCGCCAGGCCGGCGTCCTTGCCGGCGAAGTACCCGGCGTCGTAGGAGTAGCCGCCCTTCGGTGCGAAGTAGGAGGCCACGTAAGTGGTGTTGGCCTTGACGGTGACCGGGGTGGCGAAGTTCAGCGTCTGCCAGCCGGAGGCCGTCTCGTTGCCGAAGGTGCCGGTGGCCAGCCTGGTGCCGGAGGCGCTCCACAGGCTGCCGGTGTGGGTGCCGGTGTTGGCGGGCGACTTGTAGAACCGCACCCCGGTGATGGAACCGGCCACCGTGGTGCGGAACTTGACGCCCAGCTCCACCGAGCTGCCGTCGCCGGAGTTCAGGGTGCCGGGCACGGACGAGGCCGGCCAGACGGTGCAGGGGCAGGTCTGGGGGCCGACGGTCAGCGGGATCGTGGTGACGGAGCCGATGTTGGAGCTGTCGTCGACCGCGCGGACCCTGAGGGAGGCGGTGCCGGGGGCGGTCGGGGTCCAACTGTAGGACCAGGAGGTCAGTCCGGTGGCGGCCTTCCAGGTCGTCCCGCCGTCGGTGGAGACCTCCACGCGGGCCACCACGCCGCCGGTGTCGGTGGCGGTGCCCTTGATGGTGACCGGTTTCAGGGCCGGTACGGTCGCCCCGGCGCTCGGCGCGGTCACGGTGACGGCCGGTCCGGTGGTGTCGGTGGTGGCGGTGGCGGCGGTGAGGTTGCTCTGCCGGGTCAGCGGCTGGACGCCCATGTCGGCCAGGACGTTGACGGTCGCCTGCTGCATCCGGGCGTCCTCGGTCACCACGGTGTCCTCGGGGTCGTAGGTGGGGATGTTGGTCAGCCCCCACGACCACTGCACGGTCCCGGTGCCGAACACCAGGGCCTTGGAGTCCTGGTCGCGGAACTGGACCAGGCTGTGGGTGGCGGTGCCGTTGCCGTAGACGTTGCCCCAGTCCAGGCGGAGCTTGCCGTCGTCGATGTCGACGGTGGTGGAGGACACGTCGATCGCCCCGGCGGGCCGGGTGCCGTTGTCGATGTCGCTGTCCCACTCGTAGCCGAGGGTGCCGGTCGGGAAGGTGGCGGTCTGGCTCGCGCCGAGGCCCGCGATGGAGGTGTTGCGCCAGATCCGGTTCCTGCCGTAGGAGCCGGGCACCGTGATGGCGTCGGCGCGGTAGCCGTTCACCGTGAACATGGAGCCGGTGAGGATGTTCGGCGGCTGGTAGCTCTGCCCGTACTGGGTGCTGGCCGGGTCCATCCAGGTGCCGGTCCAGGTGCCGCTGGGGTCGGCGATCCCGTTGTTCTGCGCCATCTTGGTCATCTTGTAGCAGACCAGGGTCCGGTTGGCGGTGTTCGTGCCGTCGTTGCTCGGGGCCAGCCGGGTCTTCCAGAAGACCTCGTTGCCGCTGAAGAAGCCCTGCCGCACACCGGTCTTCCGGGCGTTGAGCACGTTGGTGTACTGGCTCTGCGTCCAGTACTCGTCGTGGCCGGAGGAGATGTACACCTTGTGCTTCTTCAGCAGGGTGGCGCCGTTGACCGACACGTCCACGCCGGACAGATAGCTGACGTCGTAGCCGTTGCGTTCCAGCCAGGACAGCATCATGAACTCGGAGCCGTAGATGCCGTTGTCGCCGCCGATGTCCAGCGGCCGGTTGTAGCTCACCTCGTAGGCCCGGCCGTCCGGCGCGGGTCCGGCGCCGCCGTACAGGTCCTGGCCGCCGTAGTCGTTGTACGCCTGCCAGGTCTGGTCGCTGGTCTGCACGACGATGTCGGAGGTGGAGCCGTCGTCGCGGACGACGAACGGGTACGGCATCATCCCGTCGCCGTCGGCCTGCGCGAGGTTGGCGATGTACAGGCCGGAGACGGCGTCGGCGGGCACGGTCCAGGTGGCGGTCACCGGCCAGTTCCCGCAGTCGACCAGACCGGTGCTGCTCTTGGGCAGGCAACTGGCCGGTTTGGTGAGGTAGTTGGCCGAGTACGTCACGGCCGCCTGGGCAGCCGTGGACATCCTGCGCGCGCCGTCGCCGCCGTACCAGCCCAGACGGTAGACCTCCACGTGGTACGGCACCGGCGACTGCACCTTGAACTGGACGGTGTCACCGGCCCGCACGCTCTCCTTGGTGGCGAACCCCTTGATGTCGCCGTAGGCGTTGGGCGCGAACCAGTCGGTGGTCGGGTTGCCCGGTTTGGAGTTCTCGCAGACGATCGGGTTCGAACCCGTGCCGCAGGGGTCGGCCGCGGCCCGCGCCGAACCGGCCGGCGGGAGCACCGCCCAGATCAGCGCCGCCACGACGGCCAGGCGGGTGCCCCTGATCCGTCTCATCCATCTGTTCATGCGTACCTCTCAGCGCTGCTGCGCGGGCCGTGCCGGGTGGAGCGGTGGGACCGAGCGGGACCGGTCAGCGGCCGAGCGCGCGGGCGAGGACGTCCACCACACGCTGCTGCTGGCCGGGGGTGATCTGCGGGTAGAGCGGCAGGGACAGCATCCGGTCCGCCGCCCGCTCGGCGTGCGGGAAGTCGCCCCGGGCGTACCCGAGATGCCGGTAGGCCGGGGTGAGGTGGACCGGGTCGGGATAGTGCACCCCGGCGCCGATGCCCTCGGCGGCCAGCTTGCCGACCACGGCGTCCCGGTCGGCGCCGGTGACCTGGACGACGTACAGGTGCCGGACGTGGAGGTTGCCGGGCGCGGTGACCGGCAGGACGACCCGGCCGGCCGCGGCGAGGCCGGCGAGCAGCGCGTCGTAGCGGGCGGCGGCCGCGCGGCGGGCCGCGTTGCCCTCCGCCAGCCTGGCCAGTTTGGCGCGCAGGACGACGGCCTGGAGCCCGTCGAGGCGGCTGTTGAAACCGGGGACGTCGTGGCGGTACTTGGCGACGCCGCCGTGGTTGGCGGTGGCGCGCACCAGGCCGGCCAGTTCCTCGTCGTCGGTCAGGACGGCGCCCGCGTCGCCGTAGGCGCCGAGGTTCTTGCCCGGGTAGAAGCTGGTCGCCGCGACGCCGCCGCTGCCCGGGGTCCGGCCGTCGCGCTCCGCGCCCTGGCACTGCGCGGCGTCCTCGACGATCCGGACGTGTCCGGGCAGCCGGTCCGCCAGGGCGGTGACGTCGGCCATCTGCCCGTACAGGTGGACGGGGACGACCGCGCGGGTGGCCGGGCCGACCGCGGCGAGGGCCGCCTCGGGGTCGAGGAGCAGGGTGTCGGGCAGGCAGTCGGCCAGGACCGGGCGGGCGCCGATGCGGGCCACCGCGCCGGCCGTGGCGATGAAGGTGTTGGCGGGCACCACGACCTCGTCGCCGGGGCCCACCCCGACGGCGCGCAGGGCGAGTTCCACCGCGTCGGTGCCGTTGGCGACGCCCACGCAGTGCGCGACACGGCCGAAGTCGGCGTACTCGCGTTCGAAAAGGCGGACCTCCTCGCCGCCGACGAACGCGGTTCGGGCCAGCACCCGTTCGAATCCGGCGCGTACCTCGTCGGCGACCTCCTCGTGGGCCGCCTTCAGGTCCACCAGCGGTATCCGGTTCATCTGACAGGTCCCCCCTGTACGTGCGCGGTGCGCGTGTCGAGTTCGGCGAGCGCCGGCGCGGGCGCGGCGCGCAGCCTGCGGGCCGGGCTGCCCACCCAGACCTCGCCCGGCGGTACGTCCGCGAGCACGCCGCTGCCCATGCCGATCAGCGACCAGTCGCCGACCGCGGTGCCCTCCCTGACCAGCGCCCCGGAGGCCACGTAGACGCCCCGCCCGAGCCGGACGCGGCCGCCCAGGCGGACCCCGGAGGCGAGGGTGGCGAAGTCCTCGACCACGTCGTCGTGGGTGAGCACGGTCCCCGGCATCACCGCGACGTGCGCGCCGACGCGTACCGCGGCGGTCAGCACGCACTGGGCGAGCAGCACCGAGCCGGGCCCGACGACCGAGGTGGCGGAGAGGGACGCCGTCGGGTGGACGACGGTGGCGTACCGCTCCTCGGGCAGGCCGAGGCGCCGGACCAGGCGGGCGCGGGCCGCGTAGTCGCGGACGTTGCCCACGCAGATCACCACGCGGGCCCCGGGCATCCGGTGGACCAGGCCGCAGTCGCCGAGGACGGGTACGCCGTCCACCTCGGTGCCGTGCAGGGCGGGGTCGTCGTCGAGGTGGCCGAGCAGCGTGAACCCGCCCGTGGCGATGGCCGCCTGGGCGGTCTCCCGGGCGAATCCGCCGGCGCCGACGATCACCAGCTCGGTCATCGCCGGGCCGGTCCGGCCAGGGCCGCCACGACCCGGTCCTGCTGGGCCTCGGTCATGGTGTGGAACAGCGGCAGGATCAGCGAGTCGCGGCTGAGGCGTTCGGTGACCGGCAGGGGCGCGGCCGGGTGGTCGGCGTAGGCGGGTTCGAGGTGGGCCGCCATGATGCCGCGCCGGGCGGAGACACCGGCGTCGGCGAGCGCGCCGAGCAGCCCGTCCCGGCCGCCGGGGAAGTCCTCGTCGAGCAGCACCCAGTAGGACTGGAAGTTGCCCTGCCCGTGCGCGGGGTCGCGCACCGGGGTGAGGCCCCGGACGTCGCGCAGCAACCGGTCGTAGCGGGCGGCGAGTTCGCGGCGGCGGGCGATCATCGCGTCGAGCCTGCCGAGCTGGACGAGGCCGACGGCGGCCTGGATGTCGGTCATCCGGTAGTTGAAGCCGACCTCCAGGTAGCTCTCCAGGACGGGCTTGTCACTGGCGTGGCGCTCGGCCGCCGAGGCGTTCATGCCGTGTTCGCGCAGCCTGCGCAGCCGGGCCGCCCGTTCGGCGTCGTCGGTGGTGACCATGCCGCCCTCGCCGGTGGTGACCAGCTTGCGGGGGTGGAAGGACCAGGCGGCGAGCAGCGCGCCGTGGCCGACGGGCTTGCCGCCGACGGTGGCGCCGATGGCGCAGGCCGCGTCCTCCACCAGGGGCAGTTCCCAGTCGGCGCAGGCGGCGCGCAGCGCGTGCACATCGGCCGGGACGCCGCCCTGGTGGACGGCGAGGACGGCCTTGGTGCGGGGGGTGCGCACGGCGTCGACGGTCGCCGCGGTCACGTTGCCGGTGGCGAGGTCGACGTCGGCGAAGACGGGTTCGGCGCCCACGTACCGTACGGCGTTGGCGGTGGCGATGAACGACAGCGAGGGCACCACCACCTCGTCGCCGGGCCCGATGCCGAGCACGACCAGCGACAGGTGCAGGGCGGTGGTGCAGGAGCTGACGGCGACGGCGTGCTCGGCGCCCACCCGCTCGGCGAAGGCCCGCTCGAAGGCCGCGACCCTGGGGCCCTGGGCGACCCATCCGGACAGTACGGCGTCGGAGGCGGCCCGTGCCTCCTCCTCGCCGAGCCAGGGGATCATGACCGGGATGCGGTCCGCGGCGCTCACTGGGCCGTCTCCCGCTCCGCGCGCCACCACCGGACCAGGTCCTCCAGGCCGGTGCGCAGGTCGATCTCGGCGGTGAAGCCGAGCCGCTCGGCCGCCCGGGAGGTGTCCGCGAGCCGCCGGGTGACGCCGTTGACCGCGCGGGCCGGGCCGTGCTCCGGCTCCAGGCCCCGGGCGTCCATGGCCGCCAGCAGCGCTTCGGCCAGTTCCTTCAGGGAGGTCTCGGTGCCGCTGGCGATGTTGAACACCTCGTCGGTGAGGTCCGACTCGGCGGCCAGCACGTTGGCCCTGGCGATGTCGCGGACGTCGACGAAGTCCATGGTCTGGGTGCCGTCGCCGAGGATCAGCGGCGGTTCGCCCGCCTCGATGCGTTCCATCCAGCGGATGAGGACCTCGGTGTAGAGGCCGTGGATGTCCATCCGGGGGCCGTACACGTTGAAGTAGCGCAGCGCCACGTAGTCCAGGCCGTACATGGCGTGGAAGCTGCGCAGCATGCCCTCGTTGAACGCCTTGGCCGCGCCGTAGAAGGTGTCGTTGTTGTACGGGTGGTGGCGTTCGGTGGTGGGGAAGGTCTCGGCCGTGCCGTAGACGGACGCCGAGGAGGAGGCGACGACCTTGGCGACACCGGCCTCGGCCGCCGCCTCCAGCACGTTGAAGGTGCCGTCGACCAGGACCTCATTGGCGAGCCGGGGTTCCTCCGCGCACTGGGTGATGCGGATGGCGGCGAGGTGGAACACCAGGTCGGCGCCCTCGGTGACCTTCCGTACGGTGTCGGTGTCCCGGATGTCGCCCTCGACGATCTGCACGGCACCGCCGGCCAGGGCTCGGGCGAGGTTGGCGCGCCGGCCGCGGACGAAGTTGTCCAGCACCACGATCTCGCGGGCGCCGCCCGCCGCCAGGAGGTCGACGAGGTTGGAGCCGATGGTGCCCGCTCCCCCGGTGACCAGGATCTTCTTGCCTTCTACGGTGCTCAACTGCGGTGCCCTCTCGATGGGGTTGTCGGTGTTGTCCTCGACATGTGCGGTCAGTGGCCGGCGCGCAGGCCGACGACCGCGCCCTGGAACTGGAGGCTGCGGGAGGCCGCCTCCAGGATGTCCAGCACCCGCAGGCCCGCCCGGCCGTCGGTCAGCGGTGCCCGGCGTTCGCGGATGGCGTCGGCGAACTCCTCGACCATGGAGCGCAGCGCCTCCTTCTCGCCGAGGGCGGGGGCGACCATGTCCCCGGAGCGGTACGACACGAGCATGTCGCGGCGTTCGTCGACGCCGATCTCCTGCGGGGAGGCGAGGTCCACGCCCCGGTCGTAGACGGCCACCCGCTGGAGGGGGTTGAGGTCGTCCCAGAGCAGGGTGCGTTTGGCGCCGCCCACCATGGTGGTGCGGACCTTGGTCGGCGAGAGCCAGTTGACGTGCACGTGGGCGATGGCGCCCGTGTTCAGCCGGAGCGTCAGATAGGCGACGCAGGCGTGTCCGGCGCCGATCGGGTCGGCGCCGTGGGCGGCGACGGCGACCGGCTCGACGGTGTCGGGGAGAATGAAGTCCAGGATGGACAGGTCGTGCGGGGCGAGGTCCCACAGGACGTCGATGTCCCGCTGGACGAGTCCGAGGTTGATGCGGACCGAGTCGACGAAGTGGATCTCGCCGAGTTCGCCGGAGCGGACCGCCTCCCGGATGCGGCCCACGGCGGGGGTGTAGCAGTAGGTGTGGTCGCACATGAGGGTCAGGCCGCGCTCCGCCGCCTCGGTGACCAGGCGCATCCCGTCGGCGTAGGTCGCGGCGAGGGGTTTCTCCACCAGGACGTGCTTGCCGGCGCGCAGGGCGGCCAGGGCGATGTCGAGGTGGGTACCGGCGGGGGTGGCCACGGCGACGGCGTCGACCTCGGGGTCGGCGAGGACGGCCGCGTAGTCCGCGGTGGCCTGGACGGTGGAGTAGCCGCCGAGCACGCGCCGCGCCCGTGCCACGTCGAGGTCGCACAGGTGGCGCAGCCGGAAGCGGTCGCTGGCCTGGAAGTTGCGCACCAGGTTGGGGCCCCAGTAACCGGCGCCGACGACGGCGACCCCCAACGGCTGCGGTGTCACGTCTGTCTTCTTTCCTCGGTCCATCAGTAGGCCCCCGTTCCGCGCACCACCGCGGACCCGGTGCGCGCCAGGATCGACAGGTCGAGGCCCATCGACCAGTTGTCGACGTATCCGAGGTCGAGGCGGACGGCCTCGTCCCAGGGCAGGTCGGAGCGGCCGCTGACCTGCCAGAGCCCGGTGAGGCCGGGTTTGACGAGCAGCCGGCGCCTGAGGTCCGGCGGGTAGCCCTCGACCTCTTCGGGCAGCGGCGGGCGCGGGCCGACGAGCGACATGTGGCCGCGCACCACGTTGAGCAACTGCGGGAGTTCGTCGAGGGAGCTGCGGCGCAGCAGCGAGCCGACGCGGGTGATACGCGGGTCTGCCTTGACCTTGAACAGCAGGCCGTCGCTGTTCTGGTTGAGGTGGGCCAGCTCCGCCCGGAGCACCTCGGCGTCGGTGCGCATGGTGCGGAACTTGAGCATCGTGAAGTGATCGCCGTAGCGGCCCACGCGCTGCTGGCGGAAGAAGGCGGAGCCGGAGCTGTCCAGCTTGACCACGAGGGCGATGAGCAGCATGGGCAGTGCCAGCAGCAGCAGGAGTACGGCGGCGCAGGCGCGGTCCAGCAGTTCCTTGGGCAGCCGGGCGGCTCCCGAGAGCCGGGGCGCCTTGATCCGTACCAGGGGTACGCCGCCAGCGGGCCGGACCGCCAGCCGGGCCGCGGCGATGTCGGCGAGCATGGGCACCAGCAGGAAGTCGACGCCCTGCGCGGCGGCCGTCCAGGACATCCGGCGCAGCACCGAGGCGTCCAGTCCGGGCGCGGGGAACACCACGACGGTGCCGATGCCCAGGGCCCGGACCACGTCGCTCATGTCGCCGATGCCGCCGAGCACGGGCAGTCCCGCCTTGCGGATCTCCGAGGCGTTCTCCGGGTCGCTCAGGCACACCCCGGTGACCTGGAGTTCCTGGACGCCGCCGCGGCGCAGCACGGCGACCAGTTCCAGGATGTCGCGCGCCGGGCCGACCAGCAGGGCCGAACTGCGCTCCCGGCCCCGCGCCCACCGGCGGTGCAGCCGGCGGCGCAGCGCCCAACGGGCCGCCGGGGCCATCGCGGCGAGCGGCAGCGCGGCGACGGCCGTGTCGTGGAGCAGGTCCGGATCGTGGGTGAACAGCCAGTACACGGCGGCGGCCAGGGCCGGCAGCGCCAGGGCGGCGCGCAGCACCCGCCGGTACTCCTCGGTGCCCAGACCCAGCACACAACTGTCGTAGGAACGATGGGCGAACATCATGACGATCCATGTCGGCGGCAGCACCAGGGCCACCGTCCACCGGCCGTAGGTCCCATGGATCGCCAGGGACGCGGTCACGGCCACCAGGCCGTCCGCCACCAGCAGCACCGTCCGGTACTTCCGCTCCCAGGGTCTTCGGCGAGCTTCCGGACGTCTGTGTTCCACTTCCACCGGCTCGTGCGTGACCTCAATGGTCATGGCCCCCACCACACGCGCAGCTCCCCCCGACCACGAGCATGCGGAACGTAGGTCACACGTCCGCAGCCAGGGCTGGATCGGTACCGATGTGTCTCCTCCACACCCCGGCACCGACATACGAGACAGCCTTAGCGGTTCCCCAACCGCCGCCTGGCCCTTGCAAGTTGGCACATCCTTGCTCGCGCGCCGGCTTCGAGGGCCGCGCCATGGCATGCCATGCGCGACACGTTCCCCTCCCCGACTCCGGCCCAGCGCACGTCAATCTAGACTATTGACCGCAGTCGCGGGAACAGTTGGACGAAACCCACCTCGCGGGGGCCCGGCCGACCGCATACTGCCGAGGTGACGAGCATTGTGATCCCGGCGCACAACGAGGCGCGGGTGATCGGCCGGCTCCTGGACGCGCTGCTGGCCGACTCCGGCGAGGACGACACCGACATCGTGGTCGTGTGCAACGGCTGTACGGACGACACCGCCCGGATCGCCGCCGGACACGGCCCGCGCGTCCGGGTCGTGGAGATCCCCGCCCCCTCCAAGCACGCCGCCCTGCGCGCGGGCGACGAGCACGCCCTCGGCTTCCCCCGGCTCTACGTGGACGCCGACGTCGTGCTCACGTCCGCCGGCGTACGGGCCCTGACCGGGCCGCTGGCCGACGACGCCTGCGGGGTCCTCGCCACCGCCCCCGCGCGCCGCATCCCGCTGGGCGGCTGCGCCTGGCGGGTGCGGGCGTACTACCGGGTGTGGCAGCGCCTGCCCGCCGTCCGCGAGGGCCTGTTCGGGCGGGGTGTCATCGCCGTATCCGAGGAGGGCCACGCCCGGATCGCCGCGCTGCCGCCGCTGATGGCGGACGACCTGGCCGCGTCCCTGGCGTTCGACCCCCGGGAGCGGCTCGTGGTCGACGCGGCCGAGGTCGTGGTCCGGCCGCCGCGCACCTGGCGGGACCTGATGAGACGGCGGGTCCGGGCGGCGGTCTCCACCACCCAGGTGGAACAGCGGCAGGGCCCGGACGGCGCGTCGGCGCGCACCGGCCCGGCCGACCTCGGGGCCATGCTCCGCCGGGAGCCGGAGCTGCTGCCCTGCGTGGCCGTGTTCCTCGCGGCGGCGCTGCTCGCCCGCCGCCGGGCCGCGCGGGCCGTCCGGGCCCAGGACTTCGACACCTGGCTGCGCGACGACAGCAGCCGGCAGAACTGAGCAGACCGCACGGGGAGTCTCCGTCCATGTACCTCACCGACCGCTCCGCCCCGCCGGCGGACACCGGACCGGGCCGAAGACGCGGCCGGCGGGCCCGGGTCGCCCCGGTCGTGCTGGTCCTCGGCACGGTCAGCCTGATCACCGACGTCTCCTCGGAGATGGTCACCGCCGTGCTCCCGCTCTACCTCGTCACCACCCTCGGCTTCAGCCCGATGGCGTTCGGCGCCCTCGACGGCGTCTACAACGGCGTCAGCGCGCTCGTCCAGCTCATGGGCGGCCATCTCGCCGACCGCGTCCGCGGCCACAAACTGCTGGCGGGACTCGGGTACGGGCTGTCCGCGCTGTGCAAACCGCTGCTGATGCTGGCCGGTTCCGTCGCCGCGCTCGGTACCGTCCTGGCGCTGGAGCGGACCGGCAAGGGCCTGCGCACCGCCCCCCGCGACGCGATGATCTCCCTGTCCACGCCGGTCGCCCACCAGGGCCGCGCCTTCGGTGTGCACCGGGCGATGGACACCACCGGGGCGATGCTCGGGCCGCTGGCCGCGTTCCTCGTCCTGGGCGCGGCGGCCGACGGCTACGACGCGGTGTTCGGCGTGAGCGCCTGCGTCGCCACGCTCGGCGTGCTCGTCCTCGTGCTGTTCGTGCCCGGTCGTCCCCGGCCGCCGGAGCCGGCCGGGGACGGGACCGGTCCGGCCGGTGCCCGGCCGCCCGTGCGACTGCGGGAGGCGGTGGCGCTGCTGAAGCTGCCCCGCCTGCGGGCGATCGCCTGCTGTGCCGCGCTGCTGGGGCTGACCACGGTCAGCGACGCGTTCGTGTATCTGCTGCTGCAGCGCCGGGCGGGCATCGGCGAGGAGTGGTTCCCGCTGCTGCCGCTGGGCACCGCCGTGGTGTTCCTGCTGCTGGCCGTGCCACTGGGCGCGCTGGCCGACCGGATCGGCCGGCACGTCGTGTTCCTCGCCGGACACCTGGGCCTGCTCACCGCCTACGCCCTGCTGCTGTGGGCCCCGGCCACCCCTGTGCTCGTCCCGCTCGTCCTCGCCCTGCACGGCGTCTTCTACGCCGCCACCGACGGGGTGCTCCCGGCCGCGCTGGCCGGGATCGTGCCCGAGCACCTGCGGGCCAGCGGCCTCGCGATCGTCGGCACCGGCCAGGCACTGGCCCGGTTCGGCTGCTCGCTGGGCTTCGGCGCGGCCTGGACGGTGTGGGGGGACGGCCCCGCGCTGGCCGCCTCCGCGATCGGCCTGCTGTGCTGCGCGGCCGTGGCCGGCCTGGTGCTGCGCCCCGCCCGCCCGGCCCGATGACCACCACCACCCGACCAGCAGCGAGGACCGAGATGACATCGCTACGCCGCCGCCTGTTCGTCCTCGTCGCGGCGGTCCTGGTGCTCGCGGGCGCGGCGACCGGCATGGTGCTGCGCGCCGCCGACCGCGCGGACCGCGCCGACCGGCCGCGGTCGGGCGACCCGGCCGTGACCGGTGGCCCGGTGTCCCTCGGGGGGCAGGACCGGCTGGCGTTCGTCAACGGCACCGCCGGCCCCCACCGCACGGCCGTCGCCACGGTGCCCGCCGCCGACCCGGACGGCGCCCGCACCGCGTCCGGCCTGAAGTGCGCGCGCTTCTACGCGGCGGCCGGCACCGGCGTCTGCCTCCAGTCCGACCCCGGTGTGCTCAAGCAGCGCAACCGCGCCCTGCTGCTCGACTCCCGCCTGCGCGTCGAGCGCACCTTCGCGCTCGCGGGGACGCCCAGCCGGGCCCGGGTCTCGCCCAGCGGCCGCTTCGCCGCCTGGACCGTCTTCGTCTCCGGCGAGTCCTACTCCTCGACGTTCTTCTCCACCCGGACCTCGATCCTCGACACCCGCACCATGCGGCTCGTGCCCAGCCTGGAGGACTTCTCCATCACCCTGGACGGCGAGCCGTACCGTGCCGCCGACGTCAACTTCTGGGGCGTGACCTTCGCGGCGGACGACGACACCTTCTACGCCACCCTCAACACCGCCGACAAGACCTACCTGGTCCGCGGTTCGGTCTCCGGCCGCTCGGTCACCACCCTCACCGAGAACGTGGAGTGCCCCTCGCTCTCCCCGGACGGCACCCGGGTCGCCTTCAAGAAGCGGGTGCTGTCCCGGACCGACCTGTGGCGCGAGTACGTCCTCGATCTGCGCACCCTGCGCGAGACCCCTCTCGCCGAGCGCCGCAGCGTCGACGACCAGGCCGCCTGGCTGGACGACGGCACCGTCGCCTACGCCCTGCCCACCGAGGGCGAGGTCGGCGGCAGTGACCTGTGGAGCGTGCCGGCGGACGGCACGGGCAGCCCACGACGGCTGCTCGCCGGGGCGTCCTCACCGGCCCCGCTGTGAGATTTTTCCGCCGGAGGACGGGTCGTTGTCGATCCGGCCCGGTCCCGTTCGACGTCATGGTGCGGGGCGCCCGGCCCCGCGACGATACGACAGGAACCGGCGAGGGACGACATGGGTCAACTGCTGAGGGTCATGAACTTCAACGTGTCGAGCGACGGCATCGGCGCCGGCGAGCACCAGAGCCTGGAGCGGCCGTTCGGTCTCGACCGGGCCGAGCGGCTGTTCTCCTGGGCCGGGGCCACCGCGAGCTGGCCGATGCGTACCGACTCCGGGGGCAGCCGGGGCCTCGACGACTACTTCACCCGGGACTTCGCCCGCGGCATCGGCGCCGAGATCATGGGCCGCAACAAGTTCGGGCCGCAGCGCGGGCCCTGGCGGGACCACCAGTGGCGCGGCTGGTGGGGCGAGGAGCCCCCGTTCCGCACCCCGGTGTTCGTCATGACGCATCACCCGCGTCCGTCGTTCACGCTCGCCGACACCACCTTCCACTTCGTCGCCGGTGCCCCGGTCACGGTCCTGGAACGGGCGCGGGAGGCGGCCCGGGGCCAGGACGTCCGGCTCGGCGGCGGGGTCGGCACGGTCCGGCAGTTCCTCGACGCCGGCCTCGTCGACACCCTGCACGTGGCGGTGGTACCGGTCGAGCTGGGCTCCGGGCTGCGGCTCTGGCGGTCCCCGGAGGAACTGCTCGACCGGTACCACCTGGAGGTGGTGCCCAGCCCGAGCGGCGTGACGCACCACCTGTTCTGGCGCAGGTGACGGGAGGGCCCCTCCCGTCACGGGTAGGTGTGGAAACCGGCCGAGCGCTTGCGGCCGGTTCGGCCCTCCTCGACCAGTTTCACGAGCAGCGGGCTGGGGAGGAAGCGGGGGTCCGAGGTGTGGGCGTGCAGTACGTGGAGGGTGTCGAGGACGGTGTCCAGGCCGATGAGGTCCGCGGTGGCCAGCGGGCCGGTGGGATGGCCGAAGCACTCCCGGAAGACCTGGTCGACGACCTCGGGGGTGGCGGTGCCCTCGTGGACCACGGTGGCCGCCTCGTTGATGGTGAGCATGAGGACCCGGTTGGTGACGAAGCCGGGCGCGTCGGAGACGACGATCGGGGACTTGCCGATGGCGGTGAGCAGACCGAGGGTCCGGCGCAGGGTCTCCTCGCCGGTCGTGGCCGCCCGCACCACCTCCACGGCGGGCCTGACGGCGGCCGGGTTCATGAAGTGGGTGCCCAGCACCCGGTCGGGGCGGGAGGTCACGGCGGCCAGCGCGGCGATGGGGATCGCCGAGGTGCACGACGCCAGCACGGTGTCCGGGGGACAGATCGCGTCCAGGGCCCGGAAGACCTCCTCCTTCACGGGCCGGCGCTCGACGGCGCACTCCACGACGAAGACGGCTTCGCCCAGTGCGGCCGGGTCGCCGGTCCACACGACGCGGGCGGCGGTCCCCGCCACGTCGGGCCGCTCGCCCCCGGCCAGGGCGGCGTGCAGCAGGCCGCGGCGCAACCGTGCCGGTGCCGTGGCGCGGGCCTCGGCGGACGGGTCGGTCACCGTCACGGGGTGGCCCGCGCGGGCGAAGCAGAGGGCGACTCCCACGCCCATCTGCCCGGCGCCGACAATGCCTACCGGGGGTTTGCTGCCGGTGGTCTCGGTCATGAGGGTGCTCCCGCGTCGGTGACGATCCGGACGTGTCCGGGCGGTGGGGGAAGGGGGCGGCCGGGGTCGTAGTCCAGCAGCAGCCGGCCGTCGTGTTCCTCGGCGGGCCTGAAGCCCGCGAAGCGCAGGGTGACCAGCATGATCCGGTTGACGTCGGTGGGGACGAACCAGGCACAGGGCCGCAGACCGCGCTCCAGGGCACCGCGCATCACGTGGTCGAGCAGCACCGAACCGACCCGGCGGGACATCACCCGGCAGGACATCAGCAGCAGGTGGAGTACGGCGCGACTGCCGGTGAACTCGGTGACGGACAGGCCGATCGTGCCGTAGTGCCCGAAGCGGTCCGTCAGGCCGGCGACCAGCACCTCGTGGTCGGGCGAGCGGGTCAGCTCCCGCAGCTCCCGCTCGTCGTAGGTGATGCCGGTGGTGTTGAGCTGGTGGGTGCGGACGGTCAGTTCGTGGGCTCGGGCTATGTCGTCCTCGGTGGCCCTGCGCAGGTTCAGGACGAGACCGAGGCCGGTCAGGAACTCCTCGGGCGTTCCGGCGAACTCCTCCTCGGCGGCGACCCGCCGGCGCTCCGCCTGGTACATGCGGCGGCGCATTCCGGCCTCGGGGGTGATCACGTCCGGGCGGAACTCCGGCAGGGCGGCCAGTTCGCCGGCCCGGCTCGCCGGGTAGCAGCGCACCTCGGGGAGCGCGGCGGCGACCTCGGCCCGTTCGAGGGGGTCGTTGTCGATGAAGGCGACGGTGTCCAGGCCGATGTTGAGGGCTTCCGCGATGCGCCGGACCGCCTGGGACTTCGCGCCCCAGCCGATCTCCAGGGCACAGAAGTAGTCGGCGAGGCCGTGGGCGCTCAGGTGGTCGTGCGCGGTGCCGTGGTCGCCCCGGCTGGCCACGGCCTGCAGGACGCCCCTGCGGTCCAGCGTCCGGATCGCCGTCACCGCGGCCGGCCGGGGCCGGGCCGCGTCGCCCTCGACGACGACCCCGTCCCAGACGGTGTCGTCGAGGTCCCACACCAGGCACTTGATCGTCGTCATGTCCCTCCTCAGGACGTCTCCGCAGGGCCGCCCCGACGCAGCGCGAGGTCCCCGATCTGGACCTCGGCCGCCTCCCGGGAGCCCTCGATGATCTGCATGATCCGCGCGTCCCGGAACAGCCGGCCGACCGCGCTGCCCGGCCCGCAGGCCGCGGCGCCGTGCAGTTGGAACGCGTCCTGGCTGACGGCGGCGGCGGCACCGGCGGCGGCGTACTTGGCGACGACCGTCTCCGCGGCCGCCGCGGGCGAGTTCCGGTCGCGCAGATCGGCGGCGTGGGCGCAGTGCAGCCTCGCGCTCGCGGTCGCGACCCGGGCCCGGCCGAGCACGGCCCGCACCGCCTCGTAGTCCGCGAGCCGCACGCCGGCCTGGGCGCGGTGTGCGGTGTGTTCGGCCGCGTACGCCAGGCAGGCGGCGGCGAGCCCGGCGCATCCCCACGCGACGGTGTGCCGTCCGTGGTCGACGGCGGTCGCGGCGACGTGGGACAGGCCGAACCCGGGCGGGGCGACGAGCGCGGCCTCCGGCACCCGTACGTCGTCGAAGGCGATGTGCGCCAGGTGCGCGGCGCGCATGCCGAAGGGTTCGGCGACCGGCTCCACGGTGATCCCGGGCCGGTCGGCCTCGACGAGCAGGGCGGCCGGCCGGCCGTCGAGCCGGCCGACGACGAGGAACACGTCGGCCAGCCGCCCGAAGGTCACCCATCTCTTGCGCCCGGTCACCCCCAGGCGGGAGCCGTGCCGTACCACCGCGGTGCTCAGCGCCGCGAGGTCGCTGCCCGCGCCCTCCTCGGTGGCCGCGAAGCCCGCCAGCCGGTCGCCGGCGGCCAGCGCGGGAAGCCAGTACGCCCGCTGCTCGTCGGTGCCCCAGCGCAGCAGCGCGGCCGCCACCATGCCCTGGACGGTGACGAGCCCGCGCAGCGCGCTGCACACACCGCCGAGCACGGCGCAGATCTCGCCCAGTTCCCGCGCGCCGAGGCCGCCGCCGCCGTACCGCGCGGGAAGGTCGGCGCCCAGCAGCCCGCCGGCGGCCATCGCCCGGACGACCTCGGCGGGGACCGCGCCGGCGTGGTCCCAGGCGTCGGCGTCGGCGCGCACCGCGTCGGCGAAGCCGGTGACGTCCATCAGGTCAGCCATCGGCCGGCTCCGGCGCGCCGCGTTTGCGGCTGACGAACGCCGCGACGCGGGACGCGGTACGGAAGTTGTCGAGGTCGAGGTCGTCCACCTCGACCTCGATGCCGAACAGCGTCTCCACCCGGGTGACCAGTTCGAGGGCGAGCAGTGAGTCGATCAGGCCCTCGGCGATGTAGTCCTGGTCCGGGGTGAGCTTCCGTCCGCCCGTCGCGGCGGAGAGGAAGGCGAGGATCTTGCCGGTGATCTCGTCGGTCATGGTCTGCGGCGAGGACATGACACTCCCATTCGTCGGAGTCTGCGTAGGTCGGGCCGCTACAAGTGCACTGCTCGGCCGCCGTGCTCGACGAGCATCGCGCTCCAGGCCGCGGCGGGGCTGAGATTGAGGACGACGGCCAGCCCGCCCTCGGGCAACTCGCCCCGGGCCAGGGCGGTCTCCAGGTTCAGCAGCGCGTCGTTGGGGCCCAGGTGTCCGTTGACGCGCAGGTTGTCGGCGCAGGCGCCGGAGAGTTTCACGTCCAGCGACTCGCCGATGACCCGCAGCGCGGCCAGCGACAGGTTCTGGCCGACGTAACAGGAGATGTCGGCGCGGTCCACGCCGTTGCGTTCGAGCAGCCGCCGGGTCAGGGCCGCGATCCGCTTCCTGGACTCCACCGCCAGCCGGAAGCCGTAGGCCGGCAGGTCGGTGCACTCCTCGCGCCACTCGTCCTCGCTCCGGCCGCGGTAGTCGACCTGGAACAGGTCCCAGTACGCGCCGCTGGTCTCCAGCAGCACGTCCCGGACCCGCAGCGGCCCGTCGCGGGCGACCAGGAACGCCTGCCCGCTGTCGCCGTTGACGGTCACCGGATGCCGGTAGCGGCGGCGCGTCACCGGCTTGCTGCCGTGCACGACGAGGACCCGGGCGGTGTCGGGGCGGGCGGCGAGCAGCCCGGAGGCGGCGAGCACGGCGGGCACCACCGACGCGCAGCCCAGCCCACCGACCGAGAACGCCCACGCCCGGTCGGCGCCGAGGGCCGCCTGGACCCGGGTCGCCTCGGAGCTGGAGAACGTCCCCGGGGCCCGCGGCTCGATCATGATCAGGCCGTCCAGCCGGTCCGGGCTCAGCCCGGCGTCGGCGAGCGCCCGGCGGCCGGCTCGGGCGGCGAGGTCGACGGCGGACAGGTCGTCGGCGGCGGCCACCTGCTCGATGCCGAGGGACAGGCACGCCGTGCGTTCCGCCTCGGACTGCTCGCCCAGCTCCGGCAGGTCCGTCAGGGCCACCCGGCCGGGCAGGTGGGTGGTCATGGTGTGCAGGGCTACGGTCATTCGCGCAACTCCCTCTCCAACTGGTCGATCTGGGCCTGGCTGAGCGAGACCAGCGGGAAGTCGGAGGGCACGTGACCGCCCGCGTCCGGCCGGCGCGCGTGGGCGGCCAGACCGGTGAGCAGCGCGGCCCAGCTCTCGCACAGCTCGCGCATCGCGTGTTCGCCGATCAGATGGCGCGAGCCCCGCAGGGACAGTTCGAGCGCCGCCCCGTCCGGAGTGCCCTGCGCCACCGCGTCCGCCTCCAGGGCGTGGCCGAAGGGGGTCGACTCCGCCAGGTCGCCGCCGCCGTCCACCTGCCGCCAGTGACCGGGGACCGGCTGGGCCGGGGAGGGGGCGGGGCCCTGGCCGAGCCGGCCGACGTAGTTGAACCCGATCGACGCGCCGGGCAGCGCGGCCAGGGGGCCGTCGGCGCCCGGGGTGACGTGGCGCAGCAGGCCGTACCCCAGGCCGTTGCCGGGGACGGCGCCGAGCTGCTCCTTGATCCGTTTGACGAGCCGCCCGGCGGCCGGTCCGCCGGAGCGCACCTCGGTGAAGTCCAGCGGGCCGGGCTCCAGCCGTACCGGGTACACGCTGGTGAACCAGCCGACCGTCCGCGACAGGTCCATGTCGTCGGTCAGGGGTTCCCGGCCGTGGCTCTCGATGTCGACGACGACCGCCCGCGCGTCGCCGCCGCCGGTCGCGGACCACTCGGCGACGGCCGCGGCCAGGGCGGCCAGTACGAGGTCGGCGGTGCCGGTGTAGTAGACGGCGGGGGCCGCGGTCAGCAGCTCGGCGGTGACCGACGGCGGCACCCGGACAGAGGCGCGTCGGCCCTCGGCGACGGTGTCGCGCTCCGGGTCGAGGGGCCGTCCGCCGAGCGGTGCCGCGACCGGGGCGAGGACCCGCTCCCACACCGGAAGCTCCGTCTGCCACGAGGGGTCGCCGGCCCGCGCCGCCAGCTCCCGCGCCCACCGGGCGAACGGGACGGGCACCGGCGGCAGTTCCGCCGCGTTCCCGCCCGCCAGGGCCTCGTACGCCGTCCGCAGGTCGGGCAGCAGCACCTGCCAGGACAGGATGTCGACGACCAGGTGGTGCGCGGCGACGACCAGCCTGCCGTCCTCGGCCGCGCCCCGGTCCAGCCAGACGAACCGCGCCATGACCCCGGCGCCGGGGTCGAGCTGCCCGGAGGCGGTACGGCTCTCCCGCCGCGCGGCCTCGGTCAGTTCGCGTTCCCCGAGTCCCGCCGCGTCCACCCGGCGGACCTCGGCGCCCGCCCCACCGCGCCCGTCGGCCGGCTCCGCGCCGGGTACCCAGAGCGACCACGTGGCCGGGTCGCCGGGGTCGGGGCGCAGCAGCTCGGCGCGCAGTATGCCGTGGAGGCCGACGAGCGCCCGTACGGCGGCCGTCAGCGTGGCGTGGTCCAGCCCGGCCGGTACGGCCACGACCGCGGACTGCGTGAACCGGCCGGGCAGGCCGGTCCGCTCGGCGACCTCGCGCATGGCGGGGGTGAGGGGGATCGTGTCGGAGGCAGCGGCTTCCCGGTCCGCGCCGGTCGGGGGCTGGGGGGCGGGCCCGGTCGTGGTCCTGGGGCCGGGCCCGGTTTCGGTCCCGAACCCGGCGCTCGCTCCGGTGTCCGGTGCCGTCGCGGGTCGCCGTACGGGGCGTTCGGCGGGGCGTCCCGCTGCCGCCGCCGCGAGTGCCGCCGGGGTCCGCAGCTCGAACACCTGCCGTTGGGTGATCCGTACGCCCTCCTCGCGGGCCCGCGCCGCCATGCGGATGGACATCACGGAGTCCCCGCCGAGCGTGAAGAAGTCGTCGTCGGCGCCCACCCCGTCGACGCCGATCAGCTCGCGGAAGAGCCGGACGAGGACCTCCTGCGCGCCGGGCGGCGAGGGCTCGCCGTCGGCCGGTGCCGGCGGCGCCGTCCGCCGGGCCGGTGGGCCGGCCGGGCGGGCGGGCGCCGGTATGCCCACCGGGCGGGCCAGGTCGCCGACCGCCCGTTCCGGCCCCGCCGCGACCGCGGCCACCAGGGCGGGGAACCAGTCGGCGAGCCGCCGCGCGGTGGCCCGGTCGAAGAGGGACGTCGCGTACTCCAGCTCGCCCGACATCGGCCCGTTCCCGGCGTCGACGATCGCGAAGGTGAGGTCGAACTTCGACGTGCCCGGTGCGGTGCCGCCGACGTCGGTGCCGGTGTAGCGGGCACGGGTCACGCCGCCCATGCCGTCCTCGTACTGCGGCACGTTCTGGTAGGTGTACGTGACGTCGTAGAGCGGGTGCCGGCCGAGGTGGCGCGGGGCGTCCGCCGCGGTGATGACCTTGCTCAGCGGGACGTCCTCGTGGTCCAGCGCGCCCGCGACGGTGTCGGCGCAGCGCCGGACCACCTCGTCGAACGACATCCGCGGGGTGATGCCGGTGCGGAACGGCAGGAGGTTGTTGAAGTAGCCGACGAGGTTCTGCAGGTCGGCGTGGACCCGGCCGGAGGTGGCGACGCCGACGACCAGGTCGGTCTGGCCCGACCAGAGGTGGAGCAGGGTGTCCAGCGCGGCGAGCATGGTGACGAAGGTCGTGACCCCGTGGTCCCTGCTGTACTCCCGAATCCGCTCCGCGACCCCGGCGTCGACGGCGAAGGTGAGCTGGTCGCCCGCGTACGACCGGGTCTCGGGCCGCGGGCGGTCCAGCGGCAGTTCCGGCCGGTCGAGTCCGCTCAGGTGCTGCCGCCAGTACTCCAGGCCGCGTTCCAGGTGCGGCCCGTCGAGCAGGGCGCGGTGCCAGGCGGCGTAGTCCTGGTACTGGACGGGCAGGTGGGGCAGTTCGGCCTCGGTACCGGTGCTGCGGGCCCGGTACAGCTCGGCCAGGTCGCGGCCGAACACCGCCTGCGAACCGCCGTCGAAGACGATGTGGTGGAAGGTCAGCAGGAAGACGTGTTCCTCTTCGGCCAGTTTGACGAGGACCGCGCGGAGCGGGGAGTGCCTGGTGAGGTCGAAGGGGGCCGAGACCTCGTCGTGGACGAGTGTCCGGACGCGCCGGACGCGCTGCTCCGGCGGCATCCGGCTGAGATTGACGACGGACATCAGCGGCTCGGGGGCGGTGGGAGACACGTAAGGAGTGCCGTCGTCGCCGGTGAGGAAGAGGCTGCGCAGCGTCTCGTGCCGCTCGGTCATGCCGATCAGCGCGTCCTGGAGGGCGTCCGCGTCCAGTGGGCCAGTGAGGTGCATCGGGGTGGGCACGTTGTAGAGCGGGCCGGCCGGGTTGACCTGCTCCAGGTGCCAGAGGGCCTCCTGGCCGGGCGACAGCGGCAGCGGGCCGCCGCGCTCGACCGGGGTGATCGGCCCGGCCGCCGCGCCGCCCGGCGCGGTGACGCGTTCCCCGGCGGCGGCGTGCAGTCGCGCGGCCAGTTCCCGGACCGTGGGGTGGGCGTACAGGTCCGCGAACGTGGCCGCGACCCCGAAGCTCTGCTGGAGGCGGCGGAGCAGGCCGACGCCCAGCAGGGAGGTGCCGCCCAGTCGGAAGTAGTCGGAGTCGGGGCCGACGTCCGGCTGTTCGAGGAGTTCCGCCCATATCGCGGCGAGGCGCCTCTCGGTCTCCGCGAGGGCGGGCAGCGCCGCGGGTCCCCCGGTCGGCGCGGGCGCGTCACCGGACCGTGCCGGGGCGACTGCGGCGGGGAGCCGGCACGGGGTGGGTTCGAACGGATAGGTCGGCGCCTCGATCCGCGGCGGCGCGGCGTCCCCGTAGTGGCGGTCCCAGTCGACCTGGACGCCGAGCGCGTACAGGCGGCCGAGCCGTTCCAGTACGCCGGCCCGGGAGCCGTCCGCGGCCAGGTCGACCACCGGTGACTCCGGGGCCAGCGAGCGGATCTCCCGCGCGAGGACGCCCCCGGCGGCCGGTTCCACGAGGACTGCCCCGTCGCGTACGAACCCGGCCACCACCTGCCTCAGCCGCTCCCGGTCGGGGGCCGGGGAACGCTCCTCGCGGACCGCCTCGGCCACCGCGTCGGCGAGCGGGAGCCTGCCGCGGGCCGCGCGGACGGCCAGGTTGCCCGCCCCGGACCCGATCAGGGTGAGGTCCGTCAGTCCCAGTGCCTCCGCGACCCGGCACAGCGCGTACTGCCGTACGACGAGCCGGGCCGCCGGTTGCTGTGCGGCGGCGTCGAGTTCCGCGCACCGCGCCGGCAGGGGGAGGCCGGCGCACAGCCTCGACCAGGCGGCATCGTCGAGGAGTGCGTCCCCGGACAGCAGCAGGACCGCTCGCGGCGCGTCGCCCGCCGGCCGGTCCGGGACGGCCGCCGCCCGCAGGTGCGCGGCCAGCTCGCCGGTGCTCGCCGCGGTCACCGCCAGCCGGTACGGGTGGTCGTCGCGGCCCCGGTTCAGGACGTGCGCGACCGCCCGCAGCGGCTGGTCGGTGCGCTCCGCGAAGCCGGCCAGCCGGTCCCGGTAACGAGCCAGCGCCGCGGGCGACCTCGCGGACACGGTGACCAGCTCGGCGGCCGGCTCCTCGTCCGGCCGCCGGACGGCGGGCGGCGCCTGCTCCAGTACGGCGTGCGCGTTCGTGCCGGTCAGTCCCCAACTGCTCAGGCCCGCCCGGCGCGGGTGGCCGTCGGATCGCGGCCAGGGCCGGGAGGCGGTGTTGACGTACACCGGACCGCTGAAGTCGATGAGCGGGTTCGGCGAGGCGAAGTTGGCCGCCGGGTAGTGGACGCCGTGCCGGAACGCCGACATGACCTTGAACAGGCCGGCGAACCCCGCCGCGTTCCCGAGGTGCCCGATGTTCCCCTTGACCGAGCCGATCGCGCAGCTCCGCTCCGTCACGCCCGAGTCGGCGAACGCCTTGCGCAGCGCCTCCACTTCCACGACGTCGCCGAGCGGTGTGCCCGAGCCGTGGCATTCGATGTAGCCGATGGTGTCCGCCGGCACCTCCCCGTCCCGCCAGGCTTCGGTCATCGCGCTCGCCTGGCCGAGCGGGCTCGGGGCGGCCATGCTCGCGGCCCGGAATCCGTTGTGGTTGACCGCGACGCCCTTGACGACGGCGAGGACGTTGTCACCGTCGGCGACCGCGTCGGAGAGCAGCTTCATCAGGACGACACCGCCGCCCTCCCCGGCGACCAGGCCCTGGGCGTCGGCGTCGAACGGGCGGCAGTGCCCGTCGACCGACTCCAGCCCCTGCAACGGGAGCCAGTCGGAGCGCCGGATCAGCCGGGGGAAGACGTTGACACCCCCGACGACCGCGAGCGGCACCTCCCCGGCCCGCAGCTTGCCCACGGCGACACCGAGCGCGGACAGTCCGCTGCTGCACGCGGTGTCCAGCACGAGGGCGGGCCCCCGGAGGTCGAACAGGTAGCTGATCCGCGCGGCGAGCGCGGCCGGCGAGGTGCCGAGCATCGCCTCCACGTCCCGCTCCCCCTCCAGGAACGCCCCCGGGTCGACCGCGGCCAGCAGCACCGCCGCGGACGTCCCCCGCAGCCCCGCGGGCGCGTAGCCGGCGGACTCGATCGCCTGGTGGGTGAGGTGCAGCAGCAGCCGCTGGTGCGGGTCCAACTGCTCGGCCTCGCGCAGCGACATGCCGAAGAGCTCGTGGTCGAACAGGTCGATACGGTCCAGGTAGCCCATGGTCAGATAGCGAGCCCCGGGATCGTCGGCGCCCGAGCGCACCCGCGCCTCACCCGGCTCGCCGACGGACTCCCGCCCCGCCCGCAACCGGGCGTGCAGCGCCTCGGCATCGTCGGCTCCCGGAAACACCCCCGCGGCCCCGATGATCGCTACGTCGTCCTTCCTCATCTCTCTCTTCTCCGATCTCGAAGGTCTCGCAGGGCTCGCAGGTCTCTCGCAGGGCTCGCAGGGGTCGCAGGTCTCTCGCGGGGTACGTTCGCGGCGTGCCGGTCCGGGTCACAGCTCGACGCTGCGGTCGTCATCGGCAGGGGCGGGGCGATGCCGGTCGACGGTCTCGGCCATCGCCGCGATGGTCGAGTGCTCGAAGAACAGCGCCACGCGCAGGTCCCGGCCGCAGAGCCGGACGAGTTCCTTCCGTACCGCCAGCAGCGACAGGGAGTTTCCGCCCACGTCGAAGAACTTCTCGTGCGTGCCGAAGTCCGCACGCCCCAGCACCTCCTGCCAGATCCGGTGGACGGCGTGCTCGGTGGGCGTGCGGGGACCGCGGTCGTTCGCCGGGCCGGTGCGCGCCGGTACGGGCAGGGCGGCGCGGTCGATCTTCCCGTTGGGCGTCAGGGGCAGCTCGGCGAGGGGTACGACGGCCGCCGGGACCATGTAGTCGGGCAGGACCCCGGCCACGTGGTCGCGCAGCAGTTGCGGGTCGGCTCCGTCCGGCCCCTCGGGCACGACGTAGCCGACCAGGTAGGGGTCGCCGGGCCGGTCCTCGCGTACGGTCACCGTGGTCCGGGCGACCCGGGGATGTGCCGCGAGCACCGCTTCCACCTCGCCCGGCTCGACCCGGAAGCCACGGATCTTCACCTGGTCGTCGACGCGGCCCACGTAGTCCACCAGTCCCCCGGCCGTCCACCGGGCCAGGTCCCCGGTCCGGTACATCCGCTCGCCGGTGCCCGCGAAGGGACAGGCCACGAACCGTTCCGCGGTCAGCCCCGGCCGCCCCACGTAACCGCGGGCCACACCGGGCCCGGCGATGTACAGCTCACCGGTCGTGCCGACCGGTACCGGCCGCAGGAACCCGTCCAGCACGAAGACCCGCATGTTGGCGATCGGACGCCCGATCGGCGGCGGACCCTCCGCGTCGGCGTCCGGGTCGAGTCGGTGCCCCGTCGCCATGATCGTCGTCTCGGTGGGGCCGTAGCCGTTGTACACCCCCGTCCGCCGGGCCCACCGGCCGGCCAGCTCCACCGTGACCCGCTCCCCGCCCAGCAGCCAGTTGCGCACGCCCGGCACGGCCGCGGGGTCCAGCACCGCCAGCAGCGACGGCACCACGCACGCCACGCTCACGCCGGTCGCGCGGATCATCTCCGCCAGCAGAACGGGGTCGGCGCGCTCGTCGTCGGAGGCGATCGCCAGGGTGCCTCCGACGGACAGCGTGGCGGTCACGTCGAGCACCGACGCGTCGAACCCGCACGAGGCGAACTGCAGCGCCACCACGCCCGCGTCGACGGCCAGCGCTCCCCGCAGCGCCACGGCGGAGTTGAGCACCGCACCGTGCGGCACGGCCACGCCCTTCGGCCGTCCCGTGGAGCCCGAGGTGAACATCACGTACGCGAGCTGCCGCGGATCGACCACCACCTCCGGCGGCTCGGGCGGCTCGTCGGCGATCGCGGCTCCGGTAGCGGGATCGTCCAGGAGTACGACCCTCACCGGACCCGCCGGACCCGCCGGACCCGCCGGACCCGCACCCGCCGCACTCGCAGGACCCGCCGGGCCGCCGCCGACGGACGCGGCGGCGTACCGGCGCGCGGTCCCGGCCGTGGCCCCGCCCGCGGTCCCGGCCGTGGCGAGGACCACCGTCGCGCCGCTCTCCCCGATCATGTACCCGATCCGGTCGGCGGGATGGAGCGGCTCCAGCGGTACGTACGCCCCGCCCGCCCGCCACACCGCGAGGACGGCGACGATCAGTTCCGTACCGCGCGGCAGGCACAGCCCGACCCGGCTCTCCCGGCCCACGCCCAGGCGGATCAGGTGGCGGGCCAGACGGTTCGCGCGGGCGTTCAGTTCCGCGTACGACAGCACCTCGGTCCCGGCGCGCACCGCCACGGCGTCCGGAACCCGCTCCACCTGCGCCCGGAACAGCTCCCACCACGTGTCCGCCGGCACCGGCCGGGCGGTGTCGTTCCACTCCGTCACCATCCGCCGGCGTTCGGCCGCGTCCAGAACGTCGAGGTCGGCGAGCCGGACCCGCGGATCGGCCGCGACCTGCTCCAGGACCCGGGTCAGCCGGCCGGCGATGCCCCGTACGGTGCCCTCGTCGAACAGGTCGGTCGCGTACTCCAGCGAACAGTCGAGCCCCGCCGGCCCGCCTTCCGCGTCCCGCACCTCCCTGATCAGCACCGACAGGTCGAACCGCGCCGCGGACCCGGAGACCGGCTCCACCTTGGCGGTCAGTCCGGGGAAGACGGCCCCGGCATCGGGAGTGTTCTGGAAGGCGAACGCCACCTGGAAGAGTGCCTGCCGGGCGAGCGACCGCTCCGGGTTGAGGACCTCCACCAGACGCGCGAACGGCAGATCCTGATGAGCGTACGCCGCCAGGTCCGTCTCCCGGACCCGCGCGACCACGTCGGCGAAGGTCGGATTGCCGCTCAGGTCCGCGCGCAGCACCAGCGTGTTGAGGAAGTAGCCCACCAACTCGCCCAGTGACTCGTCCCCCCGGGCCGCGACGGGCGACCCCAGCGGAACGTCCTCACCGGCGCCCAGCCTGGAGAGCAGCACCGCCACCGCCGCCCGGGTCACCATCGCCATCGTCGCACCGCACTCCCGCACGACCTCCCGCAGCAGTTGGTGCGTCCGTGCGGAGGTCGTCGTCGACAGCGTGCGGCCACGGTGGGCGGCCCGAGCGGGGCGCGGCCGGTCGGTGGGCAGGGCGAGTTCGGCCGGCAGGTCCGCCAGCGCCGCCGTCCAGTACGCCATCTGACGGCCGTACGGGCTACCCGGGTCCTCCTCGCCCCGCAGCATCTCCTGCTGCCAGAGCGTGAAGTCCGCGTACTGGACCGGCAGCGGCGCCCAGCCGGGCGTGGCACCGGTGGCCCGCGCGGCGTACGCCACCGCGAGGTCGCGGGTCAGCACGTCCAGCGACCAGCCGTCCGCACCGATGTGGTGCAGCACCACCAGCAGCACGTGCTCGTCCCGCCCGGTCTCGTACAGGACGGCGTGCCACGGCGGTGCCGCCTCCAGGTCGAAACACCGGTCCGCCTCGGCGGAGAGCACCGCGCGCAGCTCGCCCGCTCGGACGTGGGCGGTCGTCATCCGGGCAGGCGCGTCCGCCAGGACGCGCTGGTACGGCACGCCGTCCGCCTCGCCGTACACCGTCCGCAGCGTCTCGTGCCGGCCGACCACGTCGTCCCAGGCGTCCCGCATGGCCCGGGAGTCCAGGGGACCGGTCAGCCGCAGGCACAGCACGATGTTGTTCGGACCGGCTTCCGTCAGCCGGTCCACGAACCACATCTGCCGCTGCCCGTACGACATCGGCAACCGCGCGGGCCGCTCGGTCACCCGCCGCACCACCGGCCGCGCCGGGGCCGGTCCGTCCAGCCTGTCGGCCAGCGACGCGGGGGACGGGCACGCGAACAGCGTCCGTGTGGAGACCTCCACGCCGAGCACCGTGCGGATGCGGGCGGCCAGCCGGGTGGCGAGCAGGGAGTCACCGCCCAGCAGGAAGAAACTGTCGTCCACACCGACCCGCGGCATCTGGAGGATCTGGGCGAAGAGGGAACAGAGAACCCCTTCTCGCGGGGTGACCACCCGCCCGCTCCCACCACCGGCCGACGGCACCGCCTCGCCAGGGGTGGGCAGGGCGGGGCGGTCGAGCTTGCCGTTGGGGGTGAGAGGGAAGGCGTCGAGGGTCACGACGGCGGCGGGGACCATGTACTCCGGCAGGGTCCTCGCGGCGTACTCGCGCAGTTCAGCGCGGTCCAGAGCAGCCGGGACGACGTAAGCGACCAGGCGTTTGTCCCCGGGCTGGTCCTCGCGTACGACCACGGCGGCCTGGCCGACATCGGGGTGAGCGGCCAGCACCGCCTCGACCTCACCCGGCTCGATCCGGAAGCCCCGGACCTTCACCTGCTCATCAGCACGCCCGGCGAAGTACAACTGCCCGTCCGCCGACCACTTCGCCAGATCACCGGACCGATACATCCGCTGACCGGGAAGGAACGGGCAGGCCACGAACCGCTCAGCGGTCAGACCCGGGCGACCGATGTAGCCACGGGCCAGTCCGGGACCGCTGATGTAGACCTCCCCCACCACACCCGCCGGCACCGGCTGGAGGAGACCGTCGAGAACGAAGACGCGCATGTTGCCGATCGGGCCGCCGATGGCGGGCGGCCGGGAACCCGCGACCACGGGTGCGTGGGTGGCGGTGGTGATGACGGTCGCCTCGGTCGGCCCGTACGTGTTCCACACCCGAGCCCGCGCACTCCACCGCGCCGCCAGATCGGCGGTCAGCCGCTCGGCACCCAACACCCAGTTCGTGACTCCGGACACCTCGGCCGGGTCCAGCACCTCCAGCAGCGACGGCACCACACTCGCCGTGCTGACGCCGTGGACACGGATCATCTCCGCCAGCGCCTGCGAGTCTTCCCGTTCCTCGTCCGTGGCGATGGCCAGCGTGCCACCGGCGGCCAATGTCACGGCGACATCCAGAACAGCCGCGTCGAAACTGAAGGACGCGAACTGGAGCGTCGTGACACCTTCGCCCGCGCCGAGCACGGGACGCATCGCCGCCGCCAGGTTCGCAACACCCCGATGAGCGACCGCCACACCCTTGGGACGCCCGGTCGAACCCGACGTATAGATCACATACGCCAACTCGTCCGACCCCACCCGCACATCACCCAGCGGCTCAGCAGACTCGAACGCAATCGCCTCGGCGCACTCATCGAGCAACAGCACCCGCTCGCCCACCGGCGACAGACCCGAGACGGACACCACCACGTCAGCACCGCTGTCGGCCACCATGAACGCCAAACGGTCGGCAGGGTACGCCGGGTCCAGCGGCACATACGCACCACCCGCCTTCCACACCGCGAGCATCCCGACGACCATCTCCACCCCACGCGGCAGACACAACCCCACCCGCGCCCCTTGCCCGACCCCCAGCCGACGCAAGTAGCGCGCTGTCCGATTGGAGCGGGCCTCCAACGCCCCGTAGGAGCGCGCATCCTCACCGCAGCGGAGGGCAACAGCGTCAGGCGACCGCAGCGCACGAGCCCGGATCAGGTCGGGCAGCGGGTCCTCGGTGACCGGCAACTCCGTGTCGTTCCACTCCTCGACCACCCGTACCCGCTCGTCCTCTCCGAGTGGGACGAGGTCGCTGAGGCGTGTCTGGGGGTCGGCCGCGATCTGCTCCAGCACCCGGATCAAGCGATCCGTCAGCTTTCGCGCGGTCTCTTCGTCGAACAGGTCGGGCCGGTAGTCCAGGCGGAGTTTCAGACCGTCGCGCGGGTTCACGCCCAGGGCCAGCGCGAAGTTGGTGGACTCCCGCATCTCGATGTCCGTGAGCGACAGTTGTGCGGCGGTCAGCGCCATCGGGTCGCCCGGGTAGTTCTCGAAGGCCAGCAGGGTGTCGAAGGCGGCACCGGTCCCGGCCACCCGCTGGATCTCGGTCAGCCCCAGATGCTGGTGGTCGAGCAACGCGGACTGCTGGGACTGAAGTTCGGCAAGTAACCCGCCGACGGTCCGGGTGGGGGTGATCGGCACCCGCACCGGCACGGTGTTGAGGAACAGTCCGAGCATGTTCTCCATGCCGGGGAGATCCGCGGGCCGCCCCGCCACCGTCGCCCCGAACACCACGTCGGACCGCCCCGTCAACTGGCGGATCACGAACGCCCAGGCACCCTGGACGACGGTGTTCAGGGTCACGTCGAGCCCACGAGCCGCCTCCCGCAACGCCTCGGTCGACTCCTGGCCCAGTTCGGCGTCCACGACCTGGGGAGGTACCCAGGTGGCAGCCGCGCCGAGCGGCGCGACCAGGGTCGGTTCGTCGGCCCCGGCCAACGCCTCCCGCCACGCCCGCCGCGCGGCCTCCTTGTCCTGCCGGGCCAGCCACGCCAGATACTCCCGGTACGGCGTCACAGCGGGCAGCCCGGCCGCACTGCCGCCCGCCTCGTAACATGCCCACAGCTCACGCATCAGCACCGGCAGCGACCAGCCGTCCAGCACCAGGTGATGCAACGTGATCACCATGCGGAACCGGCCGGGCGACAGGTGGATCAGCAACACCTTCAGCAGCGGGGGCCGGGTGATGTCGAGGCCGCGCTCGCGCTCCTCGTTCGCGAGCCGCTCCGCCTGTGCCGTCACCGCGTCCGCGTCCAGGCCGGTGAGATCCTCCTCCCGCCAGGGAAGTGTCACCCCCCGCGTGATCACCTGGAGTGGCTCCGTGTGCTCCGACGGCTGCCGGAAGGCCACGCGCAAGGGCTCGTGCCGATCGAGCAACGCCTGCCAGGAGGCCCGCAACCCGTCAGGGTCCAACGGCCCTTCCAGGCCCAGCGCCATCTGTTCGACGTAGACGTCGATGCCTTCGACGTCATGTTGCGCGTGGAAGAGCAGACCCTCCTGCAACGGCGTGACCGGCAGCACGTCCGCCAGCAGCGGCAGGTCCGCCTCCAACTCCTCGACGTGCGCCTGCTCCAGTGCCACCAGCGGGAAGTCGGACGGGGTGTGACCGCCCGCCTGCTGAGCGGCGAGCCCGGCCAGCATCGCCGCCCACCCCTCCAACAACTCCCGCGCACGCGCCTCACCCAGCAACCGCTCCGGCCACGCCACACTCAACGTCAGCTCGGGACCGCCGGCCCGGTCGTAGACGACGCCCATGACCTCCAGCGCGTGGAAGACGGGAAACGTACCGTAGAACCCCAGACCGTGCCCGAATCCGCCTTCCTCGGCCGACTGCCAATCGGCGACGCCCTGGTCGGTCGCGACACGGCCGAGGTAGGTGAACCCCACCTGGGGTGTCGGAAGTGCCGTGAGGGTGTCCGGGGTGTCGTGGGCGAGGTGGCGCAACAGTCCGTAGCCCAGCCGGTCGCCCGGCACCGACCGCAGTTGTTCTTTGACCCGCTTGAGCAACGCCCCCGCGGCTTGGCCTCCGGCGCGCACCCCGGCGACGGTCCCGGCGTCCAGCTTCACCGGGTGGACGCCGGTGAACCAGCCCACGGTGCGGGACAGCTCCGTACCCGCGCGCAGCGGCACCCGGCCGTGGCCCTCGACGTCCACCAGGAACCCGCCGCTCCCGCCGCGCCAGTCGGCCACCGCCGCCGCCAGCCCGGCCAGCAGCACCTCGTCGACCCCGGCGTGGAAGGCCGCCGGTACCCTGCTCACCAGCGCGTCCGCCGTCCCGGCCGAAACGGTCACCGCCACCCGCCGTACCGTGCCCTGCACATCCCGCACCGGATCGACCGGCTCCGCCGTCAGGAGTGGGTCAGCGCCCTGGAGCAGTTCGGCCCACCGCGACGATTCCGCCTTTCGCCGGGGCGAATCCGCCTCGGCGGCAAGAAGTTGCGCCCAGTGCCGGAACGACGTCGGGACCGGGGGCAGCACCGGTTCCAGGCCGGCCGCCAGCGCGGCGTACGCCTCCGCCAGGTCCGGCAACAGCACCTGCCAGGAGACCGAGTCCACCACCAGGTGATTCACCACCAGCAGCAAGCGGCCCGGCACCCCTGCCCCGGCATCCAGCCACACCGCCTGCACCATCACCCCGGCCCGCGGGTCCAGCCGCTCCACCGCCGCCCGCGCCTGCTCCACCACCAACCGGTCCAGTTCCCCCGTGGCCGCGTCGACCCGACGAATCCACGAACCGACCCTCCCGCCGTCCGGCTCCGGTATCACCAACCGCCGCGGCTCCACGTCCAGCCGCGCCCGCAGCACGTCATGCCGGTCCACCACGACTTCCAGGGCCCGGGTCAACGTCTCCAACCGCGCCCCGGCAGGGGTACGTACGAGCGCCGACTGCACCACCTGGCCGACGCGATCGGCCCCGACCCGGTCCAGCACCTCGTGCATCACCGGCGTCAGCGGCGCCTCACCGACTCCGGTCTCCACCGCGCCCGGGGTGGCGGTAGCGGCGGCGACCACCGCCAGCCCGGACGGGGTACGCCGCTCGAAGACCTGCGCCGAGGTGATGGCCAACCCGGCGCGGCGGGCGTTGGAGACCAGCAGCATCGACAGGATGGAATCCCCGCCGCGTTCGAAGAACGAGTCCTCGGCACCGACCTGCTCCACGCCCAGCACCTCGGCGAAGAGTCCGCAGAGCAGTTCCTCGACGGGACTGCCAGGAGCACGGCCTCCCTCGACCGCGGGTCCGGGGGTGGGCAGGGCGGGGCGGTCGAGCTTGCCGTTGGGGGTGAGGGGGAAGGCGTCGAGGGTCACGACGGCGGCGGGGACCATGTACTCCGGCAGGGTCCTCGCGGCGTACTCGCGCAGTTCAGCGCGGTCCAGAGCAGCCGGGACGACGTAAGCGACCAGCCGCCGGTCGCCGGGCTGGTCCTCGCGTACGACGACGGCGGCCTGGACGACATCGGGGTGAGCGGCCAGTACCGTCTCGACCTCGCCCGGCTCGATCCGGAAGCCCCGGATCTTCACCTGCTCATCAGCACGCCCGGCGAAGTGCAACTGCCCGTCCGCCGACCACTTCGCCAGGTCACCGGACCGGTACATGCGCTGGCTGTGGACGAACGGGCAGGCCACGAACCGCTCGGCGGTCGGACCGGAGCGGCCGATGTAGCCACGGGCCAGACCGGGACCGCTGATGTAGACCTCACCGACCGCGCCTGTCGGCACCGGCTGGAGGAAACCGTCGAGGACAAAGACGCGCATGTTGCCGATCGGGCCGCCGATAGCGGGCGGCCGGGAATCCGCGACCACGGGTGCGTGGGTGGCGGTGGTGATGACGGTCGCCTCGGTCGGCCCGTACGTGTTCCACACCCGGGCCCGCGCACTCCACCGCGCCGCCAGATCGACCGTCAGCCGTTCCGCACCCAGGACCCAGTTCTCCACCCCCGGCACCTCGGCCGGGTCCAGCACTCCCAGCAGGGACGGCACCACACTCGCCACCGACACACCGGAGGTACGGATCATCTCCGCCAACGCCTGCGAGTCTTCCCGTTCCTCATCCGTGGCGATGGCCAGCGTGCCACCGGCGGCCAATGTCACGGCGACATCCAGAACAGCCGCGTCAAAGCTGAAGGACGCGAACTGAAGGGTGGTAACCCCTGCACCCGCACCGAGCACGGGACGCATAGCCGCCGCCAGGTTCGCAACACCTCGGTGAGCGACGGCCACGCCCTTGGGACGCCCGGTCGAACCCGACGTATAGATCACATACGCCAACTCGTCCGGTCCCACCCGCACATCAGCCAGCGGCTCAGCGGACTCGGACGCGACCGCCTCGGCGCACTCATCGAGCAACAGCATCCGCTCGCCCACCGGCGACAGACCCGAGACGGACACCACCAAGTCGGCTCCGCTGTCGGCGAGCATGAACGCCAGCCGGTCAGCGGGATACGCCGGGTCCAGCGGCACATACGCCCCACCCGCCTTCCACACCGCGAGCATCGCGACGACCATCTCCACCCCACGCGGCAGACACAACCCCACCCGCAACTCCCGCCCCACCCCCACACCACGCAGATACCGCGCCAACCGATTCGACCGACCCTCCACCTCCCCGTACGACACCGCATCCGCGCCGCAGCGAAGGGCAACAGCAGCGGGTGAAGCCAGCGCGCGGGATCGGATCAGGTCGGGCAGCAGGTCTTCGGCGACCGGTAGCGCGGTGGCGTTCCACTCCCCCACCACCCGCGCCCGCTCACCCGCGCTCAACACCTCCACGTCACCGAGTCGGATCTGAGGATCTGCCGCGATCTGTCCCAGCACCCGCGTCAACCGGTCGATCAATGCCTGGGCGGTGTCCTCTTCGAACACGTCCAGCCGGTGGTCCAGCCGCAGCCGCAGTCCCTCGCGCGGATCAACGCCCAGGACCAGTGCGTAGTTGGTCGACTCCTTGAAGGTGGTCCGCGTGAGGCGGAGGGGCTCGGGCGGGCCGCTCCGATCCGCCTGGTAGTTCTCGAAGGCCAGCAGCGTGTCGAAGGTGGCACCGGTCCCGGCCACCCGCTGGATCTCGGTCAGCCCCAGATGCTGGTGGTCGAGCAACGCGGACTGCTGGGACTGAAGTTCGGCAAGCAACCCGCCGACGGTCCCGGTGGGGGTGATCCGCACCCGCACCGGCACGGTGTTGAGGAACAGTCCGAGCATGTTCTCCATGCCGGGGAGTTCCGCGGGCCGCCCCGCCACCGTCGCCCCGAACACCACGTCGGACCGCCCGGTCAGCTTGGCGATCAGCAGGGCCCAGGCGCCCTGGAGGACCGTGTTGAGGGTGAGGTCGTGGCCTCGCGCCAGGTCTCGTAGCGAGGCGACCAGTTCCTCGTCCGGCGTGCTGCTCACATGGCCGACGGCCGCCTGTCCGGCCTGCGAAGTGGTGGGTGCGACCAGGGTCGGTTCGTCGGCCCCGGCCAACGCCTCCCGCCACGCCCGCCGCGCGGCCTCCTTGTCCTGCCGGGCCAGCCACGCCAGATACTCCCGGTACGGCGTCACAGCAGGCAGCCCGGCCGCACTGCCGCCCGCCTCGTAACAGGCCCACAGCTCACGCATCAGCACCGGCAGCGACCAGCCGTCCAGCACCAGGTGATGCAACGTGATCACCATGCGGAACCGGCCGGGCGACACCTCGATCAGAAGGATGCGCAGCAGCGGCGGCTTCGTCGGATCGAAGCGGCGGGCCCGTTCCGTCCGCTCCAGCCGCTCCGCCTCGGCCTGGGCGCTGCCCGTCGCACGCGCGGACAGGTCTTCCTGCCGCCACGGCAGTGCCACGCCCTGGGCGACGACCTGGACGGGATGTTCCAGCCCGGCGAGCTGCCGGAAGCCCGCGCGCAGGCTGGTGTGCCGGTCGAGCAGTGCCTGCCAGGACTTCCGCAAGGTCTCCGTGTCGAGTGGGCCGTCCAGACAGTGGACGATCTGCTCGACGTAGACGTCGGTGCCTACGTCGTCGTACTGCGCGTGGAAGAGCAGGCCCTCCTGCAACGGCGTGACCGGCAGCACGTCCGCCAGCAGCGGCAGGTCCGCCTCCACCTCCTCGACGTGCGCCTGCTCCAGTGCCACCAGCGGGAAGTCGGACGGGGTGTGACCACCGGCCTGCTGAGCGGCGAGCCCGGCCAGCATCGCCGCCCACCCCTCCACCAACTCCCGCGCACGCGCCTCGCCCAGCAACCGCTCCGGCCACGCCACACTCAACGTCAGCTCGGGACCGCCGGCCCGGTCACGTACCACGGTCTCGGCTTCGAGCGCGTGCATCACCGGTGCCCGCCCGCCGGAGTGGTCACCGGGGCCGTGCTCGGCCATCAACTCCCAGTACCGCACACGGTCGCTGCGCCGCCCGAGGTGGTTGAAACCGATCTGAGAGGCCGGGAGGGTCGAGAAGGTGGGCGCGGTGTGCGGGTTCAGGTGGCGGAGCAGCCCGTGGCCGAGTCCGTCGCCGGGCACGGACCGTATCTGCTCCTTGACCCGCTTCAGTGCCTGCCCCGCCGCCGGGCCGCCCGCCCGTATCTCCGCCGGTTCCAGTGTCCCTGTGCCCAGCCGTACCGGGCGGATGCCGGTGAACCAGCCGACAGTGCGGGACAGTTCCATGCCCGGACGCAGCGGCACCCGGCCGTGCCCCTCCACGTCCACCAGGAACCCGTCGGCCGCACTCCCGCCGGCCCACTCCGCCAGCGCCGCCGCCAAGCCGGTCAACAGGACCTCGTCGACTCCCGCATGGAACGCGGCGGGCAACTGCGTCAGCAAGGCCGTCGTCGTCTCGGCCGGGACCGTCACCGACGTCCGCCGAACGGTGACCCCCACATCCCGGGCCGGGTCCACCGGCTCCGCCGTCAGGAGAGCGTCCGCCCCCTGAAGCAGGCTCGTCCACTGCGCCGACTCCGCGGCACGATCCCGGCTTTCGGCCTGGTCGGTCAAGGCACGGCTCCACTGCCTGAACGACGTCGGCACCGGAAGTAACATCGGCTCCCGGCCGGCCGCCAGCGCGGCGTACGCCTCGGCCAGGTCCGGCAACAGCGCCTGCCAGGAGACCGAGTCCACCACCAGGTGATTCACCACCAGCAGCAAGCGGCCCGGCACCCCCGCCCCGGCATCCAGCCACACCGCCTGCACCATCACCCCGGCCCGCGGGTCCAGCCGCTCCACCGCCGCCCGCGCCTGCTCCACCACCAACCGGTCCAGTTCCCCCGTGGCCGCGTCGACCCGACGCGGCCAGGAGCCGGCCGGCACGGTCCCCGGTTCCGGCACCGCCAGTCGCCAGTCCTGCCTGCCCGGACCGTGGACCAGCCGTGCCCGCAACACGTCGTGGTGGTCGACCAGTGCCTGGACCGCCCCGGCCAGCACGTCCATGTCCAGGTCGGGCGGAGTCAGCAGTACGCCCGACTGCACGATCCCGCCCACCTCGTCGGGGCCGACCCGCGCCAGCAGCTCCCGCATCACCGGAGTCAGCGGCACCTCGCCGACTCCGGTCTCGTCGCCGTCGACGGCCGCCTCGGGTGTGCTCGCCGCGGACGCCAGGGCCGCCGGGGTCCGCAGGTCGAACATCTGCCGCGAAGTGATCGACAGTCCCGCCCGTCGCGCGCCGGAGACGACCAGCATCGCGAGGATGGAATCCCCGCCCAGTTCGAAGAACGAGTCCTCGGCACCGACCCGTTCCACACCCAGCACCTCGGCGAACAGCCCGCAGAGCACCTCCTCCGTCGGCGTGCCCGGCCCGCGCCGCACACCCCCGCCGACCCGGTCGGGGGCGGGTAGAGCAGAGCGATCGAGCTTGCCGTTGGGGGTGAGGGGGAACGCGTCGAGGGTCACGACGGCGGCGGGGACCATGTACTCCGGCAAGGTCTTCGCGACGTACTCACGCAGTTCAGCACCGTCCAGCTCACCGGGGACGACATAGGCGACCAGCCGCCTGTCCCCGGGGCGATCCTCGCGTACGACCACGGCGGCCTGGCCGACATCCGGGTGAGCGGCCAGCACCGCCTCGACCTCGCCCGGCTCGATCCGGAAGCCCCGGATCTTCACCTGCTCATCAGCACGCCCGGCGAAGTGCAACTGCCCGTCCGCCGACCACTTCGCCAGGTCACCGGAGCGGTACATCCGCTGACCGGGAAGGAACGGGCAGGCCACGAACCGCTCAGCGGTCAGCCCCGGACGACTGACGTACCCCCGCGCCAGCCCCGGCCCGGCGAGATACACCTCCCCCACCAACCCCGGCGCCACCGGCTGGAGGAACCCATCGAGCACGTACACCCGGGCATTGCCGATCGGAGCACCGATAGCCGGCGACACGTCCCCCGGCCGGATTCCCGCATCCAGCGGAGCCCTCGTCACCGTACTGATCACGGTCGCCTCGGTCGGCCCGTACGTGTTCCACACCCGAGCCCGCGCACTCCACCGCGCCGCCAGGTCAGCCGTCAGCCGTTCCGCACCCAGGACCCAGTTCTCCACCCCCGGCACCTCGGCCGGGTCCAGCACTCCCAACAGCGAGGGCACCACACTCGCCGTGCTCACACCGCAGGCACGGATCATCTCGGCCAGCGCCCCAGGGTCCTCCCGCACCTGCTCGGAGGCGATCGCCAGCGTGCCACCCGCCGCCAAAGTCACGGCGACATCGAGAACGGCCGCGTCGAAGCTGAAGGACGCGAACTGGAGGGTGGTGACCCCTTCACCCGCACCCAGTACGGGACGCATAGCCGCCACCAGGTTCGCGACGCCCCGGTGAGCGACGGCCACGCCCTTGGGACGCCCGGTGGAACCCGACGTATAGATCACATACGCCAACTCGTCCGGTCCCACCCGCACATCAGCCAGCGGCTCAGCGGACTCGGACGCGATCGCCTCGGCGCACTCATCGAGCAACAGCACCCGCTCGCCCACCGGCGACAGGCTCGAGACGGACACCACCAAGTCGGCTCCGCTGTCGGCGAGCATGAACGCCAGCCGGTCAGCGGGATACGCCGGGTCCAGCGGCACATACGCCCCACCCGCCTTCCACACCGCGAGCATCCCGACGACCATCTCCACCCCACGCGGCAGACACAACCCAACCCGCGACTCCCGCCCCACCCCCACACCACGCAGATACCGCGCCAACCGATTCGACCGAACCTCCACCTCCCCGTACGACACCGCATCCGCACCACACCGCACCGCCACCGCCCCCGGCGACCGCCCGGCCCGCGCGGCGATGAGGTCCGCCACGGAACCGGAAGGCACCTCCCGTGCGGTGGCGTTCCACTCCCCCACCACCCGCGCCCGCTCGCCCTCGCCCAGTCCGTCGAGCCGGTCCACGGCTGTCGAAGGGTCGGTGGCCAGGTGTTCCAGGAGCCGCAGGAAGGAGCCGTGGGCGGCCCGGGTCCAGGCCAGGTCGTTCCGCGCGGGGTCGGATTCCAGGGTGATCAGCGGACCTTGGTCGTCTCGGATGCCGTCGACCAGTACGCCGAATTCCTCGACGCGTCGGCTGGACAGGTCCCGGACGATGGCCCGGTGTTCGCCGAACCAGAGGTCACCGCCGGTGGGCACGATGTTCACGTAGGGGCCGAAGTGCCGGCGGTCGCCGTCCGGCCAGTTCAGTTCCCGGCGCAGACGCTCCCCGCGGAAGCGCTGGTGGTCCAGCAGCCCGCTCACCTCGGTCTCCGTCTGCCGGGCCAGTTCGGTCAGGCTCGTGCCGGGGCCGATCGTCAGCCGGAGTGGCAGCAGGTTGGCCATCGTGCAGGGCGTGTGCCGGTCCTGTTCCGTCGTGCGGCCAGTGACCGGGAGGCTGATCACCGGTTCACGGGTGCCGGTCAGCCTGCTGGTGAACAGCGCCGTCGCGGCGATGATGAGCCGGGACACGCTGGTCCCGGCGCGTGCGGCGGTCGTTCGCAGGGCGCCCGCGGTGGCGGGGGTGAGGCGGCCCGTCTCGCGTGGTGCGTCGTCGTCGGCGGTGGTGGTCGCCCCGTGGCCGGGGAGGCTCGGAAGGCCGGGCCGGTCCGCGAAGTGGTCGCGCCAGTACCGGCGGTCGCGTTCGTACTGTGCGGAGTCCCGGTAGGCGGCCTCCCGCGCCGCCAGCTCGTGGAGGGTTGCGTGTCGCGGCGGGTCGCTGGGGTCGCCGTGCAGCAGGGCCGTGTACACGTCGGCGGCGCGGCGGGCCACCAGGGAGCATCCGAAGGCGTCCATCAGGAGGTGGTGGTAGGAGTGGAACCAGAGGTAGTGGTCGTCCGCCAGTCGGTAGAGGGTGTGGGAGAAGAGGTGGTCCCGGGCAGGGTCCGTCGGCCGGCGCAGTTGGCCGCGCATCGACGATTCCGCGGCCTGCCTCGGGTCGTCCCGCAGGCTGAGGTCGATCAGGGGGAGCTGCCACCCTGGTGCCGGGCCCAGGTGCTGGCGCACGCCGGCGGCCGACTCGGTGAAGCGGACGCGCAGGACGTCGGTCTCGGCGGTGACCTGCCGCAGCGCGCGTTCGAGGAGGTCCGTGTCGACCGGGCCCAGTATCTCGACCTGCTGGCCGGCGCGGTAGGCGCCGCGGGCGCCGTCGATGTGCTGGGCCAGCCAGATTCCCTGCTGGGCGTCCGAGAGCGGCAGGCTTTCGCCGGACCGAGCGTTCATCCTCTTCTCCCCCTCCTACCAGGCGACGGGCAGCGCTTCCAGTCCGTGCTGTGGCGACCGCAGCCGGAAGCGCAGCTTGTCCGGCGGTATGGCCAGGCGCAGGCCGGGGAACCGTTCGACCAGCGCCGCGAGGAAGATCTTCGTCTGCGTCCTGGCCAGGGGTGCCCCCACGCAGAAGTGGATACCGTGCCCGAAGGCCATGTGTCCGGTGCTGTCACGGGTGATGTCGAGGTCGTCGCGCGGTGCGCCGGGGGGCTGCGCGCGGTTGGCGGCGAGCAGCGCGCAGTGCACGATGTCACCGGCCTTGATGACCCGCCCGGCGAGGGGCACGTCCTCCCGGGCGGTGCGGGGTGAGACACCGGGAACGATCGTGAGGTAGCGGAGCAGTTCCTCCACGGCCCGGTCCGTCAGCTCCGGCCGGGCGCGCAGGAGGGCGAACTGGTCCGGGTGTTGCATCAGCGCCAACGCGCTCCCTCCCAGCATGTGGGCGCCGCCCTCCAGTTCGGAGAGCAGGACGGCCGAGCACATGCCCCGCAGTTCGTCGTCGGTGACCTCCGGGCCGTGTTCCCGGATCAGTCGGCTCGGCAGGTCGTCGCCATCGGGGTGCCGGCGCTTCCGCGCCACCAGTGCCTCCAGGTAGGCGCGGTGCGCGTTCCCGGCCGCCAGTTGCTTGGTGCCGGTTCCGTTGGCGCGTACGGTGGTGTTGCGTGTGATCTCGTCCACGTCGTCGCGGGGGATACCGAGCAGCGAGCAGGTGATCAGGCCGGTGACGGGCCAGGCGACGAGGCGCATGAGGTCCGCGGGCGGGCCGGTGCGCTCCAGGAAATCCAGGCGCTCCCGCACGATCTCCTCGATGAGGGGCTGCATGCTCCGCGTCCGGCCGACCGTGAACTCGGGCGTCAGCATCCGCCGGATGCGGGTGTGTTCGGGCGGGTCGTAGTGGAAGGGGTTTCCGGGTTCGGCCAGCCTTCGGGACGCCTCCTCGTTCTCCGCGGGCGGCCTGGTGGTGAACCTTGCCGTGTCGCTGAGGACCGCCCGTATCTCTGTCCGGCCGACCGCCATCCACAGGTGGTCGCCGGCTTCGACGAGGGGTGTCTCGGCGCTCATGCGGCGCAGCTCCGGCAGTGGGTCGAGACCGTCCCGGTGTGTGACGACGTCCAACGGGTCTGACATTCACGTGCCCCTTTCGTCGGTCCGGGCCCGGCCGGAGGCGTGGAGTTTCTCCGTGATGACCCGCCCGACGTGCGGCAGGTGGGCGGCCTGGAGCAGGCCGTCGTGGTCGGTGGCCAGCTCGTACGTCTCGATCTCGCCGGTGACGAAGGGCGCCCAGCTCGTCCGCGCGAGCGGCAGCGGCAGATCCGCGGGACGGTTCTCGGTGGCGAGGAAGAGGACGGCGTCACCCCGGAAGCGGTCGGGGCTGTGCTGCCGCGCGAGCCGGGCGGCGTGGCGCATCACCGTGCGCATGTTCGTCCGCAGCGGTTCGTCCACGGGGAGCGGATCACCGGCCGGGGGGTGGGGGTCGCCGGCCTCGTGCACGAGGTGCCGTGCGCCCGGCTCGTCGGAGACGGAGGAGGCCCCGGAGGCGGTGGCGATTCCGGTGGCGATTCCGGTGGCGGAGGAGGCTCCGGTGGCGGTGGCGGTGGCGGTGGCGGTTCCGCCGGCGCCGTCCGGGTAGGCGTCGAGCAGTGCCAGCAGCCGGACCTCCGCGCCCTGTTCTTGCAGTCGGGTGGCGATCGCCTGGGCGACGATTCCGCCGAACGACCAGCCCAGCAGGTGGTAGGGGCCGTCGGGCTGGACGGTGCGGACCCGGTCGGCGTAGTCCGCCGCCATCTCCCCGACGGTCTCTGGCAGGAGCGCGGCGTCCACCAGGCCGCGGGCCTGCACGCCGTACACCGGCAGATCGGGCGGCAGGTGCTGGAGCAGTGCCGCGTAACCCCAGCTCAGCCCGCTGCCGTGGTGCAGACAGAACAGCGGGGGGCGGCTGCCGCCGGCGCGCAGCGGCAGCAGCACATCGAGGCTGTACCGCCTGCTGACCGTCCCCGGGAGCGGGGCCGGCCGCTCGCCGCGGTCCGTGTCCCGGCCGTTGGCCGACAGCGTGAGCAGGCCCTCGGCGGTTCGCCTGGCCCGCCTGCCGGTGTGGAACATCCGTTCGCCCTCGGGGCCGTAGGGGGAGGCGACGAAGCGCTCACCGGTCCGGCCGGGGGCTCCGGCGTAACCCCGTGCCAGCGAGGCGCCCGCCACGTAAAGGTCTCCCACGGCCCCGGGCGGCACGGGCCGCAGGAGGTCGTCGAGTACGTAGGCGCGGGTGTTGGTCATCGGCTTCCCCGGGGACGGCTGGGTCAGTCCGGGGCCGGTACGGCGGTCCAGCCACCGCCCGCCGGTCTCCGCCAGGGCGTGACCACCGGCCATCACCGTCCCGGGCCGCCGGACGGGCCACTCCTCCAGTTCCGAGTCGTCCACCACCACGACCCGCGCGTACGGCGTTTCCTCGCCGCCCGGCCACTCGGTGCCCCGCAGCAGGTCGGCGGTGGTGACCAGGGTCGAGGATTCGTCCGGGTGATGGGCCGGGCGGGTGGGGTCGAGGAGGCGGACGCCGGTACCCGTGCCGAGGGCGGCGAGCAGCGGGGTCAGCAGCGCGGGCAGCGGGGCACGGACGTCGAGCGTGACCGCTCGGCCGGACGGGGAGCCCGGTATGCCGTGCACGGTGTGGTTGAGCAGTGCCCGGTGCTCGATGACCGTGTGCGGGCCGGTGATGGCCCCGGTGTCGGGGGCGTGGAGGTCCGGGAGGACGAGTGCCGCGTGACCGGGCAGTGGTGTGCCGGCGCGGTTACGAGCGCCGTTGGAGGACGGCCCACCGTCGGCGTGTCCCCGCGTGACCGTGGCCGTGGCCGTGGCCGTGGTCGTGGTCGTGGTCGTGGCGGTGGTGTCGGCGGTGGTGGCGGCCGACCGGGGATCGTCGAGCGTCACCACCGGCACCGCACTGTCCGCGGGCCGTTGCCGGGCCGTGGCCGGGGTGCGGACCAGGGCTGCCGGGCGGGGCGCCGCGGCGAGCGGTCGGGAGGGGTGAGTGAGGAGGCAGGCGGCGCCGGACCTGAGCACGCCCAGCAGTGCGGCGGCAAGGGTCGTGGTCGGCGGCGACGCCACGGCCACGACGTCCTCCGGTCCGATGCCCCGGGCGGCCAGCTTGCCGGCGAGCCGGCCGGCGACGGCGTCCAGTTCCGCGTAGGTGAGCGTGCCGTCGTGGTCCGTGACGGCGATGGCGTCGGGAGTGCGGGCGGTGTGCGCCGCCACCAGGTCGAGGACGGTGCCGTCCGGGAGTTCCGCCGCCGTGTCGTTGCCGGCCGCCACGAGGCGGTGGCGTTCGGCGGCGTCCAGCAGGACGTCCACCTGGCTCAGCCGCACGTGGGGATCGGCGGCGGCCTGTTCCAGTACGCGGACGAGGCGCTCGGCGAGTGCGGTGACGGTGTCGGCGTCGAAGAGGTCGGTGGCGTAATGCAGATGGCCGTCGATGCCGTCGGGGCCGCCGTCGTTCAGGAGGTGCTCGGTGAGGTCGAACCGCAGCTCCAGGTCGGACCCGTGCACCGGCACGGGTTCCCTGTGGGTGGCGAGGCCGGGCAGGGCGGCGAGGTGCCAGTACTCGTCGACGTCGTCGTGGACGTCGAGCAGTATCCGGAGGCCGGGGTGGTACGCCTCCGAGTGGGGCAGGGGCAGCACCTCCGTCAGCCGTTCCCACGGTACGTCCGGACGCAGGCGTGCCTGCTCGTTCGTCTCGTGCGCCCGGCGCAGCAGTTCCAGGAAGGTGGGGTCGCCAGAGGTGCGGGTCCGCAGCGGCAGCCGACCCGCGAAGGGGCCGGCGACGCCTTGGAGGACACCCTCCGTGCCCTTGCGGTCCAGGGTGGTGCCGAGCGTGATGTCGTCTCCGGCGCCGAGTCGCGTCAGCAGCAGCGCGAGCGCGGTGTGCACCACCGTGAAGGCGGAGGCCCCCAGGGATTGCGCCGCGTTCATGAGGCGTCGGTGCGCGTCCCGTCCGAGGCGCAGCGGGACGCACGCGGTACGGTACGCCGCGACCCCGGCGGCCGGTTCGGGCCGCGGTCGGTCGACGGGCGGTTCCGTGGCCGCCGCCATACCGGCCAGGGTTTCCTTCCAGTAGGCGATCTGGTCGCTGACGAGGCTGTGCGGGTCCTGCTCGCCCCGGAGCAGTTCGTGCTCCCAGACCGCGTAGTCGGCGAACTGCAGCGGCAGTGGCGCGCGGCGCGGCGCGCGGCCTTCCTGCCGCGCGGCGTAGGCGGCGGCCAGGTCGCGGACGAGGAGTTCCGCCGAGGTGTCGTCGGCGGCGATCCGGTGCACCACCACCAGCAGTACGTGCTCGGTGTCGGAGAGGGCGAACAGGTACGCCGCCCAGGGTGTCTCCCGGGCGAGGTCGAAACGGTGCGCGGCGCCGGCCGCCAGCAGCTCCGGCAGCGCGGCTTCGGTCGTCGGTGTCGCCCTGAGCAGGGGGCGGGCGGCGTCGGTGCCGGCGGCCAGGATGTGCTGGCTCGGCACGCCCTCGGTGTCGGGGAAGACCGTGCGCAGGATGTCGTGGCGGGCCGCCACGTCCTCCAGGGCGCGGTGCAGCGCGGCCCGGTCCAGGTCGCCGGTCAGGCGCAGGGCGACCGGCGTCTGCCATGCCACGGCGTCGTCCCGTCGCGCCCGCGCCCGGACACGGAGCTGGGTCGCCGTCAGGGGTACGTCACCGGTGTGCTCGACCGGGAGCAACGCCGGGAGCACCTTCGAGCCGAGCATCGCGGCGACACCGCTCGGTGTGGGCGCGCCGAAGAAGTGCCGCATGCTCAGGTCGACCTCGAACCGCGTGCGGATGCGCTCCGCCAGGCGGATCGCCAGCGCCGAGTTGCCGCCCAGTTCGAAGAAGTCGGCGTCGACACCGACGCGTTCGAGGCGGAGCACCTCGGCGAACAGTGCGCAGACGGTCTCCTCGACCTCGTTCCCGGGTGCGCGGTCGAGGTCCTGCCGGGCGGCGAACTCGGGGTCCGGCAGTGCGGCGCGGTCGAGCTTGCCGTTGGGCGTGAGCGGCAGGGCCTCCAGCACCATCACGGCGGCCGGAAGCATGTGGTCGGGCAGCCGGGTGGCGGCGAACTCCCGGAGCGCGCGGACATCCACGTCCGCCGCCGCACCGGCCGCGGGAACGACGTAGGCGACCAGACGCATGTGCTCCGTACGGTCCTCGCGGACGACGACCACGGCCTGAGCGATGTCGGCGTGGGCGGTGAGAACGGCGGCGACCTCGCCGGGTTCGATGCGGAAGCCCCGTATCTTGACCTGCTCGTCGGCGCGCCCGGCGAAGTGCAACTGGCCGTCCGTCGACCATTTCGCCAGGTCACCGGAGCGGTACATCCGCTGACCGGGAACGAACGGGCAGGCCACGAACCGTTCGGCGGTCAGGCCGGGGCGACCGATGTAACCCCGCGCCAGCCCAGGCCCGGCGATGTGGACCTCGCCCACCACGCCCGGCGGCACCGGCCTGAGGAAGTCGTCGAGCACGAACACCCGCATGTTGCCGATCGGAGCGCCGATGGCGGGAGGCCGGTCGTCCGGGGTGATGCCCGGGTCGACGGGGGTGGCGGTGGTGATGACGGTGGCCTCGGTGGGGCCGTAGGTGTTCCACACCGCCGTCCGCCCGGCCCATCGGGCGGCGAGGTCCGCGGTGAGCCGTTCGGCGCCCAGCACCCAGTTCTTCACCCCGGGCACCTCGGCCGGGTCGAGCAGCCCCAGCAAGGTCGGCACCACACTCGCCACCGACGCACCGGAGGTACGGATCATCTCCGCCAGTTCCTCCGGTTCCGCCCGCTCCTCGTCCGAGGCGATCGCCAGCGTGCCGCCCGCGGCCAGGGTCACGGCGACGTCGAGAACGGCCGCGTCGAAGCTGAAGGACGCGAACTGGAGGGTGGTGACCCCTTCACCCGCACCCAGTACGGGACGCATCGCCGCCGCGAGATTGGCGACGCCTCGATGCGCGACGGCCACACCCTTGGGACGCCCGGTCGAACCCGACGTATAGATCACATACGCCAACTCGTCCGGCCCCACCCGCACATCAGCCAGCGGCTCAGCGGACTCGGACGCGATGACTCGCGCGACGGCCTCCTGATCGAGCAGGACCAGCCGCTGCCCCTTGAGCGGCAGATCAACGGCAGTACCGCGCGTCGTCAGTACGACGGTGGCCTCGCTGTCGGCGAGCATGAACGCCAGCCGGTCGGCGGGATACGCCGGGTCCAGCGGCACGTACGCGCCACCGGCCTTCCACACGGCGAGCATCCCGACGACCATCTCCACCCCACGCGGCAGACACAGCCCGACCCGCGACTCCCGCCCGATGCCCAGCTTCCGCAGATACCGCGCCAGTCGATTGACACGGGCCTCCAAGTCTCCGTAGGCGACGGCATCTTCACCGCAGCGGAGCGCCGGCGCGGCAGGCGACCGCAGGGCACGGGCCCGGATGAGATCGGGCAGCAGGTCGTCGGCGACGGGCAGCGCGGTGGCGTTCCACCCCTCGACCACCCGCGCCCGCTCGCCCTCGTCGAGCAGGTCGAGATCGCTGAGCCGGATCTCGGGATCGGCCGCGACCTGTTCCAGCACCCGGGCCAGCCGCTCGGCCAGTCCCCGCACGGTGTCCTCGTCGAACAGGTCGGCGGCGTACAGGATGCCCCCGCCCAGCCCGGCCGGAGCACCCCCGGCGTCCCGCCTCTCAGCCAAGGTCACCGACAGATCGAACCGCGCCGGCGGCGCCTCCCCCGGCATCACCGGACTCACCCGCAACCCCGGCAACTCCCACCGCGCCTCAGGCACATTCTCCAACGCCAGCATCACCTGGAACAACGGATTACGCGACAACGACCGCGCCGGATTCAGCTCCTCCACCAGACGCTCGAACGGCACATCCTGATGCGCATACGCCCCCAGATCCACCTCCCGCACCCGCCCCAACACCTCAGCGAACGACGGATCACCACCAACATCGACCCGCAACACCAACGTATTGACGAAAAACCCCGCCAACTCCTCCAACCACGCCTCACCCCGCCCCGCCACCGCCGTCCCCACAACAAT